>CAYRXS010000001.1:0-70822 GCA_964428225.1 uncultured Planctomycetaceae bacterium
GACGATTCGCAGAGCGCGCTCGCCGACGGGCGCCGCGAACCGAGAGGCCACGACCATCGAGACCGCCGGGCGGCACAAAGCCGTTCGGCTGCGGCTCGAACCGGCGCTACCGGACGAGCCATGGGCGCGGCTCCCGAAAACTGGAGCCGCGCCCGTCTCTTGCCACGTATCCTCGGGGAAGCGGCCCGGGCGTCGCGCAGGACATGGGTGCACGCAAGGACCTCCCCACGGCCGGCTCTCCGGATTCTCGTCCGGACCGAGCCCCTCCCGGCACACCGCTGTACGTTCACGTCCCGTTCTGCCTGACCAAGTGCAGCTACTGCGACTTCTTCTCGAAGCCGGTCGAGGACGTCGACGCCTTCGTCGAGACCCTGCTCGAGGAGGCGCGGGAGAGGGCGCCGAGGGAGCCCCGCACGCTCTTTTTGGGAGGCGGCACGCCGTCGATCCTCACGACCCGCCAGCTCGAGCGTCTCCTGGATGAGCTCCACGAGATCACGGGATTCCGCGAAGCCGCCGCCGAATCCACGATGGAGTGCAACCCCGAGAGCCTCTCGGGCGAGAAGGCGGCCGGTCTCCGGGCCCTGGGGATCACCCGGGTGACGGTGGGGCTGCAAAGCCTTCGCCCCGACCTGCTGCGGCTCCTCGGCCGCCCTCACGGGGTCGAGGAGGGGCTGGCGGCGGCGCGGATCGCCCGCGAGGCCGGGTTCAGGAGCGTGGGGGTGGATCTGATCCACGCGGTGCCCGGGCAGACTGTCCTCTCCTGGGAGGAGGACCTCGGCCGGGTCCTGGACGAGGGGGTGAACCACGTCAGCGCCTACTGCCTGAGCTTCGAGGAGGAGACCCCCTTCGGGACCTGGCTCGCCGAAGGCCGGCTGACACCGCTCGCCGAGGAGGAGGAGCTCGCCTTCCTGCAGGCCACGAGGACGCGCCTCCGCGAAGCCGGCTTGCCCCCCTACGAGGTCTCGAACTACGCAGCAAATGGACACCAGTGCGCCCACAACATCAACTACTGGCGCAACGGAGATCACGTGGGGATCGGCCCCTCCGCGGCGAGCAAGGTCGACCAGACGCGCTCCGGCAATCCGCGCTCGATCGGGGCCTGGCGCGCGAGCGTGCAGTCGGGGCGCTTCCGGCCCGCCTGGCAGGAGACCCTCCCGCCCGCGGAGCGCCTGGGTGAGACGTGGTGGCTGGGGCTGCGGATGGCCGAGGGGGTGGCCCCCGACGAGGCGCGTGCGACCGCCGGATTCGATCTCGGGGAGGATCCCGCGGTGCGGCTGGCCCGGGAACTCGCCCGGGACGGGTGGCTCGAGGGGGTGGGGGAGCGTTGGCGGCTCACCGAGCGGGGCCTGCCCGTGGCGGACGCTCTCGCCGCCCGGTTTCTGGAGGCGTGCAGGGCCGCAGGCGAGGGGGGCGGCGTCGGTGAGGCGGACGAGACCGGAGGAGGGCTCGGTGGGCGCAGGGGCGGCCCGGATCTCCCGAACGTCCCGAAGGACACGGATCCGGGGGACGCAGGGGGGTAAGATCCCCCGCCCCCATCGATTGCCATGACGGATTCCGACCGAACCGACCCCCCTCCCGGAGAGGCCGCCGGCGCCGCGGAGGAGGAGAGCGCTCCGCGCCGCAAGCGCCGTCGCGGCGTGGGTCGTCGGGCCCGGGGGCGGCCCAAGAAGGAGGCACCGAAGGGATTGTCGCGCTTCTTCCTGCGCGGCCTGGTCACGCTGGCCCCCGCGGTCCTGACCCTGGTCGTCTTCGGGTTGTTGATCCAGACGGTAGGCAAGTACGTGACCGGCCCGATCAACGGGGCGATCTACTGGAGCCTGGAGAGCAACTCGTTCGGCTGGAAGGTCTTGCGGCGCATCGAGATCGATCCGTTCGATCTGGACTTCGTCGACAAGAACAGTCTCCCGGTCGGCCTGGCCGCGGAAGAGCTCGCCACTCCGTTGGGCAAGACCGAGCTCTTGCTTCTCCGCGAGGAGCGGAGCTCGTTCTTCAAGGACTTCGACGAGCTGGCGATCAACGGCGAGAGGCTCCGCGAAGAGGTCGCGGGTCGTGTGCACCCGGTCTTCGGTGTCGCTCTCTCGCTGTTGCTCGTCCTCTGGCTCGGCTGGATGATGGGGAGCTTCGTCGGAAAGCGCACCGTCGCGCGTCTGGACAAGGCGATGCACGCGATTCCGATCGTCCGATCGGTCTATCCGTACAGCAAGCAGCTCGTGGAGTTCTTCTTCGCGGAGAAGAAGATCGAGTTCGACACGGTCGTCTTCGTGCCCTATCCGAGCCCGGGCCTCTGGTCCATCGCCTTCGTGACGAGCAGCGCGCTCAAGACACTCCGCGAGGAGACCGGACGCCGATTCGTCGGCGTCTTCGTTCCCTCGTCACCGATGCCGATGACGGGCTACACGATCTTCGTCGAACATCACCGGATCATCCCGGTATCGATCAGCGTGGACGAGGCCCTGCGCATCACCATGACGGGCGGCGTGTTGATCCCCGATCGCGAGCGCGTCGATGATCCCATGGTCGACGATTGGGAGCCGTCGCTTCCCGCCCTCGAAGAAGCGCTGAGACCAGACAGCGAGAGCGAAGCTCCTCCCGACGACGAGGACGACGCGTCGGCGGGGGATACGAAACAGCAAGAGTGACCGGAGATCGCAAGTGAAGTGGATCGATCGTCTCGACGCGGCCGTGGAACGAGTCGGCAACCCGTGTCTGCTCGGAGTGGATCCCCACCTGGACTTGCTGCCCGAGGAGTACGCAGTTGCCCGCGACGCCCACGCGCCGCGAACGGAGCGTGCTCTGGCGCTCGAGCAGTTCTGCAAGGAGCTGCTCGATGTCGCCGCGGGACGAGTCGGAGTGGTCAAGCCCCAGTCGGCGTTCTTCGAGGTCCTGGGCGCGGACGGTGTTCGTGCGTGGGAGAGTGTGGTGGCTCATGCGCGATCGTGTGGCCTTCTGATCATCGGCGACGTGAAGCGCAGCGACATCGCTTCCACCGCCGCGGCCTACGCGCGGGCCTTCCTCGAGGACGACTCCGCCGAAACGGGCGCGGCGAGGTGCGATGCGATCACCGTGAATCCCTATCTCGGCACGGACTCCATCGAGCCCTTCCTCGATTCGTGCCGGGCGAGCGAAGGGGGCCTCTACGTGCTCGTTCGCACGTCGAATCCCGGAAGCGGCGAGTTCCAGCTCCACGGCACGCCGGGCGTGTGCGAGCGGGTGGCGGCCGCGGTTTCCGCGTGGGGAGAGGGCTTCCTCGGCGAATGCGGGATGTCCTCCGTCGGCGCCGTCGTGGGCGCGACGCATCCCGCGGAGCTCAAGCGTTTTCGCGACGCGATGCCCAGGACGCCCCTCCTCCTTCCCGGCTACGGCGCCCAGGGTGCGACCGCGCACGACGTAGCGGATGCCTTCATCGATCCGGAGCGCCCGTGGCGCGGCGCCATCATCAACTCCTCTCGGGGGATCGCGTTCGCGTGGCGCAAGCCCGAGAACACGGGACGACACTGGAAGGACGCGGCCAGCTCGGCTCTCGACGACATGATCGCCGACGTTCGCGGGGCGCTCGGACGCGCCGGAGCACGATGACTCGCGGCGCGGCACGATTCGTTCCCGCCATCGCGCCCTCCGGTCGCCGACGATTCCGTCTTTCTCTCGTTCGAGCTCGGCGATGAGCAGCGTCACTCTGCAGATCGAGCACCTGCCGGCGGATGTCCTGGGTCTGTCCTCGCAGGCGATCGACACGTTGGCGGGCCGTCCTCGACCGACCGTGCTCCCGGAGATGCTGATCCCGTCCGACGTCTCTGCTCTGCCGTCGCCTCCGGATCATCTCGACGACGAGGATCGTGCGTCCCTCGCTCGTGACCTCGAGAGAGAGCTCGCCCGCTTCGAGCCGCACGTCTCCGTGATCGAATCGGCACGGAAGCTGGCGCAACCTGGCGCGACCCTGGTCGTGTCGGGTCAGCAGCCCGCGTTCCTGGGCGGGCCGTTGTACAACGTCTACAAGGCGCTGCACGCCGTCCGGCTGGCGCGCGACCTCTCCGAAGCGTGGAAGGTGCCCGTCATCCCCGCCTTCTGGAACCACGCCGACGACCACGACATCGCGGAGGTGCACCACCTCTGGATCCAGAATCCGCACCTCGATCTGTTCAAGCTCGGGCTGGCAAGCGCATCGTCGGGTCGCGAGCCTCTTTCGCGAATCTTGTTCGACGAGGTGCAGCATCGACTGGGCCCCGTGCGCGAGGCGCTGCGGCAGAACCTCTGGGAAGGAGAGGATCGCGAGAAGGCGCTCGAGGTTTTTCTGCCACGGAACGGCGAGTCGTTTTCGAACGCCTTCACCCGGATCTTGCTCGCGCTCTTCGGACATCACGGTCTCCTCGTGATCGAGCCGGGCTGGATCCGCGAGGCGCTCTCCCGCTCCCTGGCCCGGGTGGTCGTCAGCGACCTGCGTTCCTCGCTGGAGGAAGGTTCTCGACGCCTGATCTCGGTCGGTCAGGAGCCGGCGATCGATCCCGCCACCGCGGCGCTCGTCTTCCGGCTCGTCGACGGTTGCCGGCAAGCGCTTCGCCTCGCCGGGGAGGAGTTGCGCTACGACGACGAGAGCGGCTCGCGCACGGCCGCGGAGCTCGCCGCCGAGATCGTGCAGGCGCCTCTCGAGTGGTCGCCAGGTGCTCTCCTTCGCCCGGTGGTCCAGGACATGGCCCTGCCCGTGGCCGCCTACGTGGGAGGGTGGGGAGAGCTGAGCTACCACGCGCAGCTGCCGCCGCTGCGCGACCGGGCGGGTGTTCCCCGGACTCCGTTCGTGCCCCGCCTCTCGGCCACGCTCGTGGATCCCGAGGCGGAGGTCTCGCTCGAGAAGCTTTCCCTCACCGCGCGCGACGCGTTGCTGGCCCGGGGCCGCCTCGGCGAGGCGAGCGCCGAGCGGGACATGACCGCACCCGTGGTGCGCCGACTGCGCGAGGAAGGGGAGCGGGCAGCCTCGGCGCTCCTCGGTCTCCGCGAGGAGCTGGCCGACCTGGACCAGGGCCTCGCCGCCCAGCTTCGTCGCCGGAGCAAGCAGGTGCAGGAGATCTTCGACCGCCTCGCGAGCAAGGCCGCCCGCGTGCACGCGAATCGGGAGGGGCGCGGCCAGCGACACTTCCGACGCCTGAACCACGGCCTGTTCCCGCGCGGGGCGCCCCAGGAGCGGGTGCGGGGCCTGCTCGAGTTCGCGGCCCGCTTCGGCACCGGCTGGATGGACGATCTGCTCGACGAGATCGAGCCCCTGCCCACGGAGCACGTCGTCGTTCGCCTGGTCGCCTCGGACACGTCAACCGCCATATGATGGAACGAAACGACCAAGAACCAGGAAAGATGAAGCTCGACGCCCTGGTCGTCGCCGCGCACCCGGACGACGCGGAGATCTCGGTGGGGGGGACGATCCTCCGGCTGCTGGACGCCGGCGCTGCGGTGGGGATCGTGGATGCGACCCGGGGCGAGCTGGGCACGAGGGGATCGGTGGGGGAGCGGGGCCGCGAGACGGAGGCGGCCAGCGCCTACCTGGGCTTGCCCCTCCGCGTGAACCTCGACCAGCCGGATGGGCAGGTCGCCGACACCCAGGAGGTGGCGGAGGCCCTCGCGCTGCTCATCCGCGGTCACCGCCCCGACCTGCTGCTCGCCCACCACTGCGAGGACCTGCACCCCGACCATGTGGCCTGTGGGAGGCTGACCCGCCGGGCCTGGTACCTCTCCGGCTTGGCGCGCCTGGCGGAGCGGGATGGCGGCCCGGAGGCCTGGAGGCCCTCGCGGCTCTTCCACTTCATGGGGCACGTGCCGTTCGACCCGACGCTGGTTGTGCGGATCGACGAGGTGTGGCCGCGCAAGGTGGAGCTGATCCGCTGCTACGCGTCCCAGATCGAGCCGGCCGACCGGGAAGACGACGGCAGCCACCTCCTGTTCGGCGCCGACATCCTGGCGCGGGCGGAGACGAAGGCGCGGTACTGGGGGGAGCGCATCGGGTGCGGGTACGGGGAGCCGCTGTTGCACGTGGGGCCGCTGTCCGCCGAGGGCGCGAACCTGTTCTGACGGCCGGGCTCGGAGGACACCCCGCCCACCGGCCGGCTCCCGACCACCCAGGGGAGTCGGCCCCAGGACCGCCGACCGTGTTCGGTGGTTGCGGACAAGCTGGGGAAAAGATGTGGAGAGTCGGGGGAGGGCCGGGGGGAAGGCCCGTTCCGACCGGGTTTTTTCGCCGGCGGGGATGTGGAATCGTCCGGCACGGGGGGGAGGAGCCGCTACAATCCGGCTCGCGCAGCTGCGCCGCGATGGCCGCGGGGCCGAGGGCTGGACCGGGCGGTCGCGTGGGAATCATGCGGAAGATCGCGCTCATCAACCAGAAGGGCGGCGTGGGAAAGACCACGACCGCGGTCAATCTCGCCGCGGCCCTCGCCGAGGCGGGCAAGCGGGTGCTGCTCGTCGATCTCGACCCCCAGGCGAACCTGACCCTGCACCTCGGGTTCGACCTCGCCGCGGAGGCGGTCACCACCTACGACGTCCTGCTCGGCAACCGACCCTTCGCCGAGGCCATCCGGCCCACGAGCATGCCCGGGCTGTACGCGGTCACGACCGACATCCACCTCTCCGGGGCGGAGCTCGAGCTGGCGAACGCCCTCGGACGGGAGACGATCCTGCGCGATGCCGTCGAGACCTGGCGCGGCGCGCCGCAGGCCGGGGATGGCGGTGAGACGTTCGACTACCTGATCTTCGACTGCCCCCCGAGCCTCGGGCTGCTCTCGATCAACGCCCTCGCCGCGGCCGACGAGGTGTTCATCGCGGTGCAGACCGAGTTCTTCGCCCTGCAGGGGATGAGCAAGCTCGTCGAGGTGGTGGATCTCGTGCGTCGCCGCATGCACCCCTCGCTACGCATCACGGGGATCGTTCCCTGCCTTTATGACAGTCGGCTGCGCCTGGCGCGCGAGGTGCTCGCCGAGCTCCGCCGCTACTTCCCCGGCCAGGTCTTCCGCCAGTCCATCGGGCAGAACGTGCGGCTGGCCGAGGCGCCCAGCTTCGGGCAGACGATCCTCCAGTACGCGCCCGAGTCGAACGGGGCGCGAGACTACCGGGCCCTCGCCCGTGAGATCCTGACCAACGAGGCCTCCGAGGACGAGGAGCTGGAGAACGTGGAGCTCGTGCCGCCCACCCCCGCGGCCGAGGCGCCGGAGGAGACCTCCCCGTCCCCGCCCGAGCCGGCCGCGGTGTCGTCGCACGAGGAGCCCGCTCCCGAACAGCGCCCCGAGCCTCGCTCGGCCACGGATCGGATCCCCGGAGATCCGGCTCTCTGATCCGGCCCTCCTTCCCGGTGATGGATGGTCCCCTCCGCATCGGCATCCTCTGCCACCCGACCTATGGCGGGTCGGGGGTGATCGCCAGCGAGCTCGCGCTCTCCCTGGCCGACCGCGGGCACGCGGTCCATCTCTTCTCCCACGAGGTGCCGCCCCGCCTCGCGCGCGCGACGGGCCCCGTGCAGATGCACCTCTCCCAGGGGCTGCCATACCCCCTGTTCTCCTCGCCTCCCCACGACCTGGCGATCACCTCCTGCCTGCTCACCGTGCACCGGGAGGAGGGGCTCGACATCCTGCACGCCCACTACGCCCTGCCCCACACGGTCTCCGCCTTCCTGGCTCGCTCCGCCGCCGAGGAGGATCCGGGCTGCTGCCCGCCCCGCGTGATCACCACTCTGCATGGCACGGACATCACGATCGTCGGCCGGGATCCCTCCTACGCCCCGCTGACCCAGTTCCTGATCGCCACGAGCGACGCCTCCACCGCGGTCTCCCACTCCCTGGCCCGCCGGACGCACGAGACCTTCTGCATGGCGACCTGCGCGGAGTGCGACATCGAGGTCATCCCCAATTTCGTCGACACCGAGGAGTTCCATCCCCGGGCCGGCAACGGACACCGGTCCGACGTGCCCACCGCGGTGCACGTCTCCAACTTTCGCCCCGTGAAGCGCGTGCCGTGGCTGATCGAGATCTTCGCGGCGGCCACCGAGGGGCGGGAGGCCCGGCTCACCCTCGTGGGGGACGGGCCCGAACAGCGGGCCGCTCGCGAGCGGGCGCAGGAGCTCGGGATCCAGGACCGGGTCCTCTTCCTCGGCCAGCGGGACGCCCTTCCCGGGCTGCTCGCCCCCGCGGACCTGTTCCTGATGGCCAGCACGGAGGAGTCTTTCGGCCTCTCCGCCCTCGAGGCCATGGCGTGCGGGATCCCGGTGGTGTCCACGGACGTGGGGGGGGTCTCCGAGGTGGTCACGGACGGGAAGACGGGCCTTCTCGCCCCCCGGGACGACGCCCCGGCGATGGCGGAGAGGATCCGCGAGCTCCTGTTCGACCGGGACCGGGCCCGGACGATGGGCCGCGCTGCCCGGGCGGACGTGGAGCGGCGCTTCCACCGCGATCTCGTGGTCGCCCAGTACGAAGCCCTCTACCGGCGCGTGCTCGAGCGGGACTGCGACGAGACACTCCGCCCCGCCGCGGCGTGTCGGGCCGAGGTGGCCGACGACGGATCGACGAGCGCCGGCCGGGCCGTACGCCCCTGCCTCGCGGCGCGACGGAGAGGCGGCCCCCACGCCGAGTCGTGATGCGGGTCCCCGGTTCCCTGCGCGGTGTCGCGGCCCGGGAGGTGGTCCGGTTCCCGGGCACAGGCGAGCGCGCCTTGCTCGGCCCTTCAGTGAACGGAACTTGTCTCGACGTTACCGGAAGATCGCGCGCTTCGTGCGGCGAGTGAAGGCAACACGTCGCGTGAGGGACGACGCGAACGCGAGCGCGCGCGCGCGCGCTCGTCGGTCGAGAGAGCGTCTCCCGGCTCGGCATCACCGTGCGTGCGCGGCGAGCGTACGACCGGATCGTGCGCGCCGCGGATCGTGACGTCACCCGACGAGCAGGTCTCGCTCGTGGATATCCTGCGAAAACTCTCGCGACCGTCGCACGCAACGTGAGAACTGACCGACGCGTTGTGCAAGACTCATAAGAGATTGCTAAATCTCCCGTTGACGGTCTCGCCGGGTCGCCGTGTAATACCTCCGCGTTGCGGGTGAGCGCGACGAGTGAACGTGTCCGCTCGTCTCGAGAGTCGAGCCCGCAGCCAAGGGAAAAAACGCGCATCGGGCACCGGGGGAGCTCGCCTCGCCTCGCTCGACGGCGCAAGGTGTCCGATCGGTTCACGATCTCGTTTCGCGGTAGCAGTCTGGAGTCCGCCGGCCTTCCGGCACGAACGAGCAGAGGGCGAAGAGCGCATGCAGTCACCGGATTCTTCGGCCGTGGCCCGCTCCGATGCGGAGGCGCGCGCGACCTCGATCCACGATCCGGTGCAGCTCACCGAGCTCTGGTCCCTCATCCAGGAACGGCTGCGGTCGAAGCTCCGTCGCGAGCAGTTCGAGACCTGGTTCACCCGCACGGCCCTCGCTCGCGTGGAGGAGGGCTGCGTGCACCTCGCGGTGCAGAACGGGTTCACACGGGACTGGCTCCGCAACTACTACCGCGCGGTGCTCGAGGAGGCCGTGGCGAGCGTCCTCGAGTCGCCTCACCGGATCGAGTTCGAGGTCGATCCGGAGCGGACCGCGGCCCCTCCGTCCCGGACCGAGCCGCCGGGAGGCGGCGCCGGGGGAGCGTTCTCCGTGGTGAGCCGGGGATCCGCGGGTTCGCCCGACGGAGCGTCCACCTCTCGTGGCCCGGCGGGGCACTCCCGCAACGGGGCCGGGTCGTCCGGCGGACGGATCTCGTCGACCCCCGAGCGGGCCTTTCCCGCGGCGTTCGGGGACGACGGGCTGCTGCTCTCGAGCGACGTCACGCTGAACTCGCACTACCGCTTCGACAGCTTCGTCGTCGGGCCGTGCAACCGCTTCGCCCACGCGGCCTGCGTCGGGGTTTCGGAGAACCCGGGGCACATCTACAACCCCCTGTTCCTGCACGGCAGCGTCGGCCTCGGCAAGACCCACCTGCTGCAGAGCCTGTGCCACAGCATCCTCGAGCGGACGCCCGAAGCCCGGATCCTCTATCTCTCCTGCGAGACGTTCGTCAACCACTTCATCGGCGCGCTCGAGAACGGCGATCTGCACAAGTTCCGGACGAAGTACCGCAACGTCGACGTGCTCGTCGTGGACGACATCCACATCCTGGCGAACAAGGAGCGGACCCAGGAGGAGTTCTTCCACACCTTCAACACGCTCTACAACGCCGGCAAGCAGATCGTGCTGTCGTCGGACAGCCCGCCGGTGGACATCCCCACCTTGCAGAACCGGCTCGTGTCCCGCTTCAAGTGGGGGCTCGTCACGGAGATCGAGATGCCCTGCTACGAGACGCGGATGGCCATTCTGAAGCGCAAGAGCCGGGAACGCGGTCACGAGCTGCCGGAGGACGTCGCTGCCCTCCTCGCCGAGAAGATCGACTCGAACATCCGCGAGCTCGAGGGAGCCGTGACGAAGGTGCTCGGCTACGCGAGCCTGAGCGGGCACGCCGTCACCTGCAGCCTGGTCCGCCAGTGCCTGCGAGAGCTGTTCCACGCCCGCAAGGGCCAGCCCTCGATCGAGGACATCATGGGCGTGGTGACGGAGCGGTTCGGCGTGAAGCTCTCCGACCTGCAGTCCCGCCGGCGCACGAACGCCATCGCCTATCCTCGCCAGATCGGGATGTTCCTGGCCCGCCGGATCACGCGCATGTCCCTGGAGCAGATCGGGGGCTTCTTCGGCGGTCGGGACCACTCGACCGTCCTCTACGGGGTCCAGAAGATCACGCGCCTGGCCAAGGAGGATCCCAGTTGCCAGCTCCTGCTCAGTGAGCTGACCGCGGAGCTCCGGGGGCCCTCGTCGTCCTGACCCGGACGGCCGCGGAGGGGTGCGGATCCGGGGTGGTCGAACGCCCCTCCCGGGGCATGGAGCGGTGTACATTTTCCGTGCCGTTCGCTACCATTCCCTGGGGCCGCCGAACGCCAGGAATCGCCCCGAATCCGGCGGTTTTAGGGTGGTTCGGTCTCCCTTGCGGGGCCTGCCGGGAGCCCCGGGGCAGGTCGCTCCGATCCTCCGCAGGCCAGCTCCGCGAGTTGTGGAATACCGTGGAGACACCTGCGGAGTTCCTCTGGAGGAAGGTGGACAAGTCCGAGTCGATGAACACTGCCGCCACACGCGCGAGAACCGCTGGGGAAAGCCGTGCACAGTTTCCTCCCCGCTGTCGGATTCTCCACGGCGCCCGGGTCGTTACCCCCACACCCGGTTTCCTCCCTAACTCCCGTGAGGATCGTGAGATCCGACGCCGCGGCTCCCGCGTTCTCCACGAATCCGCCCCGCCCTTATTAAGATGAAGATCATTTCTATCAGAGAGAGAAGAGCGGAACGCTCCCGGGCTCGGGGAGAGTTCCTGGCTCCTCTCCTCGAGCTTCCCTCCTCCTCCGTCAGCCCCTTGGACCCCTTCGCATGAAAGTCCTCTGTGAACGTGAACGTCTCCGGGACGGACTGACCATCACCACCAGCGTCATTCCCGTCAAGAGCACTCGTCCCGCCGTCGAGAACGTCTGCCTGGTGGCCACCGACGACGCCCTCGAGCTCGTCGGAACCGATCTCGACGTGGCCGTGCGCTACCGCATCGAGGACGTCAAGGTGCACGAGCCGGGTACCGCCCTCGTGCCGGCCAGGGTCACCGCGGACTTCGTCCGCGACCTGTCGGGAGAGACCGTGAACCTCTCGACCCAGGGCGACAGCTTCGTGATCGAGAGCGGAAGCGACCACTGCGAGCTCACCACGATCGATCCGGACGAGTATCCGGTCGTGGCCCGCTTTGCGGACGACGGCACCTTCTCCATGCAGGCCGCGTCCTTCACGCGCCTCGTCTCCCGGACCAGCTTCGCGGCGGCGCGCGAGCAAGGGCGCTACGCCATGCACGGGATCCTCACGAAGGTCGAGAACGACAGCCTGCAGATGGTCGCCACCGACGGCCGCCGGCTCGCCGTCGCCTCCAATCCGATCGACTCGCAGGGCAAGAACGCCGCCGACGCGTCGCAGGCGATCGTGCCTGCCAAGGGCATGCAGCTGTTCTGCCGAGTCATCGACGATCCGCTCGAGCAGGTCAGGCTTCACTTCGGAGAGAACCAGTTCGGCCTGAAGACCGCGCACGCCGAGGTCTTCGCGCGGCTCATCGACGGCGACTTCCCGCACTACAATGCCGTCGTACCCGCCTCGTGCGAGAACAAGGTGGAGGCGGACAAGGAGCTGCTCCATCAGAAGCTGAAGCTCGTGTCGAACGTGACGAGCACGGATACGCGGGCCGTGCGCCTGTCGCTGGACAAGAAGAGCCTGACGATCTTCGGCCGCTCCGCGGTCATGGGCGAGGCGACCACCAAGATCGAGGTGGACTATCACGGAAAGCCCGGAGACATCTCGTTCAATCCGGACTACGTCATCGATGGACTGAAGAACTGCGAGAGCGACACCGTCCGGCTCGAGTACAACGAGAAGACCAGCCCGGGCAAGTTCACGCTGGGCGAGAACTACATCTACATCGTGATGCCGATCACGGTCGACGTCTGAGCGAGTGAGGAAGAAGGCGCTTCTTCTTCGCCCGGACCGCCGTGCCTCGAGCGCGATCGATCCACGACACCGAAGGCAAGAGCAGGAGTCCGACGGGGTGAACCGCGTGCATGATCAGTCTCGGAAAGGTCCCAGCCCCATCGGGCATGCGATCAAGGCCTTTCTGCGCGACACGGGGCTGGGCGCGCGGCCCCGGGACATGCGCGTCTTTCAGGCCTGGAAGGACGCGGTGGGGGACGAGCTCGCGCAGCGTGTCGTTCCCGTTCGCTATCGAGACGGCGAGCTGACCGTGGAGGTCGAGTCCACCGTTCACCTGCAGGAGTTGAAGAGCTTCACCGGCGAGGGGTACCGGCGCGAAGCCAACGCGAGGCTGGGAAACGAGGCCATCCGAAAACTGGCCTTCAAGTTGAGAAGCTGAGAATGAAGGAAGAGAAGACTCCCAACGGAGGCTACGACGCCGAGTCGATCACCGTTCTGGAAGGCCTGGAGGCCGTCCGGGTACGGCCGGCCATGTACATCGGCGACACGGACGTGCGCGGTCTGCACCACCTGATCTGGGAGGCCGTGGACAACTCCATCGACGAGGCGCTCGCGGGGTTCGCCACGAGCGTGGGGGTCACCATTCGCCTGGACGGCTCGGTCTGCATCCGGGACGACGGGAGGGGAATCCCCGTGGACTCCCACCCCACGGAGGGAATCCCCGCCGTGGAGGTCGTCCTCACCCGCCTGCACGCGGGCGGCAAGTTCGACAAGAGCTCCTACAAGGTCTCGGGCGGGCTGCACGGCGTCGGGGTTTCCTGCGTCAACGGGCTGTCGAAGTGGCTGAAGGTCACCGTCTGCTGCGACGGGAAGATCCACGAAATGGAGTTCGAGCGGGGCGTCACGACCCGGAAGCTCGAGGTCACCGGAACCACGGACAAGACCGGAACCGAGGTCGTGTTCCTTCCGGACGACCAGATCTTCTCGACGACGGAGTTCGCCTACGAGATCGTGAGCAAGCGGCTGCGGGAGACGGCGTATCTGATGGGGTCACGAGGCGTGTCGATCACGCTGGAAGACGAGCGCACGGGACAGCGCGAGGTCTTCGAGTACCCCGACGGCCTGCGCGACTTCGTGAAGCATGTCAACAAGAACAAGGAAGCGCTTCACCCGGAGATCATCCACTTCATCCGCACCGTGCCCTCGACCGAGGATGCAGAGCAGGAGTACGTGATCGAGGTCGCCATGCAGTACACGGATTCCTACCAGGAGTCCGTGTTCACCTTCGCCAACAACATCAACACCCCCGGTGGGGGAACGCACCTGGCGGGATTCCGATCCGCGCTGACGCGTACGCTCAACAACTACATCCGCAAGGCGAAGCTGCTCAAGGACGGTCAGACTCCGCCGGGAGGAGACGACTTCCGCGAGGGGCTCACCGCGGTCATTTCCCTGGCCGTTCCCGAGCCGCAGTTCGAAGGGCAGACCAAGGACAAGCTGGGGAACCGGGAAGCCCAGGGGCTGGTCGAATCGGTGGTCGGGGACAGCCTGTCCTCCTACCTCGAGGAGAATCCCGCGCCCGCGAAGGCGGTCGTGCAGAAGGCGATCAGTGCGCAGCAGGCTCGCGAGGCCGCCCGGAGGGCCCGGGACCTGGTGCGACGCAAGTCCGCTCTCGCCAGCGGCGCGATGCCGGGGAAGCTCGCGGATTGTCAGAGCCGGGACTTCGAGGAGTCGGAGCTGTTCCTGGTCGAGGGCGATTCGGCGGGCGGCTCCGCGAAGGAAGGGCGTGACCGTCGCTTCCAGGCGATCCTGCCCCTGAAGGGCAAGATCCTGAACGTCGAGAAGGCCCGGCTCGACAAGATGCTCGCGCACTCGGAGATCCAGACGATCATCTCCGCCCTCGGATGCGGGATCGCGGAGGAATTCGATCTGACACGACTGCGCTACGGCAAGACGATCATCATGACCGACGCGGACGTGGACGGTTCGCACATCCGGACGCTGCTGCTGACCTTCTTCTTCCGCCACATGCGTCCGCTGATCGAGGCCGGACGACTGTTCATCGCCCAGCCGCCCCTCTACAAGGTCCGGATCAAGAAGCTCGAGCGCTACATCGGAAGCGATACGGAGCTGCGAGAGTTCCTCGTGGAGAACGGGCTGGGGTCCGTCACCGTGCGCGAGGTGGACCGGGAAACGGACCCTCGCGAGTGGAGCGGTGCGGAGCTTCGCGAGCTCGGTACCGACCTGCGTCACCTCGAGGACCTGTCCGAGAAGATCGTCCCCCTCTGGACGAACGTGGACTCCAGCCGGATCGTGCACGGCTGGGACGGGGAGTCGATTCCCGAGCACTGGGGGCAGACCAACGGCGAGGACCAGTTCTTCATCACCAGCCGCGAGCTGCGCGACTTCCTCGAGCTGCAGAAGGGTCTCCTGTCGCCCGAGGAGGAGCTGAGGATCTGCACCGGCCCGGAAGGCGACATCTCCCGGGAGAAGGCCCACGTCGCCACCTGCCACCTCAGCCACCGCACGGAGCTCCAGGAGGTGCTCGAGCGGCTGGAGACGCGCGGGCTGCGGTTCCGCGGCGGCGGGCACTGGGAAGTAGTTTCGGGGAGGACGACCACGGTGGTGCGGGACGTCCTCGCCCTGGCCCGGGAGCTGCGCCAGGGCGCGCAGTCGGAGATGGAAGTCCAGCGCTACAAAGGTCTTGGGGAGATGAACCCCGGGCAGCTCTGGGAATCGACGATGGACCCCGACACGCGTCGCCTGTACCTGGTGCGACTCGAGGACGAGTTCCGCGCCGACGAGATCTTCACCATCCTGATGAGCGCGGGGGTCGAACCCCGGCGCGAGTACATCGAGCGCCACGCGCTCGAGGCCACGAACCTCGACGTGTAGGGCCGGCGGATCTCCGCGGGAGATCGCGCGGGGGGCGATCCTCGGCTTGACGGGGCTTTCCTTCGAGTTCCGATCGGGCCCGATCCGATACAGGACCCGGTCCCGCGCCCATCTCGCGCGCGGACGGGGACGTGCGTCACCACGACGGAGCAACCGTGAAGAGCACCCAACGGCTGGACTATCATCGCTTCGCGGAGAGTCTCGTGGAGCGCGGGCTGGTGGAGCGGGACGTTCTGAATCACACGCTGCACCAGTGCTCGACAGCCGGGTCGCTCCTGCCCGAGCTGCTCGTCACCGAGGACCTGATCTCGGACTGGGAGCTGTCCTACGTCGTGTGCGAGCTCTATCACCTTCCCTTCGTCACGGTGGACGTGTACGAACCGTCCGACGAGGCGCTCGAGGGGTTGAACCCGGAGTACCTGCGCCAGCACGGACTGGTTCCGCTGGATCGTTTCGGGAAGCTCCTGACGGTGGCCATGCCCGGGATCGTTCCCACGGAGATCCTCGAGGGGATTTCCCTGGAAGGCGGCGGCCGGATCCTGCCCGTCGTGGGGTCGGTGAACTCGAACCGTCGCTGGCTCATGGAGCACCTGCCCCCGTCAACGATGCCCACCCCGCAGGACGCGATGTTCGCCGGCGTCGACCCGCTCGGCGAGGACGAATCCTGGACGAACGTGTTCGATGCGGGGGAGGAGGCGGTGCAGCTCGATCTGCAGGAGAACGTCGAGCCGGATCAGGCTTCCCCGGAAGAGTAGGCGGACTCGTCTTCCGCGTCCTCCTCGCCCGTGCGCCGCTCGGCTTCCGGAGCGGGCGTCTCCGGAGAGTCCGCCTGGTCCTCGTCCGTCGTGACCGGCTCCTCGGCAGCAGGATCGGTCTCGGAGTGGTCCTCGAGGTGACGCATGTATGCCGCGGGAGTAGACGCCGTCGGGGTACCCAGGGGATCCACGACCTTCGCTTCCTGCTCGATGTCCCGGAAGGAGCGACGGATGTCCCGGACGTCGCGATCGATTCCCGTCTCGCGCCGGATGTCGTCCACGGTCCGGCGGACACGCCGGAGCTGCCCGAAGAGGCGACCGGCGACCTCGGGCAGGTTCTTGCCGAAGATCAGGACCGCGACCACCGCGATGACGACCATCTCGCCGAGATCGAGATTCCAGAGGAAGGCCAACATGGTGGAGGATTCTACCCTTTCGCTCAGTACCCGAGGTATCCGATCCGGGGCGCGCGGAACCCGAAGCGAGGCCGGAAGCTGAGTCCGATCGAGGCTCCGTCACCTTCGCGGAAGGACGACTCGATCTCCAGAACGATGTCCGCTCCGTAGCGCCGCAGGAGGAACTTCGTGTCCAGCGCGTCCTGGTGTACGAGCGAGAACGTCTCCCGGGCCTCGAACTCCCACTTCTCGGTCCAGCGATAGATGCCCGCGATCGAGGCCGTCTCGAAGAGCTTCACGTTCTTGGCGCCGCGGGCGAAGCTGTGGCCGGCTTCCATCCGCCAGTCCTCACTGAACTGAGCCGCCACGGCGGTGCGAGCGTAAGGCGTGCGGTTGCTGTCCAGGTCGTGACGGCCGTCGTGCCAGAAGTAGAGGGGCACGTCTCCCACCGAGGTCCTCAGGCCGCCGAAGACCTCGAGGGGCAGCCACCCGTCGGTCACTCCCCCCGGGAGATCGTCGGCGTAGGTGCTCCGAAGCTCGAAATCGAGCCACGGGCCGTCGTTGTCGACGTCCAGACGTCCGCGAAGCCCGACCGCCACGCGGTTGCCGCCGAGGGGATTCTCCGTGGCATCGAAGGGAACCACGTCCCCGATCTCCTCGAGGGCGAGCTCCTGGCGCACCTCGACGAAGGGCGCCAGCATGTGCACGCCACCGGCCTCCGAGGTCTTCCAGAGCGCCGTTGCGAGCCGCAGGCCGGCCTCCGCGAGGAACCGGGTCGGCGACGCCTCCTCGTTCCGCCCCTCGCTCCATACGGTGAACCGCCCATCGACGAACGGGGTGGCGCGCAATCCGGCGACGCCCAGGTCGATGGGCATCTCGAGACGTTGCGTGGAGTCGAGGCGCAACAGATCGCGGTTGCCGAGACCGTCGACGAAGGCGCCGAGCTCGTCGATGGCCGGCGCGTTGCTGAAGGGGCTCTGCAGACCGTACGTGCCCGCGCGTCGGTGCAGATAGCCGGCTCGCGTCTCGCCCGTGTGGAGCACGGGGAGGGATCCGAACCGGAAGAGCGGCCTCCGCCCAAAGTAGGCGCCGACAGAGGGCAGCTCGTCGTAGTCGGAGCGGAAGTCGTCGAAGCGGAACTTGAGCGTGGTGTCGTAGTACGTCTCGCGCTGGGTCTTGCGCCACTGCAGGTAGCTCTCGTCGCGCTCGTAGCGCTCGAAGTCGCTCTCCCAGAACTCGGACTGGACACCCGGGTCGCTCTGCCTCGACACGGTCAGGTCGACCCACTCGCCTTCGTCGATCTCGAAGCGGCTGTCGGCGCGCAGCCAGGTGCGGACCATGTCCCGCTCCGAATCGTGGACGCGGATGTAGCCGCGGTCGCGACCCGTATCGGGCACCAGCCCGAGGCGCGTCTTCAGCTCGTACTTCTGCTTCGACTCGACGTCGAGCCCGAGGTCGAAGCTCGCGCCCCGCGAGCCCAGATAGGATCCGCGCAGGCTCCAGTCCGCATCGTAGTCGAGAGGATCGCCGCGGAAGAGATCGTTGACCTTCTCGCCGATCTTCCCCGCCGGCCGGCTGATCCCGACGGACACGAGCGTGCCGAACCGCGCCGAGTTGGCGATGCGCAGCGTCTGCCACAGAGGCTTGTAGTCGTCGCCGGAGCGATAGCTGATGGGGGGAAGCGGGACGGTGAGGAGCCCGTAGAACTCGATGCGGTTGTCGCGGAGCACGACCTCGTACTGGTCTTCCTCGGCTCCCTCCGCGGGGCGGATGGTCATGTCTCCCGTCACGAGACGAACCCCCGGCTCCTCGAAGTTGCTCGTCGTGATGGTCGCGCTGTCTGCCCAGAGCCTGCCATCCCGGTGGTGACGGAGCGAATCCGCGCGCACCACGAGCCGATCGAAGTCCTGCCCGACGGCTTTGCCGTGGATCTCGAACTTCGCGTCGACGATCAGGCCGTGGCCGGTAACCACGTCGAGATAGACCGCGTTCGCACTCGCGAGCTCGGCATCGTCCTCGCGCACCTCCACCGGGCCCTCGAAGAACACCTCACGAACGAGACCCTCGATCTTCCTGTCCTGGAGGAAGGCGAAGAGTCTGCCCATCGGCGTCTTCGCGTCCACCGGAGGGGAGAGAGCCTCTTCGGAGACATGCAATTCCTCGGCCCCCTCCGCTTGCGCCTCGGCTTGTGAAGGCAGAGCTGCCCAGCGATGGCGATCGATCCAGAACAGCGCCCACGAGGAAAGAACCTCCGCCGTCGTATTCCGATCACCGAAGGGCGATTCCGGATACCGGAACACGGGCTCCTGCATCCTGTAGATGATCTCGTCCGGAGTGAGCCGCGCGGTGAACGCCATGTAGTCGAGCTCCCACGGGCCCGGACCCAGCTCCGAGATTCCCTCCCCGGGCCTTATGTGTCCGGGGCCAGTCGCCACGATGATTCGCTCCGCGGGATCGAAGTCGATCCACTCCGCCTCCGAGATGAACACCGAGGAGTCGATGCGAGCAGGCGTGCCGGTCAGCCGCAGGATCCCCCAGATGGAAGAGGCGGTCAGGGTGTCGCCGTGCGCCGAGGCGACCGTCTGCTCGTCCAGCCGTTGGTCCTTGACCCCGAGGAAGAAGACCACGTTCCCCTGCGCGTGCAACGCGTCGAGCTGGGCGTCCTCGGGCCGGGCGGCGGCCTGCCCACTCACAGTTACCTGATCGGCGGTGAGGGACCATGGCGCGCCGGCCTTCGTCGTGCTGAGGACGGAGACGTCGCCGTACAGCTCCAGCTTCTCCCGCGTGGCGTTCATGTGGTTGGACCGCGCGTGCAGCCCGGTCGCCTCGAACGGCAACCCCTCCATCGCCTCCGCGAGCTTCCAGACGACGAGCTCGGGGCGCACGGCCCGGAGCCTCTCCGCGCCCGCGAACTCGAAGCGGTCCGCGCTGAGCTCGAAGGGGGCTTCCTGCGACAGGAGGCTTCCGATCACGAGGACCCGGCCACCGCGTAGGGGCTCGAGCGTGCCGCTGAGTGTCTCGTCGAGCGTGAGCCGGTGGCCCTCGCCGCTGAGGGCGATCATCTCGGACTCGGCCTCGTCTCCCTCGCCCGTCGCCACGTCGCGCATCAGGAGGTCGAAGCGCACGTGGCCCTGCGCGGTGACGTCGTAGCGGTTCTCCTGCTCGGCTCCCTCGAAGCGCTCGAAGTCCAGGCGGTCGCAGTCGAGGTCGAGGTCGGAGTCCTCCATGGACAGCAGCCCGACGACTCGCCCGTCGGCGAACAACGTCGTAGTCGCGTCGACGAGCACCAAGGCGTCATCGGGGCCGCGGTGCAGCTCGACGCGATCGCCCTCCAGATAGTCGGTCCGGATCCGCGCACTCTCCACGCCCCACTCGATCCTCACGTTGGTCCGACCGCGAGCCTCCACGTGCAGCCCTCGCCGCAGCAATCCCGTGTTCGGATCGCGCTCCTCGTCTCCGATCAGGAGGAGATCCTCGCAGCGGATGTCGTAGCCCTCCTCGCGCCCTTCCGGCTCGATGCGCCGACGGAGATCGGCGTGGACCTCACCGCTCGCCGTCAGCCGGTTCTCGGACACCACCACGAGCAAAGCCTCGGCGCGCCCGTCCGGTCGCTCGAAGGTGGCCTTGCTGTCGGAGGTGCCCAGGAGCTGGAAAGATTTCGGATCGTCAACGATGAGCTGCTCGCCCCGACCCGTGCCTTCCGCCCCTTCGAGCGAGACGTCTCCCTCGGCGCGGAGCGTGAGCTCGATCGGATCGAAATCCCACACGCGATCCGCCCGCGCGGTGAACCCGTCGGGATCCTCGATGGACAGCACTACCCCGAGCGCTTCCTCGACGTGCCATCGCTCGCCGACACGAGAGACCGCGGCGCGGTCGGCGGAGCTCAGCGTGTACGCGCGGCCGTCCTCCAGCGTGCCCTCGAGCGAGGCCCCGCCGCGCGCCACGAGGCGCTGCACCATCTCGCCGGCCTCGTCGCGGCGAAGGCCGAGCTCGACCTCGGTGGCGTACATCGTATTGTCCTCGAGCTCGAACACGACTCCCCCGGTGGCGTCGAAGCGCGCGGTCTCGCCCTCGTCCGGCGCGTCGTCCTCCGCGGGCGTCAGGAGCCACCCCGTGACGTCTCCGTTCGAGCGCAGGTTCGCGTTGCGCGCCTCGACGAGTGCGGGCCCGGCCATGCGGAACCGACGCACCTCGCCGACCTCGCCCGTCAACGGCCCGTCGCCCTCGATGGTGACGAACTCCAGGTCGTCGAGCGAAACCCCGGGGGGCGGCTCCACGCCCTCCATGGCCGCGAGAGACACGCGGATCGACGGACTGCCCTCGAGTGTCCATCGCGCGAGGGTTCCGTCGTCTCCGAACTCGAGCGTCAGCGTCTCGCCGCGCGCCTCGGTCCGGTCGGAGGCCCAGACGACGTCGCCGTCCGCCTCCATTCGCTCGATCAGAAAGACCTCCCCGCCGGCCTCGGACTCGTGGCCGACGATGCGGATGCGCTGCGCCGTGAGGCGGGAGCCTTCGGCGCCGCGGAATTCGAGCAGGGCTTCGCGCGAGGCCTCGAGGACGACGGTCGCGGGGGCGTCGTCGCCCTCTCCCTCGACCGCCTGCCGGCGGACGTCGATCGGTCCGTTCGAGGAGAGGCGCACCGGGTCGGCGGTGTTCTTGCCGAAGTCGATGATCCCGTTTGCGAGCAGGGAGAAGGCGCTCTCGTCGAGGCGAACCACGATGCCGTCCCCCTCGGCGTCGAAGCTGGGAGATCCGACGCGGACGCGCTCGCTCTCCGGAACGGTCATGGTCCGCATCTCGACCTCGCGCACGTCGATCTCCGCGGAGGCCGCGTCGAGCGTCATCGGGACCAGGGGAGCCCCGGCGAGGAGCTCGGCGTGAACGCCTTCGAGCTCGACTCGACCCTCGAGCACGGGGAAGAACTCCTCGGTCATTCCCGTGCGGCGCATGCGGACCAGCGCTGCCTGGACCGTGGCGCGGAGCTCCTGCGTGAGGGGATCGAGGTCCCGGAGGAGCGCGTCGACGAGCTCGTCGTGACTCTCGAGCGTGCGACTGTCCTCGCTCCGCACCTCGATCGTCGGCCGGTGCGTGACCGGATCGTACCGGGTCATGGTGAACCAGCCCGAGAAGCGGGGTCCCTGGGCCGGGCCTTCTCCGATCGTCCGCTGCTCCTGCTCGGGAGCGGCGGAGTCCGGGACCGGCCTCGGCCCCTCCACCAGGCGGAGGACGAGGAGCGCGGTGCCGAAGAGAATGGCGAAGGAGACGAGTCTCTTCACGCCGGTCCGCTGCCGAAGCTGGCCACGCGTTCGGTCCAGAGCCCCTTCGCCCGCAGGATCGTCTCGGCGAGCTCACGGACCGCGCCGGCGCCTCCGGACGCCCGCGTCACGAGATCGGCGCGCGCGCGAACCTCCGCGCGACCGTTCGCGGGGCTGACGAACACGCCGGCTCCCGCGGCCAGGTCGAGGTCGTGAAGGTCGTCGCCCATGGCCACGGTTTCGTCCGGGGGAACGCCGAGCCGGGCCTGCACCTCGGCGAGGACGGCGGTCTTCGGCCTCGCTCGCATGTGGAGCTCCTGGACGCCGAGCTCCTGTGCGCGTCGCTCCGTCGCCGCCGAGCCGCGCCCGGTGATCCAGGCGATCTGCATGCCCGCCTCGCGAAGCCACGCGAAGCTCGCGCCGTCGTGCACGCAGAACGACTGCAGCTCGGTCTCTCCCGCGTAGGTGACGCGACCATCGGTCAGCACGCCGTCCACGTCGAGGACGAGCAGTCGCGCACGCGCGAGCTTCTCCTCGACACCCGTCGGCGCCTCGGGATTCGATCTGCCGGAATGCCGATCGCGATTCACGGTATCAGACGCGCGTGTGGAGGAGATCCTGGATGTCGACGAGTCCCACGGCTCGGCCGTCGTCGTCGACCACCGGGATCTGGTCGACCTGGTGCTCCCGGAGGAGACGCTCCGCCTCGTCCACGAGAGCATCGGGGGAGACGGACTTCGGGTTTCGCCCCATGTACTCGTCCACGGGATGATCGAGTCGAGCGCGCGAGTCGGCCTCGAGGAGCCGCCGCAGGTCCCCGTCGGTGAAGATGCCGAGCAGGATGCCCTGCCCGTCGACGATGAGCGCCGCGCCGGGCCGGCCCTTCGTCGCCGTCATCGTGTGCAGGACCTCGCCGACCAGGGTGCCGGGGGCGACGAGCGGAAGCTCCTCGCCCTCTCGCATGACCTCGCGGACGCTCATCAGGCGACGGCCGAGAGAGCCCGAGGGGTGATAGCGGGCGTAGTCCTCGCGGCTGAAGCCCCGCTCGCGCAGGACGACCATGGAGAGGGCGTCGCCTAGGGCCAGCATGGCCGAGGTGCTCGCGGTGGGGGCGAGGCCGAGCGGGCAGGCCTCGTCGACGCGGCCGATGTCGAGCACGCAATCCACTTGGCCGGCGAGCGGGGAGTCCTTCGCCCCGGTCATCGCGATCACCGACGCCCCGATGCGCCGCAGGTGGGGCACGAGGGCGAGGACCTCGGCCGTCTCCCCGGAGTTCGACAGCGCGAGCACGACGTCGTCGGGCCGGATGCGGCCCATGTCGCCGTGCATGGCCTCCGTGGGGTGCAGGGAGATCGACGGCGTGCCGGTGGAGGCCAGCGTGGCCGAGACCTTGGTCCCCACGAGCCCCGCCTTTCCCATGCCGGTGACGATGACCATGCCCCGGCAGGCCAAGACCCGGTCCACGGCATCCAGAAAGCTCTCACCGAGCGACTCCTCGAGCCGCGCGATCGTGCGTGCCTCGAGCCGGATGACCTCCGCCGCGTGGGCGAGCCGATCTCCTGCCCGATCGCTCTTGTCCGACCTTGGGGCGCTCATGCGACGAGGCGGTGGGGTCTCCGATGCCATCCGGAGCCCTGCACCGCCGAATCCCCAATTCTATTCCGCGGGCGGGAGGGGCATCAAGGAACCCGGCCCACAGCGGCCGGCGGGGGAGGATCTGCGCGAGGGCTTTGCTATAACCCTCCCCCGGCACCACCCCCCGGGGCACAGGCCCGCTTTCGACCCCGCCCCTGGACCGAGCCGCACCCCAGGAAGGAGACCGCCATCCCCCTCGCATTCATCAACCCGAACCTCCCGCCCGTGGGCATCGCCCTAGTGATCGCCCTCGTGATCATCTCCCTGGGTTTTCACGAGGCGGCCCACGGCTGGATGGCCCTCAAGCGCGGCGACCCGACGGCGCGGGATCTCGGCCGGATCACGCTGAACCCGATCGTCCACATCGATCCCTTCATGACGATCGTGCTGCCGGTGATGGCCTTCTACATCATGGGCTTCCCCTTCGGGGGGGCGAAGCCAGTCCCCGTGGCGTACCACAATCTCCGCAAGCCGTTGCGCGACATGGCACTTGTGGCGATTGCCGGGCCGCTCTCGAATGTGTTCCTGGCGTCGGTGTTCTTCCTCGTCCGTCATGTCGTCGTCTACAAGCTCCACGTCTGGGAAGAGCTGGCGCTGGGGGACTTGGTCCTCGTCTACGCGATCTACATCAATCTCCTGCTCGCCGCTTTCAACCTCGTGCCGATCCCGCCACTGGACGGCTCGAGGATCATGGCCTGGCTTCTTCCCTCCGGCCTGCGGGAGCCCTACGTGCAGCTCGAACGATTCGGGCTGATCCTGGTGGTCGCGGTGATCTTCCTCGTGCCCGGCTTCTGGGAACTCCTCCAGCAGATGATGGACTTCCTCTACCAGGTGATCCACACCGTCTTCACCTTCGGGGGCGCCTGGTGAGCGACGACTTCACGGTTCGCCTCGAGCAGGTCTTCCAGGGCCCGATGGATCTGCTCCTGCACCTCGTGCGCGAGCAGGAGGTGGAGATCCACGAGATCGAGATCTCGAAGATCCTCGAGGGCTATCTCGCGTACCTGGACGCCCTCGACCGCCTCGACGTCGAGTACGCGGGCGACTTCCTCGTCATGGCCGCCACGCTGATGGCGATCAAGAGCCGCTCGCTCCTGCCCCGGGAGGAGGTCGACCTCGCGGAGGAGCTGGACCCCCGGGACGAGCTCATCCAGCGCCTGCTGGAGTACCGGCGGTTCAAGGAAGCGGGCGACGACCTCGAGCGGGGCATGCGGGAGCGCGAAGCCCAGGTCTCCCGCGGCTGGCGCGGCGAGGCGGGGGGCCCCGCGGAGCGCGAATTCGAGCTCGGCGAGCTCACCGCCTGGGACCTGCTCGCGACCTTCTCCCGTCTCATGCGGGAGACCCTGGCCGACCGGACCCACACGGTGGCCACCGATCCCCACCCCCTGCGGTTCTACGTGGACGAGGTGGTGCGCCGCCTGCGGTCGAACGGGGACGTCTCCCTTCGCGGCCTGATGGAGACCTACGCCGATCTGCCGCGACGGGAGGCCCTCGTGGGCTCCTTCTGTGCCCTGCTCGAGCTGGTACGCCTGCAGCTCGTCGCGATCGAGCAGGACGAGCCGACCGACGACATCCGGATCTCGATCCGCCCCGAGCACGACCACGACCTGGAGCGGATCGTGCGGGAGAGCAGCCTGGACGAGGACCTCCAGAACGGTCCGGATCCACCGGAGGGCGCCGAAGAGGATGCCCCTCCCTCGTCCCCCGCAGACGACGCCGGTCTGCCGAAGCCGTGACGCGCCTCGGGCTCGACGCGGTTGCCGGCGCAGGGCGGTGAATGGACTGGACGCCCCCCGACCCCGAGGCCATCATGGCCAGCCCGTCCCGGGAGTACCGGGCCCCCCGCGAACCAGAGGATACTCCGTCATGAGCCAAGCAGCCGAGGTCACCGACAGCCAGTGGGATGCCGCCGTCCTGCAGAGCGACACCCCCGTTCTCGTGGACTTCTGGGCGGAGTGGTGCGCACCGTGCCGCGCGATGGGCCCCTACGTTGACAAGCTGGCGGAGGAGTATCAGGGCCGGCTGAAGGTCGTGAAGATCAACACCCAGGACAATCCGGAAGTGCCCGCCCGGTACGGGATCACCGCGATCCCCACCTTCCTCCTCATCAAGGGGGGCGAAGTCGTCAAACAGATCGTCGGCAGCCAGCCATACGACGCCCTCAAAGGCATCGTCGAGGAGAACATCGGCTGACATTCTCCTCCCGTCCCCCCGGTCGCACCCCGTGCGCCTCGTCTTCCTCGGATCCCCCCCGTTCGCCACGTCGATCCTCGCCCGGCTCGCTTCCTCGCCCTTCCGGCCCGATCTCGTCGTGACGCCACCCCGCCGCCCGCGCGGTCGCGGGCGCAAGCTCCTGCCCTCGCCGGTGGCCGAGCTGGCGCGAGAGGAGGGGCTCGAGCTCTTGCAGCCGGCCTCGGTGAAGGACGAGGGGCTCATGCGGCACCTGGCGGAGTTCGAGGCCGACGTGTTCCTCGTCGTCGCCTACGGCGAGCTCCTGCGCCAGGAGTTCCTCGACCTGCCGCGCATCGACTGCCTCAACGTCCACCCCTCGCTCCTGCCGCGCCACCGCGGCGCGTCGCCCATCCCCGCCGCGATCCTCGCCGGTGACCGCGAGACGGGCGTGTCGATCCAGCGGGTGGTGTTGAAGCTCGACGCGGGGGACGTGCTCGTGCAGAAGCGCACCGAGATCCTGCCCGACGAGACAGCGGGTGAGCTCGCGGAGCGCCTCATGGTCCTCTCGGGCGAGGCGGTGATCGAAGCGCTCGAGAAGGTGGAGCGCGGCGAGCTCGACTACACGCCGCAGGACCCCGAGGGCGTGACCATCTGTCGCAAGCTGAAGAAGGAAACGGGCAACGTCGACTGGTCGCTCTCCGCCGCCGAGCTGATCCGCCACGTGCGTGCGATGAACCCCTGGCCGCTGGCGCGCACCACTCTCCCCGGAGGCAAGGGGCTCGCCGTGCACCGAGCGCGCGCGGCGGAGGAGGCGGGCCCGGGGATGGAGCCCGGAGCCCTGGTCGTCGCGACGGACCGCTGCGTCGTGAGCACCGGCTCGGGCACGATCGAGCTCCTCGAGGTGCAGGCGGACGGCAAGCGACCCATGACCGGCGCGGAGTTCCTGCGCGGGGCACGACTCGAGGCGGGCGACCTCCTCGGCGCGGCGGGATGACGCGCGTCACGGCCTGGTCGGTTCTGCGCTCGGGACACCCGATCCCGATGCGCGACGTGAGGCGGGCTTGCACGGAGCGCGGGCTCGAGGAGCGCGACGCCGCTCTGGTTCGTCGGCTCGTGGGGACGGAGGTGCGCCGGCGCGGCACCTTACGAGCCGTGATGCGCGAGTTCGTGCGCGGCAAACCGAAACCGGATCTCGCCGCGCACCTGCACGTGGGGTTGGTGCAGATCCTGTTCCTCGACCGCGTTCCCGATCACGCCGCGGTCTCGGAGACGATCGGGGCGGTGGACGAGACCCTCGGTCGCTCCAAGGTGCGCGTGGTGAACGGCGTGCTGCGCAACGTGATCCGGGCGCGCCGGGAGGGGGAGAGCGGCGATCCGTGCCGGGACCTGGTCGGTCGGGACCTCCACTTCACCCGGCCGGTGTTCCGGGATCCCGAGACCCACCCGAGCCTCTGGGCCGAGGACGCCCTCTCGATCCCCGCGCCCCTCGCGAAGCGCTGGGGGAAGAGGTGGGGCTGGGACCGCACGCGGGACCTGGCCCGCCACTTCCTCTCCGAGCCTCCGCTCGTCGTGCACGGAGTCGGGATCGACGTGGAGCAGGCGCGGGGCCTCCTCGAGGGCCTCGGGACCGATCCCGCGGCGGGCGGTCATCCGCGGGCCCTGCGCGTCGACCAGAAGCACACGGGCGCGATCACGGCCTCCGCCCCCTTCCGCGAGGGCCGGTTGACGATCCAGGGCGAGACGGCCCTGACCGCGGCCGAGCTCGTGGAGGCAAGGCCGGGCGAGCGGATCCTCGACCTGTGCGCCGCGCCCGGGGGCAAGACGTCGGTCCTCGCGGAGGCCGGCGCCGAAGTGGTCGCGGTGGACGTGGATCCCGGACGCCTCGAGCTCGCCCGGGCCACGTGCGAGCGGCTGGGTTTCCTCGAGCGCGTGCGGTTCCTGGTGAGCAACGGGACGAAGGCGCTGGACACCGGCGAGTTCGACGCCGCGCTCGTCGACGCGCCGTGCAGCAACACCGGCGTGCTGGGAGCGCGGCCCGAGGCCCGCTGGCGATTCGGGCCGCAGGCGATGCACCGCCTCGCCGCGCTCCAGTCACGGCTCCTCCTCGAGGCCGCGGCGCGAGTCCGATCGGGGGGACGCCTCGTGTGGTCCACGTGCAGCCTCGAGCCCGAAGAGAACGGCCGACGCGTGCGAACCTTCCTCGAGGAGAGCGTGGGGTGGGAGCTCGAGGAGGAGCACGAGGCTCTACCCGGCGCCGAGGGCGGCCCGGTCGACGGCGGCTACGCCGCGCGGCTGCGGCGGCGCTGAACCCGCATGAACGCGGGGGGAGCGCTCAATCGTCGGAGATGCCTTCGTGCGTGAAGAGACTCTCGTGCACCTTCACCGGGACATCGAGCTCTTCGAACTGGATGATGCTCAGTCCGAGCACGGCGGTCTCGGTGAGGATCCGGAAGGGAAGCCGCAGCCCCTCGACCTCGCGGAAGTCCTCGTATCGCGTGACGATCGGCATCCTCGCCCCGGTCAGTCCGACGGCGACGGTTTCGGCGCGAATCACGTCGCCGGAGTCGGCGTCGACGAAGACGAGGAACTCGGGCGCATCCCCGTTCTGCAAGCTCACGACGAAGAACCGGCCGCCCTCGTGCTCTTCGGTTCGCAGGTAGGCGATCGAGTCGAAGCTACGGCGCCAGCCGCCGTGGAGCATGGCGGGATGCCGGGCTTTCACCTGCTCGTGGTAGATCCCGCGCATCTCGTCGATGCGGCCGTTGTAGTCGCGCACCCAGGATCGCCCGTCGCCGGCGACGACCGCGGTCGTTCCGAATCGCCCGTAGTCCTGCACCTGGTAGAACCTCGATTTCGTCGAGCTGTACCGGACGATCGTGCCGTCGATCCCGGAGCTCGGTAGCCAAACGGTTCCCCGCATGCGGAACGTACCGAGCTTGGCCAGCTTTCGTCTGCCGAGACGGCTCCCTCGGAGGTCGAGGATCGAATCCACCGTCGGGCCTTCCTCGCCTTCCGGAACTTCAACCTTGGTCAGCACGACCTCGTCCTCGCGTTGCCGGAAGGTCATCGACTCGACCTCGCCCGCCCCGGACTCGACGAACGTTGCTGACATCCAGTCCGCGACGATGAACCACCATAGACCCGCTTCGTCCGGCGCGCGTAGCGCGTAGGTCTTCGCCCCCGGGATCTCGATCGCGAGGCGGTCGTGTTTGATGCGGACGGTGAAGGTCTCCCCCGTCAGCTCCGAGCGATAGGGACCGAGGTACTTCTCCAGCTCGGCGAGCGGGATCTCGGGAGGATCGTCCAGGCCCAGGCGAGGAAGCGTCAGAACGATGCCCATCTGGCGCATCCTCATCTCCACGACTCTCCCCGCGTCGTCCTCGATGAACGAGAAGGCCACGGCGTTGTTCGCCGCGATCCGCCGCCACCCTTCCTCGTCGGGGTCCGTCAGCTCGACGATCCGCTGGCCGGCCAGATCCACGGCCAAGCGGCCGTCCTGGACGAGGACGCGGAACGTCTGGTCGACGAAGGTCCTGAAGTTCGCGTTGTACTCTCCGACGTAGCGGCGGAGATCGGTCGACTCGCTCCCGGCCTCGTCGCCGGTCCAATCGCCGAGCAGCGCCTCCCACACGAGCTCGCGCGAATCGAGCAGGGGAGCTCCCGTGACGTTCGCAAGCATCACGAAGCCCAGGTCCGACTCGGGCAGCAGCGCCACCTCGCACGAGTAGCCGTCGACGTTCCCTCCGTGCTCGATCACGGGCTGCCCATTCCACTCGCGGACCATCCAGCCGAGACCGTAGGAAACCTCTCTGGCGATCCCGATCTGCGGAGTCCACGTCTCGGCGTGGGTCGCCTCGGAGAGGTGACGCCGTCCGTCGAGCGCGCCGCGTCCGAGCTGGAACCGCACCCAGCGGGCCATGTCGAGGGCGTTCGAGTAGACCGATCCGGCAGGGCCGATGTTGCTCACGTCACGCAGCTCCAGCCTTCGGAACGACCCGCGGGCTTCCTCCCACTGATAGCCCGACGCGAGCCGCTCGTCGCCGAGCGCCACCGAGGCGTGCGTCGTCGAGCTCGTCATGCCCAGCGGCTCGAAGAAGCGTTCGCTCATCAGCGCGTCCCAGTCCGACTCCGCAGCCTCGCCCGCGGCAACCCCCGCGGCGAGGTACATGACGTTGGTGTACTGCCACGTCTCCCGAAGACCCGCCGTGGGCTCGGCGCGGGTCGCGGCACGCAGCAGATCCTCGCGCGATACGCCCCCGCTCGCGTACAGAGCCCGCATCCGCGTGAAGCCCGTCCGGTGACAGAGGAGGTCACGGATGGTGACCTGCGCGCCTTCCTCGTCGGAGCGGATGGCGAGCTCGAACCAGGGGAGGTGCGCGGTGACCGGATCGTCCCAGCGCATCGTCCCGTCGTCGACGAGCATTCCGACAAGCGCGGCGGTGAACGCCTTCGCGGTGGAGCCGATGCCGAAGATCGTCTCCGGGGTGACCGAACGCTCGCGCTCGACGTCGATGAAGCCGAAGCCGCGCGCGAGCACGACCTCGTCGTCCTTCACGATGGCGATCGCCAGCCCGGGGATGTGCAGAGCCTCGCGCTCCTTCTCGATCTGGGCGACCAGGCGATCGAGCCTCTGGTCGAGCGAGGGCGCCGGGGCGTCTTGCGGCTCGAGGCCCGAGACCGCCAGGACGAGGACCGCGGCGGCGAGCGCGGCGCGAAGCCACGAGCTCGGGGAGGACCCCGTCCGGGAGTGGACCTTCATTCTTCGTCTCCTTCGTACTGGAACACCTCGTCCACGGTGAGCCCGAACGTGCGGGCCACCCGGAACGCGAGGGCGAGGGACGGCACGTACCGCCCCTGCTCGAGGAAGATGATCGTCTGGCGCGAACAGCCGACGCGCCGCGCCAGCTCCTGCTGGGTCATCTCCCCGTGCTCGAAGCGCAGCCTGCGGATGCGGTTTTCGATCTCAGCCCTGGCCATGGCTTCCGGCCCCTCCGTGGCCCGGGGGAATGTCGCGCGGCGAAGGGACGCTGCGGACGAGGGGCTTGCGGGGCGGGGAGAGTTCCATGAGAGCTGCGGTTCGGCCACCGGGCGCGGGGTACGAACGACTCGACACAAGGTACAGGAATTCTTGCACATAGTCATATAAATCTGACATCCGGGCCCGGATCGACGCGGATCGGTGACCGTCCCGGGGCAGTGGCGTATCGTGCTCGCAGGCGGACCCCCCCCGCCCCCCCTCCGGCGCCTCCGAGGTCGTCCCGATGAGCACCTACCGCAGTACACGTCGCCCTCCCGCTCCCTCGAGCGGGGTCTCTCCCCAGGTGATGGCCATCGGGGTGATCGCCCTGATCATTGCCGTGGTGCTCGTCCTGTTCATGGCGATGAGCCCGAAGGACGATTCGGCCTCCACGAAGCCCCAGGAGAACCCGTTCGCGGACCTCGCGGAGGCGGGGCCGGAGAAACCCACGCGCCGGACGGCGGCGGGAAGCAGCGAGACCGACAGCCCCTTCGATGACGTGGCCCTGCCCGACGAGAACCCGGTGTGGCTCGAGGCGAAGGCCAAGGGCGAGCGCGGCATGGCCCTGATCCAGGAGGCGGTGGCCGCCAAGGACGCGGGCGATCGCGAGACCGCGCAGGCCAAGGCCGCGGAGGCGCGAACATTGCTCGAACAGGCGAACGCGTCCACGGAGGACTTCGAGGAGTCGATCCTGGCCCAGCTCGGGCCGAATCACCGCTTCGTCAGGCTCGTCCGGAAGAGGACGAAGAAGTGGCGTGACAACCTGATCGCCCTGAGGAAGAGCGACCTGTAGCCGTCGCGCGACGAAGTCGGCGCGCCGCCCCGCTCAGCGGGAGAATCACTAAACTCGGGATCCTCGCTTCGTCGACGGTCCCGACGAGGCCCCACCCCCCGGCTTGGAATCCACACCTGGAGGAATCATGCATCGCCTAGCCACCGGCGCCGGCGCGGTCGCCGCCCTTGCCCTGATCGCCGCTGCCCCGTCCTCGCAATCCTGGGACGTCCCCACGTCTGCCGAACGCCCCGAGGTGGTCCGGATGGACGCGCAGGGCAATGCGACACGCGTGGTCTTCGACGAGCTTCGCGACCGACCCCTCGGCGAGAGCTCGCCGCTCGTCGGTGCCGGCTGGGATCCCCTCGGCCCCTTCGGTGGCGACGTCGACGACGTGGGAGCCTCCCCGACGAGCCCGAACGTCGTCCTGGCGGGCATCGCCCCGAGCGGCGGCACCGGGGGCGCGCTCTTTCGATCCACGGACGGCGCTGCCACGTGGTCGGAGGTGTGCGCGCTGAGCGGAACGAGCGTGCACGACATCGAGTTCGATCCGAGCGGGAAGGTCTACATCGGGACGATCGATGGGGTGTGGACGAGCACCAACGACGGAGTCTCCTGGACGCAGCAGAACCTCGGGATCGGGGTGAACGACCAGACCTTCGAGGTGACGATCGACCCAAACGACGCGAACCGCGTCTGGGCCGGTGTGGCCGACGCGCTGGGCAACCAGACCAAGAACGTGCTGCTCTCCACGAACGGCGGAGTCACGTGGACGGACATGACGCCCACGGGGGCGGCCGGAATGGGCTGCGCCGGGATCTGCCTCGATCCCAACGACTCGAACAAGGTCTTCGCGGCCTTCGGGGGCGGCTTCGGCGGCGGGATGGTCTGGGTGTCGGACGACGGCGGGGCCACGTGGGCCAACCGTTCCGCCGGCCTGCCGGGCAATCCGATGAACGACGTCGTCCACGACGGCACCCGCGCGCTCCTCGTAGGGGGGCAGCTCTTCGGCAGCCAGTTCGTCGGCCTGTACGAGACCACGGACGACGGCGTCTCCTGGGTCGCCCTGCACGACGGTACGTGGCCGAACCTCGTAACCCACGACATCGAGCTCGACCCCGCCGACGCGAACACGATCTACGTCGCCTCCGCCGGCTCCGGGGTCTACAAGAGCACCGACGGCGGCGCGAGCTGGTCCTTCGGCATCGGAGGGACCGGGGCCTTCTCGGTGAACGAGATCAGCGTCGATCCCGGCGGCGGCACGCCGGTCTACGTCGGCAGCTCCTCGGTCGCGGTCTGGAAGAGCACCGACGGCACGAACTTCACGATGTCCTCGGTGGGCATCGGATCGCTCAACCTGGAGTCGATCGCCTACGATCCCAATGACGGCGACGCGCTCGCGGTGGCCTTCCAGGGCTTGAACGACGGCGGCGTCTACAGCACGACCGACGGCGGAACGACCTGGGATCTCGAGGATCTGCCCGGCACGCGGTTCAACACGGTGCAATACGCTCCCGGCGGCACCCTGTACGCGATCTCCGACGGGCCGACGACCATCGCCCCGGAAGGGGTGTACCGGCGAGACGCGAGCGGCGTCTGGGTTTGCCTGGGGCCCGACCAGGGCTCGCAATTCGAATCGGAGCTGTACGCCCTGGTGTTCAGCGAGGTCGACTCGAACCTGATCGTCGCGGGCGGGGCCGACTTCGGCGTGGCCGGCTTCGAGCCCACGGTTTGGGTCTCCCACGACGCCGGCGCGAGCTGGAGCAAGAACTACGAGCCCGCCATCGAGCACGAGGACGTGAGGGACGTTGTCATCCTCCCCGACGGCACCGACCTGAACATGGTCGCGGCGTACACGGACTTCGGGACGACCCAGGACGGCGGCGCCCTGCTCTCCACAGACGGGGGGGCGAGCTGGGCGGAATCCAACACGGGCATCGCCGGCGGAGCGCAGTGCTACGGCCTCGCCGCTTCCCACTTCGACGACGACACGGTCTACCTCACGGACGACGATGTGCCGTTCGGGGCGGTCTACCGCTCCACCGACAGCGGCGCCACGTGGACGGGCATGGGCTTCACCGAGCGCGTGCGCGACGTCGTGACGGATCCGGTGCGGCCGATGCGCCTGTACATCGCCGCCTCGAGCGGAGCGAAGGTCCGGTACTCCGACGACGAGGGTGCCACGTTCACCGCGCTCGACAGCGGGCTGGGCACCGCGGGATGGACGCGCGACCTGAAGCTGATCCCCGGGGGCCGCAACACGCTGCTGCTCGCCACGGCGAACGGCGCCTACGCCGAGTACGAGGGCGGCTGCACGCTCGAGGCCGACGTGACCTCCTTGTCCGTGTCCGCGGGGGGGACGCTGAACCTGAGCCTCGCCGCGGGGGCGGAGAACGGGGGGCGCTGGTACGTCGTGCTCGGCAGCACCACCGGCACCGACGGCATCCCCGTCGGGGGCATCATGATCCCGCTCACCTTCGACGCCTACACCCAGGACACGATCAGCCAGGCTAACGGCGGTGCGTTCGCCAACACGCTGGGCCTGCTCGACCCGAACGGGATGTCCGCGGCCTCCGTCACCCTTCCCCCCGGCTCCGACCCGGGCCTGATCGGCCTGGAGGTCTGGCACGCCTACGGGGTGTTCACGATCGGCCCGTTCACCACGTATCGCGCGAGCAACGCGGTGAAGGTGGTCATCGATCCCTGACCCTCGCCGGCGGGGGATTCGCGGCGCGCGCCCGGCTCGAAGATCGAATCGGGCGCGCGTCGTGGTACAAGGAGAGGCGTGTTCCGTCTGGGCTACAACACGAACGGGCTGCCGCACCACCGCATCGCCGACGCGCTCGAGCTCCTCGCGGAGCTCGACTACGAGGCGGTTGCCCTGACCCCGGACGCCGGGCAGCTCGACCCCCTCGCGCTCGATCCGAACGAGGTGGCGCGCGTGCGGCTGCTCTCCGAGGAGCTCGGACTCGACCTGGCGGTGGAGACGGGGGCACGGTTCCTTCTCGATCCGCGACGCAAGCACTTCCCCACCCTGCTCGAGGACGACCCCGCCGACCGCGCCCGCCGCGTGGACTTCCTGGTGAAGAGCATCGATCTCGCCGCCGACCTGGGGGCGGGCGTGCTGTCCCTGTGGGCGGGGCGGGCGCCGAGCGGCCACACCGGCGACGAGGGAGGGGAGGGGACGGAAGAGGAGTGGGACCGGCTCTGCGCGGGCCTCGCCGTCGCCCTCGAGCGCGGCCACCGACAAGGCGTCCAAATCGGCTTCGAGCCCGAGCCGGGGATGTTCATCGAGCGGCCCGGAGGCTACGTCGCGCTGGTGGATCGGCTGGGCGCGGCGGGGGACGAGCTGGGCCTCTGCCTGGACGTCGGGCACCTGCTCTGCACGAAGGACCTGCCCGTCGGCGAGGTGATCCACGGGCTGGGCCATCGGCTCGTCATGGTCCACCTGGACGACGTGGCCGGAGGCGTCCACGAGCACCGGATGTTCGGCACCGGGGACCTCGACCTCGGAGAGACCCTAACCGCCTTGTTGGAAGTGGATTACGACGGAATCGCCGCCGTGGAGCTCCCCCGGGACGGCCACCGGGCCCCCGAGGCGGCGCGGGAGGCGATGGCCCGGATCCGCGAGATTATCGGGGCATGATGGCCACCATCTTCCGCCGGAGCGTACTTGACAGAACATCTTCTCGAACGGCCTCGTATGGGTAGGAGAGGGTCGTTTTTGCCCCCCTCACGACCCCCCCTTTCCCGGAACTCGTCCATGGAGAACCGAACCGAGTCCATTCGGCAATGTCCCACTCGCGCGGACGGAGCCGATCCCCTGATCGCGCATGGCATTCCCTCGGCCACGTGTCAGGAACGCCAGCGGAAGCACTACCACAAGTGCTACACCTGCGCGCATCGCAGCGCCGCGAAGGTGAACGGGAGACCCGGGCCCCAGATCTCCTCCATCCTCGAAATGGTGCCGCGCGGCGGACGCGCCAAGGCCATCCTGTAGTCGCTCCCGGCCTGCGCGCCGGGACGGAGCCGCCGCCCTGCGCGGCGAGCTAGGCGTCCCCTGCTGCCGCTTCGAGAACTTCGTCCGTCGTCAGCAACCGTGGGCTGCTCTTCGCGCGATCGAAAACCCTCTGGACGCGCTCTTCGGTCGGCTCGACGCCGCTCTTCTGCAGGACCCAGATGACGTTCGACTTGCCGCTCATGGGCCCCACCTTGATGACCTGCTCGAGACCGAACAGACCCGCGGGGACTCCGGAGTAGACCCGGTCGGCGAGCCAGGCATCGCCCTTCTTGAAGGCCTTGATCACCGCGGCGGCGTGGACGCCCGTCCCGGTCTCGAAAGCATCTTGGCCGAACACGGAGTAGTTGTGGGGGATGGGCAGGTCGACCGCCTCGCTCGCGACGCGGCAATACTCGGCGAGCGCGGAGAGGTCGTTGTCGATCGCCCCCGCGAGTTTGAGGTTGACGAGGAGTAGGTCCATCTCCGCGTTCCCCGCGCGCTCCCCGATTCCCAGGGCGCAGCCATGAACCCGACCGGCGCCGGCGCTCAAGGCGGCCAGGGAATTGACCAGGGCGAGGCCCCGGTCGCGGTGACCGTGCCAGTCGATGCCCACGTTGCCGCCGAGCTCCTCGACGAAGTCGACGACGAACCGGATGAGGCTGTGAGTGCCCTGGGGCGTGATGTGTCCGCATGTGTCGCAAATGCAGATGCGAGCGGCTCCCGCCTCGATGGCCGCGGTGTTGAGGGCGCGGATGTCCTCCGGGCGAGCGCGGGTGGTGTCCTCCGTCACGAACATCACGGGGATCTCGTTCTCGGCGCAGAATTCGCACGCCTTGCGGGAGAGGTCCACCATCCGGTCCATCTCCCAGCCCTCGGCGAACTGCCGGATGGGGCTCGAGCCGATGAACGCGCAGACCTCGACGGGCATGCCCAGCTCCTGCTGGAGATCGGCCACCGGCTCGATGTCGGAGATGACGGTGCGGCACGCGACGTTGGGCGTGATGTTCAGCTCCTTCATCTCCCGGCAGAGGACCCGGATGTGCTCACGCGCCCGCTCGCCGGCGCCGGGCAGGCCGATGTCGGCGGTGTGGATGCCGAGCTTGTCCATCAGGTGGACGAGCTTGATCTTCTGGTCCAGGTCCGGGTCGCGAACGGAGGGATTCTGCAGGCCGTCCCGGAGGGTCTCGTCATCGAGCAGGATCGTCTTTCCCTGCAGCTCCTCCGGAGTTCCCGCCACGTTCCAGTCGTAGATCAGGGCGTCAGTTTCGAGCTCGGCCATCGCGCGCATCCTCTCGCTCACGGTGAATCGGGAGGGGGATTGTATCCGCCCGGGGGCGCAGGACGGTAGACGGTGCCGGTCCGCGGCTTTCGGGACTCGCCGGTGAACGCCGGCGGCCGCCCGGTCGTTATCCTGCACCGTCATGTCCAGAGGACGCGTGCTCAAGTTCGGGGGGGACGCCCTGCGCGACGGAGAATCCGTCCGTCGCGTGGTGCGCATCGTCCGCGACCACGGGGGAGCGCAGCCCGTCGTGGTGGTCAGCGCCCACCAGGGAGTCACGGACCTCCTGGGGCACAGCGCGACGGCCGCCGCGGAGGGGCGGGTTCTCTGGGACGACGTGCGGATCCGCCACCGCACGCTCCTTCGCCAGCTGGGGCTCCCCGCGGACCTCCTCGGCCGCCACCTTCGCGATCTGCGGGCGGTGCTCGAGGAGCTCACCTCCTCTCCTCGGCGGGATCGTCGCTCCCACGACTTCGTCCTCTCGTTCGGAGAGCGGATGAGCGCCCGCATCGTGGCCGCCGCGCTGAAGGCCGAGGGAATCCCCGCCACGCCCCTGGACGCCTTCGACCTCGGCTTGACCAGCGAGGTGGGCCCCGGTCGCGACATCGCCGTGGCGCGCCCGTCGGAGCGAACGCGTCGCGCCATCGCCGCAACGCCGGGCATCCCGGTGGTCACCGGCTTCCTGGCCCAGGACCGGGCGGGTCACGTGACGACGCTGGGGCGGAACGGCTCCGACCTGTCGGCGACGTGGATCGCGGAGGCCGTGGGGGCGGAGGACGTGCAGCTGTGGAAGACCGTCGGCGGCATTCGCACGGCCGACCCCGAGCTCGTTCCCGGGGCGCGCCCGGTTCCCGAGCTGACCTGGGACGAGGCGGCCGAGCTCTCGGCCCAGGGAGCGGCCGTCCTGCACCCCGGCACCACGGAGCCGGCTCGTCGAGCGGGGATTCCGATCCACGTCCTCGACGTCCGGGATCCGACGGCCCCCGGGACCCGCGTATTCGGCCAGTCCGGACAGCCCCGGGTGCGCGCCCTGACGCACCGCCCCTCCGTGGCCGTGCTCCGCGTCCGCTCGAGATCGGACCGCGGTCGCGGAGAGCAACTCGCCGACCTCCTCCGACGCCTGAGCGACGAGGGGATCGATCCCCTGCTCGGCGCGATCTCGGGGACGGGTGTCGCCATCGTGGTCTCCGGACGCGACGCGCGCCCCGATCTGCCCCGGATCTTTCCCGGCGGCGGCGAGCTCGAGCGCGGGCTCGCCACGATCGGCCTCGTGGGAGACCGGATCGGCGACCGGAACGATCTCGCGGACCGCCTGCCGGGATCGGAGGAGCCCGCCCCTCCCCGCGCCCGGCCGGCCCCCGGGGGAAGAAGCGCCCACGGACGCGTCTTCCTCGTTCGCGCGGTCGAGCTCGTGGCTGCCCTCCGTGACGCGCACGCCGTGCTGTTCGAGGGCGACCTCTCGCGCAACACCGGGCCGACGCAAGGCTCCTCGGCGGCTCTCCCCCGCGAGGGCGGAAGCGTCGAGAGGTAGGTTTCCGGCCTCCCGCATTCCCTGGACAATCCTTGCCCGGCACCTCCGGCGGCGCGTGTATCCTGCCGCGCGATGGCGGCAGATCACGATAACCGCTACCAGCTCCAGGATCTCCAGGCCGCAGTGGCCGGTACCCCGGAGGAGCTGTCGAAGTTCCTCGAGGACGCCCACCCCGCCGATTTGGCCGATTGGATGGACGAGCTGGAGGACGAAGAGGCCCGGATGATCTTCGCGGGCCTCGACGTCGAGTCCCAGGCCGAGCTCCTGGGCTTCGCGGAGAATTGGGTCGCCGAGACGTTGCTCGAGACCACCGAGGTCGCCCGGCTGGTGCAAATCGTCGAGGAGCTTCCCGCCGACGAGGTCGCGGACCTCCTCGCCCTCGCCGACGAATCGAAGTCCGAGGAGGTCCTTCGTCGCGTGGACGTCGAGCGGGCCAAAGGCCTGCGCGAGCTGCTCTCCTACGACGCGGAATCCGCAGGCGGCGTGATGACCTCCGAGTACGTCGCCGTGCCGCGCGGCGCGAACGTCGGCGACGCCATCAAGGAGATCCGCTCCGAGGAAGGCCCCGCCGGCGAGGAAGAGGTCGGCGTGTTCGTGGTGGACGCCGCGGGTCAACCCGTCGGATTCGTCTCCGACCGCGAGCTGCTGACCACCCCGATCCACACGCCGATCGAAGACGCGATGGAGACGGACCTGGTCGTGGTGCGCGCCGAGGACGACCAGGAGGAAGCCGCGAACCTCGTGGCGAAGTACAACCTCTCCGCCCTGCCGGTCGTGGACGAGGGAGGGATTCTGATCGGGGTCATCTCGGCCGAGGACGCTCACGAGGTCCTGCACGAGGAGACCGAGGAGGACATCTACCGGATCATCGGCACCTCGACCGAGGATCCGACTCGCCTGCCCGTGCTGAAGCGGGTGCGCAACCGCCTGCCGCTGCAGGCCCTGACCGTGCTCGGTGGCATCTTCACCGCCTGGATCCTGGAGCTCGCGCTTCCCGGAAACGACGAGGCCGCGAGCACGCTCGACATCCTGCGCTACCTCCCGCTCATCATCGGCCTCGCCGGCAACGTCGGGGTCCAGTCCTCGACCATCCTGGTGCGCGCCTTCGCCACGGGCGAGGTCTCACAGGATCGCGAGATGACCGTACTCGGCTCCGAGGTGCTCACCGGATTCCTGATCGGCCTGATCTGTGGCGCGGCCACGACGGCAGCCTGCGCGCTGGGGAGCGCCGGCCCGGAGGGACTCCATCTCGGCGCTTCGGTCGGCATCGCGATCGCCGTGGCCGTCTCCTGGGCGGCCTTCCTCGGGTGCACGGTCCCCATCGTGTGCCAGCGAATGGGCATCGACCCCGCGATCGTCGCCGGCCCGTTCCTCATCACGCTCAGCGACATCTCGGGGGCCGCGATCTTCGTGGTGGTCGCCGGGATGATGACCCTCGGTCTGTCGGGGTGAAGCCGTGAGAATGCGGAGGACGGCCCGCATGCTCTGGGCGCTGCTCGCGGTCGCCACGCTCGTCCTGCTCTCGAAGTTCTTCGTGTGGGACGTGTACCGCGTGGGAAGCGGCTCGATGAGGCCGACGCTCTTCGGGGGCTCCGATCGCGCGGAGGGCGAGCCGTTCACCGAGCACGTCCTCGTTCTCTACGGGAACGGGGCGGGTCCGGAGCGGTTCGATCTCGTCGTCATCCGTCCCCGCGGGGGAGGGGATCCCATCGTCAAGCGGGTCGGGGCGCTCCCCAACGAGTCGGTGCAGATCGTCGACGGAGACGTGCTGATCGAAGGACGTCGGCTCGGCCCGGACGTGCGCCGACCCGAGCCGATACCGCTGTTCGACAGCCGCATCCACCGAGTCGACGAGATGTTCTCGCCCGTCTTGCAGAGCACCACCTGGAAGCCCGATGGCGAGGAATGGCGGCTCGATGCGAGCGCGGTGCCGATCGGAAACGACGGGGGCATGATCTCCTACCACAAGGACATCGGGGACGGATACCTCGATCAGAACGACGCACGCGTTGCCGGAACCCTGCAGGTGAACGACGGGGTGATCGAGTGTGAGGTTCTGCTCGAGGAATCCCGTGGCCGGCTACGCCTGCAGCTCTCCGAGGAAGGCGACACGTTCCGCGCGTTCATCGAGCCCGCCGAGGCCGCGACCGACGGATTCCGGCTCGTCCTGACGCGCCACAACCACATCACGCAGGCGCGGACCGAGCCGGGCGAAAAGACCGAGGTCATGCTCGACGAGAGCATCCCCTTCGTCACGGGAGCCTGGCATCGGCTCCGCTTCAGCAACATCGACAACCATTTGATCTTCGAGCTGGACGACGGGTCCTACCGCAAGGTGGCCTCCTACGACGAGAACGTGCCCCATCGTCGCTCGGAAGTTGCGAGGAAGCACATCGCCTACCGAGCGAGTCTCGGCGGAGAGAGCTGCCTCGCCCGATTCCGCTCCATTCGGGTTCTGCGCGACCTCTATTACACACCGCGGTATACTGAAGATCAGAAGCCCAGTCAGTACATGCGCACGTCCCTGGGACCGGACAAGTACTACGTCCTGGGCGACAACTCTGCCCACAGCACTGACTCGCGGACCACCGGCCCCGTGTCGACTTCGGAGATCATCGGAACGCCTGTCGCCGTCGTCTGGCCCCCGTCACGATTCCGCTGGCTCTAGCCGGCCTTCCCGTTCGCGAGGCGAATTGCCCCCCCTTGAAGAACGAGCGCCTCGTTCCATGTCGAAAGCGACCCTGCCCCGCCTGTTCCTGATCGCGTCCCTGCTCGCAGCTCCGACGGCCGCGGCCGAGGACTTCGAGATCACCCAAGACCTGCTCGACGAAATAACGGCGACGGCTCTGCCCGCGGTCGAGAAGGCAACCGGTACCTCCTTCGAGAACGGGGTGGTCGTCCGGATCGGTACGAAGCAGGAGATCGAGGAGTCTTTCCTCGAGGAGTTTCGCGTCCAGATGGCGCTGCAGTTCGAGGATCCTCAGGTCGCGGAGACACAGGCCGGGGTTCTCTCGGAGATCATGGCCGGCGCCGTGCTGGCGAAGTACCGCTTCCGCGATGGGATCGTGCTGGTGTCGCAGGTCGGCTTCGAGAATCTGCCGGGGCTCGTCGGCATGCCCGAGCTGAACTCGGAGGCGGCGCTTCGCGGGGTTCTCCTCCACGAGCTCGTTCACGCGGCCGACGCGAAACGATTTCGCTTCGTCGAGACCATCGTCTCTCGTCAGAGCACGGATGCGCTCCAGGCGTTCAACTGCATCATCGAGGGCCATGCGCAGCTCGTCGCCCGGCGCCTCGCCAACCGACTGGAATGGATGGAAGGCTTCGAGATCTTCACGCGAGCCATCGGCGCGCGCCCGAGCACGAATGAGCTGGAGGACGGCGGAGCAGCCTTCGAGATGATGTTGCGGCTGCAAGTGGCCACATTCGCCACGTCCTACTACCAGGGGGAGACCTTCCTGGCGGCCATCGAGCGCGAGGGAGGAGCGAAGGCGATCGAGCAGGCGTTCCGCGATCCTCCGACGGAAACCGCGGTGATCTTCGAGCCGACCTGGTTCCTTCACCCGGAGAGCCGACCGAAGGAGGCGTTCGATCTGGAGATCGCTCTCCAGGCGATCGCCGAGGAATATCCCGAGCCGGACCGGGCGAGCCAGCGGGGCTCCATCACGCCGATCCAGCTCGACGTCGCCCTGCAGCTCCTGCCCGAGGAAACCGTCGGTCGAATCAAGAAATCGCTGGTCCAGAATCATGTGCTCATGGTCTACGACGCGAGCATGCAAACTCAGGAGCAGGCGATCATCGGGCTCCTGGAGTTCGACTCTCCGGCCGAGGCCCTGCACTACGTCGAGGCGGGTCGTCGCCTGCAGAAGCTCAAGGACGAGGCGATGAAGGAGGGGCAGATCAAGATCGTCGAGGCCACCTACGAGGACCTCGACGAGGCCCCGGGATTCCTCGCGTGGAAACGCATCGAAGTCGCCGGCATCGACATCGAGGCGCAGGCGGTCTTCCTGGCGCGCGGGCCGCTGGTGGCGGAGATCGTCTTCTCGGACATGGGGCTCGAGCCCGAGGAGGCGCGCGCGGTGGCCATCCGGGTGCTCGACGGGGCGCGCAAGATCGTCCCTCCCGAGACGACTCCTGAGCGCGGGACGGAGGGGGACGACAACGGTGCGGAGGGCTCTGGAGGGGGCCAGGAGGGGCTCCCCGGCCCGACGCCGGTGCGGTCCTGGAGGGGGGGGATAGAATGGCCGAAAGAGGGGCTCGGGGCGAAACCCCGCCCTTACCAACGGGTTCCACGGGCCACCGCCCTTGCCGCGGCCGGGCGAGACCGAACATGCGCGAAGAACATTCCGATCCCGGCGTCCGACTGATGCTCGCCTACCAGGCGGGAGACGAGGGCGCCTTCGATCAGCTCGTGGAGGGCTACTCCGGCCAGATCTACGCCCTGCTGACCCGCTTCCTGGGCCCGGCGTCCGACCGCGAGGACCTGGTCCAGGAGATCTTCCTGCGGGTGATCCGGGCCCGGGACCGCTACGTCCCGAACGCGCGGCTCTCCACCTGGCTCTATCGCATCACCTTCAACCTCTGCGTGAACGAGCGTCAGCGCGGTCGCGGGCGGAGCACGGTCTCGCTGGACACGGACCGCAAGGACCGCGAGCGCGGCCCGCAGGAGTGGGCGGACGCCGCGGCCGGAGTTCCGTCGGACGAGCTCGAGCGGGCGGATGTAGTCCAGGCCGTGCGCACGGCGATCGCCGCCCTTCCGGACAAGCAACGCATGGCACTGATCCTCGCCAAGTACGAGGAGATGCCCTACGTCGAGGTCGCGAAGGCGCTCGACTCGACGGAGAAGGCGATCAAGTCGATGATCCACCGCGCGCGTGAGAACCTGCGGGCCACCCTCGCGCCCTTCCTGCAGGGGGAGCTGGCATGAGCTCGATCACCTGCAGGGAATTCCGCGCGCGACTCGAGCGCGAGCTCCGCGGCCACCCCGAAACCACGGAAGCCTCCCTCCTGGCCTGGCACGAGCACCTCCTGGGATGCGAGGAATGCCGGGCGTTCCTCGAGGCGGAGGAGGCTCTGGAAATGCTCCTCGCCTCCTTGCCGGAGCCGCGACTTCCCGAACACCTGGCGGTCCGCGTGCTGGCGCGACTCCGGTCGTACCGAAGCTCTCGCGACGGTGCGGATCTCGACCGGCTGCTCGATCTCGATCGAGCTCCGGCGACTCCCACGAACCTCGGAGCGCGCGTGCTCGCCGGACTCTCCGAGGCGAGAGAAGCGCACCGGAAGACGACGTCGCTCGATGCGCTGCTCGACATGGTGCCCGAGCCCGAGGTTCCCGGTCGGCTGGCGGATCGCGTTCTCGTGGCGCTCGAGCCCGTGCGGCGCCCCGCCGCTCGCTTCCGGCTGCTGGAGCGACGGAGCCTGCGAACCCTCGCCGCGGCGGCGATGATCGTGGTGCTGGGGATCGTCGCGTGGCGTACGCTCGCCGGATCGGCGGGAGGGCCCGACGAGCCCAATCCGCTCACCGCGATCGACGACGAGCTGATCGCCCACCTCGACGTGCTGGAACGCTTGCCGCTCCTGGAGGACGAGGACCTGGACCTCATGTTCCTGAGCGTCGATCCGCTCGACGAGACCTTGATCGAGGCCGAGCAGCTCGGGGCGGCCGAGGAAGAGGGGGCCGAGGAGGGCTAGCGGCATGAAGCACCGTATCGAGCCCTCGAGCCTCACGCGACGCGGAGCGGTGTACTCCGTTCTCATCGCGCTGGCCGCGCTCGTGCTCGCGGCGCTCCCCGCGGGCAACGTGGCCCAGAACCGTCCCTCCGATCTCGAGCAGAAGCGCGAGCGGTGGAAGCAGATGAGTGAGGAGGAACGCACCCTCCTTCGCGAACGCTTCGAGCAGTGGAAGCGCATGACTCCCGAGCGGCGGAAGGAGCTCTCCGAGCGCGCCCGCAACCTCGAGCTCCTCGAGCGAGGGCTCTACCAGACGCCGCCGCCGAAGCTGAAGGAGAAGCTCAAGGGCCGGACTCGCGAGGAATGCCGCGGAGAGATGCACCGCTACATGCGGGATCACTCCTCGGACCTCGGCCGGCACATGCGCGACAAGATGCCTCCGGAGCTCCTCGAGCGCCTGGAGCAGGCCTCTCCCGAAGAGCGCTGGAAGATGCTCCACGATCACGTCCGCAACCGTCCCGACGATCCGGAGCGACGCAAGAAGCACTCCCGGTTCCTCGACCGGCTCGCGCAGGAGCTCGACCTCTCCGAGGAGGAGAAGGAGCGGATCCTCGCCCTGCCGCACGATCGACAAAGGGAGGCGATGCTCGATCTGCACTACCGGGTGATCCTCGCGCGGGTGGAGGAGCACGGGCTCCCCGAGGGAATCTCCGCGGAGGACTGGGAGCGCTGGGTGAAGCTACCTCCCCGCGAGCTGATGGTCCGGCTACGGGCCATCCCCGACCTGCCCGAGCACATGCGGGGTTTCTTCGGGGGCCGACGCGGACCGGGAGGATTCGACCGGGGGCGGGGCGACGGGCGACGAGGATCGGGCGACGGCCGGGGAGGGCGAGGTGACGGCCGGGGAGAGCGAGGTGACGACCGCCGCCGCGGCGAACGCTCCGGATCGGACGGCGAAACACCTCCGTCCGACCGGGGAGGACCGCCCCGTCGGACGGGAAACGGCTCGGAATCCGGACGGCGCGGCGACGGACGACTCTAGAGCCGCCGCGCGGCGCTAGAATTCCGCGCCGATGTCCGACCCTTCCGACCCCGTCTCCTCGCGCGTCCACATCCCCACCGCGAAGGTGGATCGCGTGCTCCACGTCGCCGACCGCGTGGTGATCGATCTGCGCAGCCCCGCGGAGTTCGCGGAGGACCACGTGCCCGGCGCCCACAACGTGCCGCTGTTCGACGACGTCGAGCGCGCGGTGGTCGGAACCCTCTATCGACAGAGCTCGCCGCAGGCCGCCTTCGAGGAGGGGCGCGCGCGGACGGTGGAGCGGATCGGAGGTCTCGTCCGGGAGATCGCGACGATCGCCGCCTGGACGTCGCCCGACGCCGACCTCGAGAGGATCGTCGAGCGCATGTGCGCGGGCGGTATCGCGGCCCTCGAGGGCGGGCTCGAGCCGGCGTCGATCGCCGAGCTGCCCGACCGCCCCGTCGCCCTCTACTGCTGGCGCGGCGGGTTGCGCTCGCGAAGCGTGGTGGCCCTCCTGCGCGAGGTCGGGCTCTCCCGGGCGCTGTGTCTTGACGGGGGATACCGAACCTATCGGCGCTTCGTGCGGGAGCGCCTGGAGGAGTGGGAGGCGCCGGCGACCTTCGTCCTGCGCGGGCTCACCGGGGTGGGCAAGACGCTCGTCCTGCGGGAGCTCGAGCGCCTGCGTCCCGGCTGGACCCTGGACCTCGAGCGCCTCGCGGGACACCGCAGCTCGATCCTCGGCATGGTGGGGCTCGAGCCCTGCACCCAGAAGACGTTCGACTCCCGTCTCGTCGAGCGTCTCGACCGCGGCTTTCCGGGGCTTTGTGTGATGGAAGGCGAGAGCCGCAAGGTGGGCGACGTCATCCTGCCGCCCCGCGTGTGGTCCGCCCTGAGCGGCGGCACGGACCTCGAGCTCGTCGCTACCGAACGGTGTCGCGTCGAGGTGCTCGTCGAGGACTATCTCGCTCACGAGGAGAACCGGTCGGAGCTCGTCGAGCGGCTGCCGTTCATCGAACGGCGTCTCGGCGAGCGCAAGTGGGCGGGGGTGCTCGTCGGGCTCCTGGAGAGCAACCGCGAGGACGAGCTCGTGCGGCTGCTGCTCGAGCACTACTACGATCCCCTCTATCGCCACTCCGAAGGCGGGCACGCCTACGCGACGAGCATCGACTCCGCGAATCCCGCCCGGGCCGCGGAGGCCATCGCGAGCTGGATCGAGGCGCGCCGCTAGACGGGCCACTCTCCGCCGAGGAAGCGCTCCACGGCGGGAAAGAACCGCTCGGGTCGCTCGATCCACGGCATGTGGCCCGCCTCCTCGAAGACCATCAGCCGCGCGTCGGGCAGGCAGCGAATCCACTCCTCGGATCCCTCGAGCGGCACGGGATCCTCCGCGCCGTGAATGCCGAGAGTGGGGACGGCGAGCTCGCCGAAGTCACCGGTCCAGTCGAAGTTCCCCTGCATCTCGATCACCCGTCGGCCCTGGTCGTTGACACGGTCGGCGTCGAGATTCGGCTCGACGCAGGGCGAGCTGCGCATGCGCTCGAGGCAGCCCGGGTCCGCGACCCACGCGCGAAAGAACAGATCGTGGACCGCCCGGCACCAGGCGAGAGGATTCCGCTCCTTCACCCCCTCGCGGCGCCACCGCTCGAGACGGGCGAGCCGCTCTCCGTCCACCCGTCCGGCGAAGCGGTTCAGGAACTCCTCGAAGTAGGGACTCGCCTTCGGAGCCGAGGGTCCAACGAGGACCAGCCGGTCCACGCGATCGGGGTGTTCGAGCGCATAGCGCGCGGCCAGCCCCGCGTGGTAGGACCAGCCGAGGATCGACATCGTCTCCACGGAGAGAGCGTCTCGGAGGGCCTCGAGGTCGGCGAGGTCCCGCTCCAGACCGAGCCGCGACGGATCCTCGACCGCCGACGAACGACCGCGGCCCCGCAAGTCGTAGGCGACGAGAGAGCGACTCTCCGCCAGGGCCTCGATGTCCGCGGCCATCCAGCTCGCGGAGGGGGTGAGCAGCGTGGAGGGGCCTCCTCCCCGGACGGAGTAGTGGAGGCGAAGGCCGTCGAAGGTGGTGACGGTCCCTTCGCCGGCTCTGGGGCTGGGGGCGGACATGCGACGTCGGGGGCGAGCATCCTACCGGCTACGCCCCGCCCCGGGACGACGAGATGGCTCGCGGGGGAGATCTCGAGCCGGATCGGCTGTTTGGGGGTCGCGTACTCGGGCTTGTGTTCCTTGACGAGGTCGAGCTTCGCGGGAGGGGGCGTCATCGGCTCTTCTCCTTCGTCACGGGGATCCACACCTCGGTGAGGAAGTCTTCGGGCTCGGTGACGTTCGGGTCGTTGAGATAGAGCTCCAGACACGGGCCCGGCCGGGGCTCGCGGCCCGAGCCCGGGAGCCACCCTCCCATGACCGCCTCGTAGGTGCGGCCCAGCTCCTCGTAGGGCCCCTCGTGGATCGTCACCGCAAAAGCCCCCTCGGGGGTGTCCTGGACGGCGAGGGGCGGGGTGACCTCGGCTCCCTCCGCGACCGACAGGCAGGCGTCGTACCGCAGCTTCTCCGGCGGGGTGATGGCGGGATCGTCGTAGCTCAGCCCGAAGAAGGTGCAGTCCGGGCTCATCAGCCCCTCCGACGCGGCCAGGCCGCAGAGCTCCTCCCAAACCTCGCCCACCTCCTCGTACGGGCCGACGTGACGCAGGTAGACGGCCTTGGCCGGTTCGCGGTGCTCGACACGGACTTCCATCGCTTCGGTTCCTTCTCTCAGGGGAGTGAAGCCTCCCGCGGAGGCCTCGGGGTCGTAGTGGACGTTCGACGGGGTCGGAGCCCGTGCCGCCGAGCGCTTCGTCCTGCGAAACCGCCCCGGAGGATCTCCGAAGGTGGTTCGGAACGAGCGCGTGAAGGACTCCTGCGTCTCGTACCCCGCATCCAGGGCCACATCGATGACGGGCCTCTCCGTGTGCATAAGCTGATGGGCGGCCCGCTCGAGCCGGAGCCGGCGAACGTGGGCCATCACCGACTCGCCGACCATCCCGGAGAAGATCCGGTGAAAGTGGAAGGGCGAGAAGCGCGCGATCTCCGCCAGGGCTCCCAGGGAGAGCTCCTCGTCGAGATGGCGCTGGATGTGGCCCAGGACGCGCAGGATCCGACGGCGGTAGGTCTCGCGATTCGTCATCGCCTCCAGTTTCCCGCAAGGGAGAGCTTCGCGTCTTGACGGATCTTGCGGAACGGTCTCCGGGATTCGCACGGCCCCCCCTCGCGGTCTTGAGGGATCCGGGGTGGAGCCCTATGCTCTTTCCCTCGATTGGGCCGGGAATCGGCCCGAGATGCCCCGTCTCACCCCTTCTCTGCCTCCCCGAGGAGGCGGTTTTCGCACCCCATGTGTGGCTTCATCGGTGTCTACGGTCCGGAAGGAGTGGATGTGGTGGGGGAGATCTACGAGGGTCTCCTCGCGATCCAGCACCGCGGCCAGGACGCGGCGGGCATCACGACGTTCACCGACACGTTCCACGTGAAGAAGGGCGGGGGGCTCGTCCGCGACGTCTTCACGAAGGCGGACGTCGAGCGCCTGAACGGCAACCTGGGGCTCGGGCACGTTCGCTACCCGACGATCGGAGTGGGGCGCGTGGAGGACGCCCAGCCGTTCCACCTGAACTTCCCCGTTGGGGTAGCGATGGCGCACAACGGGAACGTCACGAACTTCCAGTGCTTGCGAGATCGCCACGGGCGCAACACCGGGACGCGCCTGAACTCCTCCTGCGATCTCGAGGTCCTGCTGTTCGTGTTCGCCCGCGCCCTCTCGCGGGGCGGGCAACCCGGGGGGCTCCTGGGCGAGCAGGAGGTCTTCCAGGCGGTCGAGCAGGTCTACGAGGACGTGCAAGGCGCCTATTCCGTGTGCGCGGTGCTTCCCGACGTCGGGCTGCTCGCGTTTCGCGATCCCTGCGGCATCAAGCCGATCGTCTACGGCCGCAAGCTGGTACGAGACGAGCTGTGGTATGCGGTCGCCTCGGAGAGCGTCGTCCTCGACGTGGCCGGCTACGAGGACATTCGAGACCTAGGAGCCGGCGAGGCGCTCTTCATCGACACCGAGCGCAACGTCCATCGCCAGAAGCTCGCCGACAAGCCCCATCGCCCGTGCGTCTTCGAGCTCGTGTACTTCGCCCGGCCGGACTCCATGCTCGACGAGATCTCCGTCTACAAGACGAGATCTCGTTTCGGCCAAGCCATGGCCGAGCAGTGGCGTGCGACCGACGCCCCGACACCGGACGTGATCATCCCGATCCCCGACTCCTCCCGCGACGCGGCCATGTCCATGGCCGGTGAGCTCGGCCTGCCCTACCGGGAAGGGCTGGTGAAGAATCGCTACATCGGGCGGACCTTCATCATGCCGGACCAGAGCTCCCGGCAGTCGTCCGTGCGCCGCAAGCTGAACGCGATCCCCCTCGAGTTCGAGGACAAGAATGTCCTGCTCGTGGACGATTCGATCGTGCGGGGCAACACCGCGCGCCGGATCGTCCGGATGGCGCGCGATGCGGGGGCGAAGCGCGTCTACCTCGCGATCTCCAGCCCGCCGCTGGTGTCGCCGTGTCCCTACGGGATCGACATGGCCACGAAGACGGAATTCATCGCCGCCGGCCACTCCCCCTCGGACGTGGCCCGGTTGCTCGAGGCCGACTACGTCATGTACCTCGATCGCCCGGCGATGAACGATGCCGCGCGGGTGGGGAACCCGGAGATCGAGGACTTCTGCAACGCCTGCTTCACCGGCGAGTATCCCACCGGGGACATCTCCCCGGAGGTGCTCGAGTCGATCGGGGGGGAGCGGGACGCGAGCCAGCAGAAGACCTTCGGCTTCTGAGCCCGGGCGGAGGCTTCCCGTCCCGGTCGGCCTTCGGGGGCCCGTGGAGCCGGCCCCGGGGGTGGTGCGCCCGACAGGATTCGAACCTGTGACCTTCTGCTCCGGAGGCAGACACTCTATCCAGCTGAGCTACGGGCGCCTGGAGGGGGGCGGCTAGTGTGCTTCTCGGGCCGGAAGTGTCAAAAACAATCGCCGCCTCGGACGTTCGGATCGGCCCTGAATGCTCGCTTGCGGGGCAGGCCGGGTCGGACCCCGAGCGAGAGGGGCAATGAGGAGGATCGCCCGGAATCAGGCCGATTTGTGACCTTGACGGTTTCCGGGGGTTCCACTTACGATGAGTTCACGCAAAGGGCCCCAGGTTCTGGCTGTCCCCAAGGGTTGGGCTCTGGGTCCACCCCCACCGATGCTCCCCGATCACCAAGGTAGGTCTCGCACAGGGAATCGGGCGCTCCGGGCTCCATGGCCCGCGGCGCTCGGCATCGGATTCCCCACCCTCTTGCTCGCCGTGGTCGGCACCGTTCTCGTCACCGGCATGCGGCAAAGCCCGACCCTCGCCGCCTTCGGTGGCCTTGGCCAGGACTTGGACGACGACGGGCTGTCGGACATTCAGGAAGAGGTCCTCTGTACCTCCCCCGTTCTGCCTGACACCGACGGGGACGAATACTCCGACCTCGAGGAGATCACCCGGCAGAGCGACCCCAGGAGCCGTTTCGACTTTCCCGGCCCCCACAGCCCGAAGACGGGCATGGTAGGGCGGGTGATCGGCGGCGGGCTGACGACCCTGTTCGCCCTCTACGTCGAGGGGGGGAACATGGCCGAGCTGGAGTTCCAGTTCGGCATCTCCTACCGCGGCACCGTGGTTCCTCTGGACCTCGGCGCCTACCAGGGGGCCACTCACGTCTCGCTCCACAACGCCAAGCAGAGCGCGGACAAGATCCTCGTCCTCGAGACCTGCATTCCCGACGCGATCATCCACGCCTACGGCTCCCTCTCCTTCTGGGGGATCCACCGCGGGGACGGCAGCGGCTCCGGGGACTCGGCCACCGCCCTGAACCTGACCAGCTTCCTGGGCCATACCCTCAGCATCGAGCCCTCCCCGATCTCGGTGGGGCACGGCGAGGGGGTGATCAACCGGCCGATCGAGTCGGGCTCCGCCATCCCCGGCGACTGGAGCGGAGGCGAGATCTGCTGGCAGAAGACGACCCTCGTCGGCGTCAACGGCGCCTCGATCATCTACGAGGTCGAGGATGCCGCATGCGAGCAGATGGATACCTACTGCAAGCCCGTGGATTGCGAAGCCACGGTAGGCTCGATCATCGAGCTCGTGGACCCCGGAGCCCTGATCGGCGGCTAGCGAACCGCGGCCCGGCCGGAAGTTGCTGGAAAACCATTCCGGCGCCCTCGTGCCCTCTTCGTGGGGCGAGAACGGGGCTCCCGAGTCCAGAGATCGGCCCGGAACGGGTTGAAACCCGCGTTTCGCCGCCACTCGGGTAGGCTTGGGGGAACCCCCATCGCCGTTTTCGCGTCCAAGATCTTGCCGAGGTCTCTACCCGATGAACCCCGACCCCGATGCCGAGCTCGTCCTCGGCTGCCAGCGGAAGGACCCCACCAGGCTGGAAGGTGAATTCCGGCTGTTGTATGACCGGTACAAGGACCGGATCTACAACGTGTGCTATCGGATCACGGGGAACGCCTCGGATGCCCTGGACGCCTCCCAGGAGACTTTCGGGATCATCTTCCGCCGCGTGGGAGAATTCCGGTTCCAGTCCCGCTTCTCGAGCTGGGTGTACCGGATTGCCGTGAACGCGAGCATCGACCTCCGCCGTCGGGCCCGAACCCGGCGCCTCGCCTCTCTCGACACCTTCCAGGAGGCCCGCACCTCGGAGATCTCCGACGATGCGGTCGAGATGCCCAGCGAGGCGGCCTCCCGCCGGGAGCTCGAGGCGGAGATCCAGCGGGCGATCTGCAGGCTCTCCGACAAGCTCCGGGCCATCATCGTGCTGCGCTACAACCAGAATCTCTCCTATGAAGAGGTGGCCGAAACCCTCCAGATTTCCCTGGGAACGGTGAAATCTCGACTTTCTAGGGCTCATGAAGCCCTTGATCGGGAACTTACACCGCTCTTGGACCGTCACTATCTCGGTTGAGCATTACAGCCCATGTCCATGCACTGCCAGGAACCCCGTGAGCGATGGCTCGAGGACCTTGCGAAGAGCAAGGTTTTGGGGACGAACTGCCATAATGGCGGGGACGGGGGTGACGAGCCGGAGAAGATCGCACACCTCGAGTCCTGCCCGGAATGCGCCGAGTGGGTCCGGCGGAACACCCTCCTGGCCCGAGCCCTGTGGGGGCTCCCCTCCCTGTCCGCGCCCCCGGAGCTCGCGACGCGGCTCTTCCCGCTCGAGCGGAGCGTGGCGGCGGCCGATCCCGAGGTCTCGCCCGTGATCCAGGCGGTGCGTGCCCTGGATCGCCACCCCGCTCCGGCGGTCCTGGAGCGCCTGGTGGCCGAGGAGCTGGCCGATCCCAGCGCGGCCCGGACGCGGCGGTTCGCGGGGGATCTCGAGCCCCTGCCCGCTCCCCGCAAGCTGGAGGTGCGCGTCCTGGCGGAGCTGCGCCGCAGAATCCGGCCCCGGAGGCTGCTCGGCCCCGTGGCCACCCTCGCGGCGGCGGCGGTGCTCGTCTGGGTCGGCCTGAACCAGTTCGGCGGGGCTCCCGAGAGCTCGGATCACCGCTACTCCTTCACCGTCCAGCACCCCGAGAGCCTGGAAGGATTGCCGCCGATGGCCCTCCGCATCGCCGAGGTCGTGGGCGGTTCCTCGAGGAGGGGAGGCTGAGATGAAGCGCCTCTCCCGGATCCCCGCCGCGGCCCGCGTCCTGGGTCTCGCCCTCCTGGGCGCGCTCCTGGTCGTGAGCTGCTCGGACGAGCCGGTCGAGGGGGGCAACGGGAAGTCGCTCTCCCTGGGGGGCAACGCGGGCCAGGCTTCCCTGCTCGCCCTCTTGCCCTTCATCGAGCAGACCCGCATCGCGCACTCGGGCACCCGCGAGGTCCTCAGCAAGGACTGGAGCGTGGTTCCTCCCCACACGATTCGCTTCCGCGAAGAGGTCCACTCGAGCGGGCAGGGCGACTACTCGATCCTGGCGACCGTGGCCCTCGAGGGCGTCGCGCCCTCCTGGACGATCTTCCAGCTGCTCCAGGAGAACCGCCAGGGCCTGTTGTTCCGCTACCGGGACTTCGCCATTCGCAACGGTCAGCTCTTCCGCCAGAACTGGCAGGTGACGAGCCTGGGCGTTCCCGGGAACGTGGCCGGGCGGACGTGCCAGCGCTACTCCGTGGAGTCCATCGGCGGCGGGGGCCACAGCTACACCATCTCGGTCGACGAGCAGACGGGATTGATCCTGCACTACGAGGAGAAAGACCACCTGGATCGGCTCATCTCCTCCCTGACCTACGAGGCCGTCGACTACGCGCCCGATTTCACCGGCGTCGCCTGGTACGAGGAAGACGACCGGAAGAAGCTCGACCTGGGCGGGGACCTTCAGCCACAAATCGGGTTCGATCCCTTGGAGCCCCAGCTTCTGCCGGTGGGATACGAGCGCTCCGAGGCGGAGATCGCCGAGGTGAGCGGCGACAAGTGGTTGAAGCTGACGTACCAGGATGGGGTCAATACGCTGTTCTTCCTCCAGCGGTTCCCCCTCCGTGAGCGCCGGGATGGCTCCGGAAGCCGGGGCGGGCTGAGAGGAGTGACCGGCACGGAGGACACCGTGTCCGTCTATCTCCTCGGGGCCGCCACGGTGCTGCACGGAACCGTCGAGCGTCGAGAGATCATCGCGGTCGGGAAGGTCCCGGAGACCACGCTCCTGGACTTCCTCCAGTCCGCTCTGGACTGAGCCGCCGCCGAGAGCCCGTTCCTGTTCCGGGGAAGGGCTCCGCTTCCGGGAACGCGAAGGGCCCGGGTCGGACGATCGGCTACTCGCGGATACGCCCGTTCGTGGACCTCCCGGCAATCGCCGCTTGCGTATTGGTGGCCCGACCGGGATTGCGTACAAACTGATTGCCGGGACGAACGTCGGTCGAATCCCTCGAGCCCCGCCAATCCGGAGTACGAGACCCATGAAGAAGCCCACTCCGAACCAAGCCGCCCCCCCGGTCCTGTCGTGCATCGCGCGGTGGGCGCTCGCGATCGGAATCCTGCCCACGGCCGGCCTCGGCGCCGCCACCACGAACGAGCCGGCATCCCCTCCGCCGCAGGGATCGATGGAGCTTCTGAGCGAGATCATCGATGCGGCGAGCGACGGCCGCTACTGGATCGAGGCCCGGTACCGCTTCGCGTACATCGCGCAAGGCGGCAAGAAGGCCGAGGCTCTCGCCTCCACCTTGCGCACCGTCTTCGGCTACGAGACCAGCGTCTGGAACGACTTCCAGGCCGGGATCGAGTTCGAGAACGTGACCGCCATTGGCAACGACGTCTACAACAGCACGCAGAACGGGCACCTGTACGCTCCCATCGAAGCCGATCCGGAAGGCACCGAGGTCAATCAGGCCTACATGGACTACCTGGGAACGGATCTGACCACCTTCCGGATGGGGCGGCAGAGGATCCGGTTGGACAACCAGCGTTTCGTCGGCTCGATCAGCTGGCGGCAGAACGAGCAGACGTTCGACGCTTTCACGATGTCCTCGACCCGGATGGACCGGTGGAAGCTCTTCTACGGGTACATCAACAACGTCAATCAGGTCTTCGGCACCAACGCGGACATGTCCTCGCACCTCTTCAATGCGAGCTACGAGCTCGAGACGTGGGGCAACCTCGCGGGGTATCTATACGCTCTCGACTACGATCACATGTCCGTGCTCGACACGACGACCATCGGGATCCGCTGGACCGACGAGTCGGACGTGAGGGGCGACTTCAAGCTTGCATGGACGCTGGAGGCGGCCACCCAGAGCGACTACGCCGACAACCCGAACAGCATCGGCGCCAACTACTACCACGGCGAGCTTGCCGCGACCATGACCGACGCCCCCGCCGGCCTCGGCATCCGGGGCGGCTACGAGGTCCTGGAAGGAAACAGCGCCAAGACCGGAGACATGTTCTCCACGCCCCTCGCCACCAGCCACGCCTTCAACGGCTGGGCCGACGTCTTCCTGACCACGCCGGACACCGGCCTGATGGACTACTACTTCGCGGTGAACGGAACCCTGAACAAGGCGAAGTGGGCGGTCATCTACCACATGTTCGAGCCCCAGGACGGCAGCATGGACTACGGCACCGAGCTGGACGCGGTGATCTCGTATCCGTGCTCGAGCCGCGTCCAGGTCGGCCTCAAGGGAGCCTTCTACTACTCCGACGGCTTCGCCTCGAACCGCGACAAGATCTGGTTCTGGCTGTCGATCAGACCCTGAGCTTCTCCCCGCATCCGAAAGGGACCCGAGGGCGGCCGGAAAACCTTTCTCCGGGGGGCCGGAGCTCCGCCGTCGAAAACTGAGGGATCGGCTACGTACGGGCCTCGGGGGTCTTCGACAAGAAGATCAGCCCCCGGCGCGGCTTAACCGCGCGTTTCCAGAACCCGTGGTGCCTCCTCGGGCCTTGCCCGATCCGAGGTGGGCAGAACACCAAGAGCGACCCCCAAGCACGTACGGAAATGAAGAAGATCCTCATTGTCGATGACTCGGCCACCATGCGCAAAATCATCATGCGCGTCCTACGTCAGGCCGAGTTCGTAGCCGAAACGGTCCTCGAAGCCGCGAACGGAGTCGAGGCCTTGCAGAAGCTCGTGTCGGATCCCGACATCCAGATGATCTTCAGTGACATCAACATGCCGGAGATGAACGGGATCGACCTCGTCAAGGCCGTGCGCACGAAGCACGACAAGGACCAGATACCGATGGTGATGATCACCACCGAGGGCGGCGAAGCAATGCTTCAAACCGCCATGGAGAGCGGCGCCAACGGATACGTCACGAAGCCCTTCACCCCGGATGCGATCCGCCAGGCTCTGGAGTCCGTTGTTGGGTAGCAGCGCAAAGGCCGCCCGGTCGAGCGCAGATCCCTCGATCCCGGGTCACTCCGACCTCCTTCAGGTTCTCAAGGAGTCCGCCCAGGAGGTGCTCACCATGATGGTGTCCACTCTCCAAGAGGCGACCGTGCGCCGACAGATCGGTCTGGATTCCATCGAGATCGAGGGGGAGGACGGCGCCCCCCAGCAGTTGTGCATGGACATCGAGGCGACCGTCGAGTTCCAGGGAACGCTCGTCGGCGCCGTCGTCCTGCGGTGCACCACGGAGGGAGCCCAGGACATCGCCCGCAGCTTCCTGATGCTCGAAGAGGGCGACCCGCTTGAAGAGGACGAGATGGCCGACGCACTCGGCGAATGCGCCAACATGGTGGCCGGCACCCTCAAGACGAAGGGGCTCGATCCCCACGGTGAGTTCCAGCTGGGAATCCCCCAGCTCAAGAAGAACGAGACGCCCCCCGTGGGCCGCCATCGCGGCGTGCTCGCCTATCGCCTGACTCAGGGCGTGATCGCCCTGGAGATCTGGCTAGATGACTGAACCACCATGACCGAGACAGCCAGCAAAGTCGTCACCGACCTCGAGCTCATCGAGAACATCTTCGAGCGGATCAGCGCGGACCTGGGGATGATCATCGATCGCGAGTTCAAGATCTCCTCGGCCACCGTCGAGCGCGCCAACAAGAGAGTCGAGGGACGGTCGAAGATCCACATCTCGTTCAAGCTCTGCTTCAAGAGCGAAGAAGGGTCCCAGCACGGCTGCGCGCTCATTCCGCTGCCGGACGCCATCAGCCTCGCCGCCTATCTGATGATGGTCCCGGACGATGCGGTCAAGACCCATCGCTCGACGACGAACCTCGACCGCTCCACCAAGGACGCGATGCTCGAGGTGGGCAACTTCATCGGAGGGGCCTCCGACGCGGTCACGCGCAGCTGGTTCACCGACAACGTCTCGGTGCGCTCCGAAGGCTGCCAGGGAGTGCGCGCCAACGTCCGCCCCGCCTTCCCGCGGACCGAAGGCGAGGAGCTGATCGTCGGGCGGGCCACCGCGCAGATCCACGACTTCCCCGAGTTCGAGATCATCCTCATGCTGCCGGTGCTGCCCGGCATGTAGGGCGCGCCCGCCAGAAGGGGCACGAAGCTCCCCGCCCTCTCCTCGCTCGGGAGGGGGCGGGGAGCTGCATTTTTTTCCCGTGTCCCGCGGAGGGGCCGGGGGGCGCGTCTCACGCGATTCGGTTTTGACCCCCTCCCGTCCTCGCGCCGCTCGACGGGGTACGTTTGGGTGTCGCCGGCCCTTCCGACCTTCCGGCGAGGCCCTGCTCGAGGACACCCGCATGAGCGCCGAATTCGAGGACAAGCCGTTTTCCGAGAACCACCTGGACTCCCCCGAGTACCGGACGCGGCTGATGCGCAAGCTCAACACGCTGATTGCCGTGTTGGAAGTGGCTTGCGCCAAGGTGCGACGTTCCCTCGTCAATCCCGACGCCGACACGGAGAGGCTGAATCGGATTCACAAGAACCTCAAGGACACGCTGCAGGTGTGTCTGCGGGCCAAGAGGGCCCTCGAGCGGTGCGAGAAACTGCCGGAAGGTCTTCCCTCGAGCCTCACCAGGGGCATCGGGGACGAAGCAGAGGCGCGGACGGAGCGGCTGCACGGCGCGGGCGTCGAGATGAGCTCGGCCGAAGAGACGGACAAGTTCGCCGAGCTCGGCCCGATCGACCCTCAGGAGATTCGGGCGACGGACATCAACGAGCTCTGCCGCCGTCTTCAGGAGTGACCCCTACGCGCCCACCACGACTCCGCTATTTGCGCCAATCGCGCAGGTAGCGGAAGTCGTGGCTTATCGTACGTCGCGAGAGCTTGGCGATGACCGGGGGAAGGCGCTTGAACTGGTTGGCCACCACCCGGCGGGCCACGCGGGCCACGAGATCCGCGTCGAATCCCTCTGCCAAGACCTCCTGCTCGTCGTAGCGCCGATCCACCATGCGGTAGAGGAGCCGATCCGCCTCCTCGTACGTGAAGCCGAGATCGGCCTCGTCGGTCTGCCCTTCCTCCAGATCGGCCGACGGCGGCTTGTCGATCACCTCGGCCGGAAGCCGCAGGTGCCGGGCGACCTGGTAGACCTGGTGCTTGTACAGATCTCCGAGCGGATTGATCGCATGCGCGGAGTCCCCGAACTGGGTGGAGTACCCCAGTAGCATCTCGGTCTTGTTGCTCGTGCCGATGACCAGCCCTCCCCACTCCACGGAGAGGTCGTAGAGCACGGTCATGCGGCAACGGGCCATCACGTTGCCCCGTCGCAGCCCGTCGTCGACCCCCTCCGTCTCGAGGTAGCCGTCGGCCATCGCGGAGATGTCCACGGTGCGGGACTCGACGCCGAGGCTCCTCGCGACGAGGCGGCCGTGCGTCTCGCTGTCGGGATTCGACGTGCGATAGGGCATCAGGACGCAGAGCACGCCCTCCGGAGCGAAGGCGTGCGCGCAGAGGGCCGCGGTCACCGCGGAGTCCACGCCCCCGGACAGGCCCACGACCACGCGGGACATCCCCGCCGCGCCCACCTCCTCTCGGAGGAAGCTCACGAGCAGCTCGGTCACGAGTTCGGGCTGGACGTCCAGCTCGCTCACGGGTGCTACGCCTCCTCGTCCGGCTCGGGGTGCCTGGCGAGCGGGACGTGCCGGGTCAGCTCCTCGGCGAGGATCCACGGCTTCTCGTCACGCCGCAGGGGCGTCTCCACGCGCGCTCGCCGGAGCGCGCCCGGCTCGATCCGCTCCTCGAGCATCCCCGGCTCGAGGGCGCCCAGCCCGGCCCGCATGCCGCCGAAGGGGTCGACGAGACAGCTGCCTCCGCCGAAGCCAATACCGTCCTCCCAGCCGACGCGTCCCGCGTAGATCACCCACGTCCGGAAGAACATCGCGGTCGCGGTGATCATCGTCTCCCAGGTACGCGTGGAGGACAGCCCCGGGCCGGGCGCCTCGACTCCGCGGGCCGGACCCGCGCTGGCGACGAGCAGAGCGTCGGCGTCGTTCAGGAAGTGGATGTACGCGCTCGGCACGTGCCAGAGGTCCTCGCACAGGAGCGGACCGATGCGCCCCAGCCGGCTCTCGATGATCCGGAACTCGTCTCCCGCCGCGAAGTCGCGCGCCTCGTCGAAGATCCCGTAGGAGACCAGGTGCACCTTGCGGTGGACGTCGAGCAGCACGCCGTCCTCGAAGAACGCGAGCGAGTTGTAGAAGCGCTCCTCCGGAGCCCGCTCCACGAAGCCCAGGGCGATGGAGATGTCCTTCGAGAGGTCCGCGAAGCGGGCGAGCTCGTCGGCCTCCCGCCCGAGCCCCAGCTCGAACACCTGGTCCTTGAGGTAGTAACCGGTCAGGGAGAGCTCCGGGAACACGACAAGATCCGCGCCGCCGGCCTTCGCGGCGGCGATGGACTCCGCGTGCATCTCGTGGTTGGCGTGCAGATCCCCCAGCCGCGGATTGATCTGGGCGATGGCGATTCGGCAATCCATGGCTTCCTCCCCTCGAGGGCTAACCGAAGTTCCGGGCCGTGGCCAGGGCCTCGGCGACGAGCTCGTCCGCCGGAACCCCCGCGGCCTCCCCCTCGTAGCTGAACACCAGCCGGTGGCGCAGCGCCGGCGCGGCGAGAACCTCCACGTCCTCCTCGGAAACCCAGGGGCGGCCCGAGAGCAGCGCCCGGGCCTTGCCGAGCAGGATCACCGCCTGGCCCCCACGCGGGCTCGATCCGTAGCGCAGGTTCCGGCGCACCCCTCGCGGGGCGTGCTCGAAGCCCGGATCGGTGGCGAGAACGAGTCGCGCGACGAGCCGGACGATCTCCGAGGAGACCGGAACCTCCCGCACGAGCTCTCTCATCTTCTGTACGTCCTCTGCGCCGAGGACGGCTCCCGGACCCGCGTCCCGCAGGCCGGTGGTGGCCTCGAGGATCTGCACGAGCTCTTCCTCCGGCGGGGCCAGGAGCTCGACCTTGCAGAGGAACCGATCGAGCTGCGCTTCGGGCAGGGGATACGTGCCCTCCATCTCGATGGGGTTCTGGGTGGCGATGACGCAGAAGGGCTCCTCGAGAGGAAGGGTGTCCCCGAAGACCGTGACCTGTCGCTCCTGCATGGCCTCGAGCAGGGCCGACTGGGTCCGGGGGGTCGCGCGGTTCACCTCGTCCGCGAGGATCGCGTTGCCGAAGATCGGACCGCGCTCGAAGCGGAACGTGTGGCCGCCCTCCGCCGCCTCCTCGAGGATGCGGGTGCCGAGGATGTCCGCGGGCATCAGGTCCGGCGTGAACTGGATGCGCTGGAACGAGAGATCGAGCGCGTCCGCCAGTCCCTTGACCAGGGTCGTCTTCCCGAGCCCGGGCGCTCCCTCGAGCAGCGCGTGGCCGTCGGCGAGCAGGGTGTAGAGCAGGAGATCCACGACCCCCCGGTGGCCGAGGAAGCTCCGCCGGACCGCCTCCCGCAACCTCTGCACGCCCTCGCGCAGGTGCTGGATGCGCTCCTCGATGTCGATTTCGCTGTCCGGTGGGGTCATCGCGTGCGGTCCAGGATATACGAGCGGAGCCCCTCCAGCCCACGTACGCAGGGCGGGGCCTTCGGATCTCCCTCGCCGTCCAGGGGGAGCTCCGCGCCGTCGTGGTTCACCAGCACCCCCTCGATACCCGCCCGGCGGGCCCCCGCGACGTCCAATTCCGGATCGTCCCCCGCGTGGAGGGCCTCCTCGGGAGCCACCCCGGCCCGCTCCAGGGCCCGCCGGAAGATCTCCGGCTCGGGCTTCTCGATCCCCTCCAGGGCCGAGCAGAGCACGGGATCGAAGACCCCCTCCCAGCCCAGCGCAGCGAGGAGCTGGGGCAGCCGGGCGCTCCAGTTCGAGATCACCCCGAGGGAGAGCCCCCGCTCGCCCACGGCCCCGAAGAGCTCCTCGACCCCCGGGAACACGCGGAACGAGGCGGCGGTCTCGAAGTGGGCGAAGAGCTCGTCGGTGAGCTCCTCGAGCGCCGCGCCCCGGATCTCCAGCTCCTCGCCGAACAGCCGGTGGATGAAGGCGCGGAACCAGGGATCCGTGTGGCGATGGTGTCCGTCGATCGTCCGCGGGAGGGCGTGGTGGATCCGCCCCATGAGGCTCCTCATGGCCTTCTCGTCGATCTCGCACCCGCGGTCGCGGGCGGCGCGGGCATAAACCTCGAAGCGCGAGACTCGCGTGGTGATCAGGGTTTCGCCGATGTCCAGGAAGATGGCTTGCAGCGGCATGGGTGCAGGAATGCGGTGGGGAATCCCCCTTTGACCCAAGGGGGGGAAGGGCGGGGGCCGATCCTAACCGGTGGGGGGGTGGTTCGAGAGCCGCGGAAGCGGCTCCGAGGAGCTAGATGCGAGACGATCCTTCGACCGAGCGCCGCGGCGTCGCTTCATGGTGGGCCATTCCCGCGATGGCCCTCCTGCTGTCCGTGGTGGCGGCCTGCGAGGGCCTGCAGGGACCCTCGATCCGTGATCGGCTCGCCCGGGTGACCCCACCCGCGGAGGGGCCGAGGGAGCCCCTGCTGTGGGAGGGATGGCATCCGATCGAGCTCCCCGAGGATCTGCGGAGCCCCCTCCTCGTGGTCCACGGGCTCGCTGACGACGGCTACGTGGTGGCCGCCCTGGACTACCTGGCCGCCCTGTCCGCGGCCCATCCCGGCCGAGCCGCCCTGCTCGAGGCCCAGGGGGTGCTGCGGGCCCGCCTCGGCTTCCACCGGGCCGCCGAGCACGACTTCGAGCGGGCCCTGGAGCTCGACCGGACGCGGCCGGAGCTCTGGTACGCCCTGGGCCGCACGCGCCTCGCCCTCGACCTGCCCGCCGCGGCCGTGGAGACCCTGCGGCGCGCCCTCGAGCTCGGCGCCGACGACGCCCTCGTTCATCGCGACCTCGCCCGCGCCTTCCGCACCCTCGGCCGACGGGTCGACGCGGCCCACCACTACGAGCAGATGCTCCGGCGCGACGGCGGTCGACGGACCGACCTGCTCGTCGAGGCCGCCACCCTGGCCACGGCCCGCGGCGGGCGAGGCGTGGCCCGTCCGGGCTGGGAGCGGGCTTTTGGCCTCCTGGACGAGGCCCTCACCGAGAATCCCGGCTCGACCCAGGCCTGGTTCGTCCGGGGGCTCCTGAGCGAGTACCGCGGCGATCTCCCCGGGGCGCTCGACGCCTACGGAGCCGCCCTGGAGCACGATCCCCTCCACCTGCCCTCCCTGACGAATCTCTCCCTGGTCGCCCGGCGGGCCCGGGAATCGGCGCGCTGCCGGGAGGCCGCTCGCGGCGCTCTCGCGATCGAGACGGATCCCCGACGTCGCAAGCTCCTCGAGGGGCTGATCGCGGTCTCCGCCCCGACGAGCCCCGCGCGGGAATAGGGCCAGAGCCCGCCGCCCCGTCCCTACCGATCCCCGAGGGGAAGAAAGGCGATGCGTCGGTTCGGGTAGTCGAAAACGAGGCGGAAGGGGGCCAGGAAGGCCTGGCCGATGTTGCCGAGGGTGTAAGCGTCGAGGAACGCGCCCTTGTCGACCTGGGCGAAGCCGACCTGGGGCTTCTCGAAGCGACAGCCTCCGAGCTCGAACCACGCGAGCGTGCCGACGTAGCTCCGGCCCATGCCGCCGACCCCCATCCCCATGCGGGTCTGGACCTTGCGCCCTTCGAGGAGATCGAACCGCTCCACCGCGGGACCGTGGAAGGTGACGGTATCCGGCGCGCCCGTATCGAGCCGGAAGGGCCCTTCGCGGCCCCCCTCGAACGAGGCGTGGACCACGGGGAGGTTCTTGTGGAGGCGGAGGGCCTGCCAGCTCCCGCCTTCCAGCTCGTAGGTCGAGGGTATGAAGGCCGAGATCCTCCCCTCCGTCGCCTCCAGCTCGACGACGGCTCGGGCGAGGAACGGGTAGCCGCAGATTCCCGCGACCTCGACCCCGAAGACGCCACTCAGGAACGCGAGGTCGATCTCGGTGAAGTGGGGATTCTCCAGGACGATCGGGCCCAGCGAGAAGCTGCTCGCCTCGCGATACCGGGCCGTCACCAGGCCCGCCGCACCCCCCGCGGTGACCTCGCCGAACGCGGGCATCTCCAGCTCGTCCGCCACCCCCGGATCGATGACCATCCCTCCCGCCCCGGTGTCGAAGATGAACCAGCCCACGTCCTCGCCGTCCACCCGGGGATGGACGAGGAGGTGGCCGCTCATCACCTTCTTCGCCTCCAGCCGCCCCTGCGCCTCCGGGTCGTAGGTCACCCCCTCGCCGGGATGCGGATGGAAACCGAACGGATTGCGGAGGTACGCGGGCGCGGGGCCGGCCCCTTGGACGGAGAAGACGTCTTCCAGCCCGCCGGCATCGACGCTGGTGACGGTGTGGGCGATGCGATAGCCGCAGACCGTCTTCCAGTCCTCGAACGTCCACTCGTTCTCGCCGAACTCCGTCACCAGCAGCAGCGAGCTCGGCAGCCAGCTCTCCCGATCGATGATGAGCGTCAGCTCCGTCGGAGTGTCGGGGACGCGAATCCGCAGACGGGCTTCGTCGTCGTCCTCCTCCAGGAGCTCGATGTCGAGCGGCGCGGAGGGGGCGAGGAAGTAGCCGGTGCGAATCCAGTGGACGGCGAGGGCGAGATCCCGCATCTCCATCTCGAGCTCCCGCGTGAGGCCGTACCGGTCTCGTAGCCAGGTCGTCTTCCCGTCGTGGCCCACCGCGTCGGTGAGCTTGCCGTGGACCTCGCGCACGAATTCCCCGCGCGCCGTGAAGAGCAGATCGAAGGCGACGTCGACACCCTGGTACTGCGCCGAACCGGCCAACCGCAGCCCCGATTCCGTCTCGCCCAGCGCCTTCCAGCCCACGGCCTCGCGGACGTTCGTCAGGACCGTCTCCAGCTGCTCGGCGGAGAGCGCGGCCGGAGGGCCCTCCTGCCTCGCGACGCCGAGGCAGCTCGCGACGAGCACCGCGACGAGAGTGATGCCCGAGAAGGGAAGGAACCTCGTGTTCATCTCGGTGGATCTCCGCGCGCGCTTCGGCCGGGCCGGTGCGCTATTCCGAGTCCTTCAGGAAGAGGTAGTAGAGCTGGCCTTCGGTCTTCACGCGGCCCGCTCGCGCCTCTGCCTCGTCCCCGATGCCGAGGTAGATGTCGGCGCGGCCCGCGGTACGGATCGCTCCCCCGGTGTCCTGGTCGAACAGGAACCGGTGGAAGGCCTCGGCCGGTTGTGACGTTCCCTCGGCGCCCTTCGCGTCCACGAAGACGAGCGCGCCGCGGGGGAACAGGGTTTTGTCCGTGGCGAGCGAGCGCTCCTGCGTCACCTCCACGTCGAGGCTGCCGTGCGGGTTGCCGTCGATGGGGGTGAAGAAGACAAAAGACTGGTTGCGATGCAGGTAGTCGTCGACCTCCTCGTCGGAAGCTCCCGCCGCCCAGGCGCGGATCGACTGCAGGCTGGCGGTGCCCTTCTCGATGCGTCCGTCGGCCTCGAGCTCGCGGCCGAGCGAGGAGTACGGTCGCCCGTTCTTCCCCGCGTACCCGACCCGGTAGAGCGAGCCGTCGGGGAGCTCCACGAACGCCGAACCGTTCACGTGGGCGATGTAGGCGTCGAGCGGATCGGCGAGCCAGACGAGCTCGAGCCCCTTGCCCTCGAGCATCCCCGCCGCCTCGATCGCCCCCCGGGACGGATAGTGCGGCAGCCGCCCCAGGGCCGTCTCCCAGCCGAGGGTCGTTCCGTCACGCCCCTTCACGAGATCGGGGGGGAGGGCGTAGAGCGGAAAGCGATGGGTCGCGTCCTCCTCCAGGGTGCCGCGCAGGAGCGGCGTGCAGTAGGCGGTGAACAGGACCCCGCCGCCGCGGCCGTCCCACCCGGCGCTCTTGTAGACGGAGAATTCCCGCTCGATGACCTCCTGGAGCTCCTCGGGGCCGAAGGTGGAAGTCAGGATCTCGTGGAAACGCTCCAGCGAGGAGAGGGCCCGCTCGTGCGTGATGCCGGCCTGGGGGAAGAACTGCCGCGCGTGCTCGCGCCGGGTCCAGTGGAGCGACCTCTCGAGGGCGGGCAGGATCTCGTCGCGCGCCTCCCACTCCTGGGAGAAGTCGGGGATCTCGTCGGGATCGACGCGGATGAGGGCCGGCGCCCCCTCGGGCAGGGTCGAGTTGTAGTCGGGCGTGCTCTGGCACGCGAGCAACGCGGGAAGGACCGCCAGGGTGCAGAGGATCGTGCGCTTCATGGCGCCAGGATAGCGACGCCGATCCGCGCCTCAATCGCTCATCCCCGCATCAATATCCGACGACGATGTCCCACGCGTTGACCAGGAGAGCGGAGCCGCCGACGTTGTTGAGGATGGCCTGCACGGAGGCCCGGAGACCCACGAACGCGTGGTCGTTCGGGATGAGCACGGCGTGGTTGGAGATCCCGACGCCGCCGAGCGCGCCAAAGCTGGTGAACACCCAGTCGGAGGAGGGATCGATCAGGAGCTCGCCGACCGGAGTCATCAACCCCGGGAGCATGCCGGAGTAGCCGACGACGAAGACCAGGCCCGTCGCGCCAACCAATCCTCCGTCCACGGTCGAGGTCCAGTTCGTGCCCAGGATGGGCAGGCTCGTGCTCACGAACACGTCGGGGTTCATTCCGGAGCCGTTGCGCCACGTCGCCGACGCGTCGCCGACGCTGATCTCGTCGCAGAAGAGCACCCAGAGCGCGCCGCAGTCCGATCCCTCGTCGTCGTCCAGGGAGGCTCCAGCCAGGAGGTCGGCATGGCCGTCGCCGTCGACGTCCCCGTGCATTGCGACCGCTCCCCCGAAGCCGTCGCCGTCGTCCAGTGTTCCGCCGAACTCCCCGGCCTCGTCGCTGATCTTCCCGTATCCGTGGAGCGTCGTCGTCGGATCGAGCAGGAGGATCCACAACGCTCCCCGATCCACCCCGCCGTCGTCGTCGAGGGGCGTCCCTACGAGCAGGTCGAGGTAGCCGTCTCCGTCGAGGTCGTGGTCGGAGGCGAGAGAAGTGCCGAAGCGGTCGCCGTCGTCCAGGTCGCCCGGGTCGATTCCCGCGCTCTCCGCGACCCTCGTTTTCGCGCGCACCGCTCCCGTGGAGTCCAGGTAGAGCAGCCAGACCGCGCCGCGGTCGACGCCGCCGCCGTCGTCTCCGGGGGCCCCGACGGCCAGCTCCTCGATCCCGTCCCCGTCGAGATCTCCCACGGACGCCACCGCGGAGCCGAACACGTCCGTGTCGGCGAGGCCGCCTCCGAAGCCGCCCGCCGCGTCGCTGATCTTCCGTTCGTCGCGCACCGCTCCGGCCGCGTCCAGGAAGAGGATCCAGACGGCTCCCCGATTCGTCCCCCCGTCGTCGTCTCCGGGCGCTCCCACCACGAGCTCGTCGAGACCGTCCCCGTCGAGGTCCGCGAGGTTCGTCGCGGCGAACCCGAACAGATCCCCGCTGTCCAGAGCTCCCGCGAAGCCGCCCGCCGTCGCGCTGATCTTCGTCGCGGCGCGCGGGTGGTGGTCCGTTCCGAGGTAGAGGACCCAGACCGCGCCGCAGCCGCCCCCGCCGTCGTCGTCGCCGGGCGCCCCGACCGCCAGCTCGGGGATGCCGTCGGCGTCCAGGTCGCCGAGGCAGGCGGCGGAGGATCCGAAGCCGTCGCCGTCGTCGAGAGGCACGAGCGCGTTCGCCGCTCCCTCGCGTAGGAAGTGCTTCGAGAGGACGGTGCCGTCGTCGGCGAGCAGGAGCAGCTCGGCCCGCCCGCGATTCGTTCCTCCCCCGTCCTGGCCAGAGGCGCCCGCGAGAGCATCGATTACGCCGTTGCCGTCGAGGTCGCCCGTGGACGCGAGCGACGATCCGAAGTGGTCGTCGTCGCGAAGCCAGCGGCCGAACCCCCCGGAGGTCTCGCTGACCTTCTGCTCGTCCTTCACGGTGCCGTCCGTGTTCAGGTGGACGATCCAGACGGCGCCGTGGTTGTACCCGCCGTCGTCGTCGCGGACCGCCCCGACGGCCAGGTCCGTGACGCCGTCGGCGTCGTGGTCCTCCAGGGACGCCAGGGACCATCCAAACCAGTCGTTCATCTCGAGGGCTCCCCCGAACCCTCCGGAGGTGGCGCTGATCTTCTGCTCGCTCTTGACGGTGCCGTTCGCGTTCAGGAACAGGATCCAAACGGCTCCGATGCGGTTACCGCCGTCGTAGTCCCACGCGTTGCCGACGGCGAGATCCTCGACGCCGTCGCCGTCTAGGTCACCCAGCGGAGCCAGCGCGCTTCCGAACAGCCCGATGTTGTCCAGGATGCTGCCGAACCCGCCGGTGGTCTCGCTGATCTTCTGCTCGTCCTTGACGGTGCCGTCGGCGTTCATGAACAGGATCCAGACGGCCCCGCGGTCGGGCCCGCCGTCGTCGTCGAAGTACGCGCCGACGGCCAGATCCTCGACTCCGTCGTCGTCCAGGTCTCCCAGCCGGGCCAGCGAGCAACCGAAGAGGTCCTCGTCGTCCAGCACCCCGCCGAACCCGCCGGCGGTCTGGCTGATCTTCTGCTCGTTCTTGACGGTGCCGTCCGCGTTCATGAACAGGATCCACACCGCGCCGCGGCTCGGCCCGCCGTCGTCGTCCCAGCATGCCCCGACGGCCAGGTCGTCCACGCCGTCGGCATCCAGATCGCCCATGTTGGCCAGCGCCTGGCCGAAGTAGTCTCCATGGTCCAGGGTGCCGCCGAACCCTCCGGCCGAGTTCGCGATCCGCTGCTTGCTCCGGACAGAGCCGTCCGCGTTCATGAACAGGATCCACACGGCCCCGATGTTGGCGCCGTAGATCCCGTCCTCGTCGCCCTTCGCGCCGACGGCCAGGTCGTCGACGCCGTCGCCGTCCAGGTCCCCGAGACGGGCCACTGCGCTGCCGAACAGGCTGCGGGTCTCGATCGCTCCGTTCATCCCCCCCGCGATTTCGCTGAGCTTCTGCTCGGCCCGGACGGTGCCGTCCGCGTTCATGAGCAGGACCCAGGTGGCGCCGGTCGCGTAGGCACCATCGTCGGTGTACGGCGCGCCGACCGCCCAGTCCCTCACGCCGTCGGCGTTCAGGTCTCCCAGCAAGGCCACCGACGACCCGAGCTGGTCCTCGTCCTTCAGGAACACCCCGGACCAACCTTCCGCGTTGCTGATCTTCTGGTGTCCGAGCACGTGGTCCTGCGCGAAGACCGAGGTGCCGAGCCACGCGGCGAGCGAAATGGCGGCGATCAGGCGCAGGCGGGCAAGCATCGACAACCTCCGTGTCGCAGACGGGTTGAAGCTACGAACGGCGAAATCGCTACGGCATTCCCGCCTCACGATCGAGCCGCCACTCCAGTCTAGCAGCCCCGCGCGATACGCGAACCCACCTGGTGACGACGCTCGGGCCCCGTGTCCTGGTCGACACGGGGCTTCGGTCCTCGGCCGGAGCTAGCCGGTGTACGAGACGCGCTCGAGCCGCGCCTTGCGATCGGCGGCGAACCGCTCGATCCCCTTCCACACGGAGTCGGGATCGATCCTCGCCTCGGCGATGATCTCGTCGACGCTGCCGCCGGTCCTCCAGCGGTCGTCCCAGTCCGAGCTCATCGCGTATTCCTCCGCGACCTTGTTCGCCATCCAGTCGACCATCTGCCGGCGCGAGCCGTTCGTCAGGACCGTGGAGTCGATCCAGTCCTCGCGGGACAGCACCGAGTCGCGGTAGCTCTCGTCCTGCATGCGGAAGAGCTCCCACGAGCACGCTTGCACGAGCTTCACGTTCGGTCCCTCGCCCGCGATCAGTCGCGGCAACAGCGTGTAGATCGAGCTCGTCGAGCTGGTGCCGTGCACGATCACCGTGCCGTCCTTGGGCCGGCCCGGGTCGTGCGGCTTGATCACGTAGGCACCCTTCGCGGCCTCGAGATACGAGGGCACGCCGAGCGCGGCGCGGTCGGGAACGAGCACCGGCGGCCGCGTCAGGTGCAGGGCCACGATCGGCACCTCGGACGACAGCGCAGCGGCGAGCAGAGGCGCGACCTCGTTGTGCTCCCAGGGGTGCAGGTTGATGATCTGGCCGTCGGGGAAGAGCTGTGTCACTCCCGGCGCGAACACGCCGAAGTGCGTGCGGCTGTCCTCCGCGGTCTCCGGGCCGGAGTGGCCCGCGACCCAGATCACCTTGCCGACCTTCAGCTCGCAATCCTGCGAGAGCTGGCTGAACAACCGCATCATCCCGTACTTGAGATACGAGAAGGACCCGTAGGTCGAGGCGGCGGTCCAGTAGCCCAGGAACTCGTTCTCGGGATCGCTCGACAGGTTCACCGACGCGCCGCCGGTGCACAGCCCCGCGTTGGCGAATTCGGTGATCCGCTGGGGCAGGAGGCAGCCCGTCGGGTTCGTGTCGCGGTCGTACCAGCCGAAGCCGTCGAAGTCGCCCCACGCCTTGGCGAAGCCGGAGATGTTCGTCGAGTCGGCCAGGTCGGCGGAGCAGGCGAGGACGAGGGGGCGTCCCATGTGCTTCTTCGCGGTGGCGTTGATCCACGCCCCGAACCTGGAGAAGCCCATCCGGTTGGGAGCCTTCTCGCCGGGTTCGGCGAAGAGCTCCTCGGGCAGCTTCTCGACGGCCAGCCACGAGCAATCGGCGGCGAGGTTCTCGCCGTTGCCGAGGCGGAAACCGTCCACGCGATCCGGCACGCTCTCGCCGAGCTCGACCAGCGTGTCGGCGAGGTAGCGGTAGTAGTCCTGGTCCTTCCGCATCACGTCGAGCACGGTGTCGAACCAGCCCTTCGTCATTTCGCGACACGCGTCCTCGCCGGGATCATCGGTGTTTCCGCAACCCTCGAAAGAAACGCCGTACTTGTCCTGGAAGTCGGCACGGCACTTCCAGAAGAGCTCCGAGTTGCGCTTGTGGGGCACGCCGTGCGACGGCGCGTCGTACAGGTAGTAGCCGCGGCCCTTGCGCGTCTTGAACCACACGCAGCCGGGGCGACCGCCGGGATCCTCCGCGTGAGCGATCTCGAGCAAAGCTTTGGTGAGCTCCGCGTAGTCGTCGCCCTTCTCGGTGCCCGCCACTCGCCAGCCGTAGGGCTCGAACCAGTCGACCGGCGTGCCGGGCATCACCGCGTCCGTCGGCGTGGGGTCGATGCCGAAGTTGTTCCAGTCCACGAGGTAGATCAGGTTGTCGAGCCCCAGACCCCAGGCGGAGTTCTTCACCTCGTGATGCGCGCCCGCGGACAGCCCGCCCTCGCCTTCGATGCCGAAGACCTTGACCGCGCCCGCGCCCGCGTGCTTGAGCGCCGCCGCTTCCCCGAACGCCGCGGGACCGCCGTGTCCCGAGGGGCCCGTGTTGAACTTGTAGATGAGGGACTTGCCCTCCATCTCCGCGTGGCCGGACAGCGAGCCGTTGTGGCGGAACGTCAGGAGGTCCTGCCAGACGAGCTGCCGCTCCTCCGCGTTCGGCACGAGATACTTCTCGTCGCCGGTCTCCTCGTACCGCAGCCGCAGCGCCTCGTTGTAGACCGCGAGCATCGCGTACACCGCCGGCGTGCAGTGCCCGGCGACGAGCACGAACCGATCTCCGAACGCGAGCTCCGGCCGCCGCACGTCCCATCGCATGCCCGCGCCAAGCGTGAGCGCCACCAGCATCGGTATCTTCGACCTCGACCCTCCCGGGTGCCCGCTCTGGCGCAGGTTCAGGGTCAGGTCGAGGCACTGGTCGATCAGGTCACCGGTCTTCTCCCAGTGCGGAAAGTGGCGGGAGAGGGTCTCGAAGCTGGGCTTGGTCACGGTCTGCATGGTTCACGCCTCATCGGGGAGCTGGAAAAAGGGCGCCCAGTCTATGCGAAGAGGGCGCGCAAGCCGACCCCGGAAGGTCGAGAGACAGCGTCCCCGTCACGAAGCACCCCACCGCTCCCACGTGGAAGCCGTTCCCGACCACCGGCGGCTGTAACCTTTTGATTCGCAGTTAATTACGTGCGGCGATCACCCGCCCCCCCTATGCCAAGCAGCGGGATCGACCCTTCCTGCTTGACACGAGGGAGGGGGGGGGGGGGGGGCCGGCCCGGGCGCGCCGCGGGGGATGGGGGAGAGCCAGTGAATTAGTGTGCGAGAAGCCCCCCAATCGGGCCC
>CAYRXS010000001.1:70832-90235 GCA_964428225.1 uncultured Planctomycetaceae bacterium
GGCGCCCCTCCCCCCCCCCCCTTTTGCACAGCCCGGGTCCTGTCCCTTCCTTCTTTCCCGCTGGGGGGGGGGGGGGGCTACCTTCACGGTCGCTCGCCGTGGGATGAGGGAGATCCCGTGAATTCGTGTGCTCGAAGACGCCACATCGTGCGCAAACCAATCGTGCGCGTCGCTGCTCGAATTCAACACCAGTTCGCCCAGCCCGTCTGCGTTCCGCGTTGGGAATCCATCGGGCTCGAGCTCGTGCAACTCACAGACAGACGCTTCGTCGGTATGCGGCGGTGCGGTCCTGCGCCACTGCCCCGTGCTTGCTGCGTTGGCTGACTTCAGGGGCTCCCGGATCCGGCAGAGAGCAGTCCTCAACCCAAATCCTAACAAGGTGACATCCATGAGATCCCTCCTTCTCTTCGGCCTCCTGGCCACAGCGCTCTTGGCCGGCATGACAGCGACCGCATTCGCCATCGACCCACTCCCTGCACCATCGCAACTGGACTCGGCGGATACCTACGACATGGTCGGATTGGACAACCAGGGCCAACCCGTTGACTACACCATCGAGGTTACAGGCACGTCCGGCGGCTATGTCACGGAGTTTTCGGACCCGCAAGGCCACAAGTGGCAGTGGAACAGCCAAGACAAGCGCTACGATGGCCAAGACACCGGCGACGAGAACAAACACTACGGGTTTGCTGCGAAGCCGAACGGATCCTACCGATATGAGAAGATCGAACGCGGCGATCCAGACTCTACACTTGAGGGTGGTACAGCCACCAAGAACTAGGCACCCGATGCCTCAGCGGCACGAGGCCCCGGCCCCCCAGCTATGTAGCCGGAAAGCCACCACCTAGTGCCCTCCACGCCATGCTTCGCCTCCGATCCTCAATCGACCACACACTCACGCCGTGTCCCGAGCGAGGATCAGAGGCCCATTCAAGCCAGGGAGCAGCCCAGAGGAACACCGACGTGCTTCCACCGCAACATGGAGGACCGGGATGCGTGTGTTCTCTGGTCTTGTACTGGCTGGCGCCCTGATCGCATTGCTGGTCCTTCTTGTTTGGCTCCGGCCATTCGATGGACAAGCAGCCGGCCAATCCGAACCCGTCGATCCGAAAGCCAGCCAGGGATTGGCCGCGGCACACCAAGAAACGCGGAGCACGAATGCCCCGACGGGGCCAAGAGGTCTAGGAGAAGTCCGCTCACCCGTCAGTACCCTTTTGGACTCCGAAACGCCCGGGGTCATTTCTGGCAGTTGTGTGGACAGCATCACCGGCGAGCCGGTTTTGGCTCGCATCCGCCAGGGCGAGAGCACCTTGTTTGTCACCGACGAAACGGGCGCCTTCGACGTACTACCCTCCCTTGTTGATATCGAATCTCCTCTCCAGTTTGTCGCCCCGGGCTTCAAGGAGCACCACGTCAGGTTGCCCGCCCGCACGCCTGAGCACGAGAATGGGGCTCTATTGGTGAAGCTCACTCCGCTATCGAGAGCTTCGGTCCTGTTTCTTCAAGAGTGTCCCGACGGTTCATGTGGAGTGGAGTCCGTCAGGGTGATGATTCGGCCCTGTCGGGTGGGAAGACAGGCAGACTCGCAGTTCACAGTGGATGGGGGTTCCTACATCGGAGATTCCGGTGCCGATGGGTCAATCACCATTCCCTTGGCGAGGAGGTCAATCGTCCGCTACGAGGCTCCTTCCGGTGAGAGTGGAGACCTTGTGATACTGCCCGGCTCGGCATCCAGAGTCGATCTCGGAAGTCCTTTGCGTAAGTTCAAGTTCCTGGATGGGTTGACAGGAACACCACTGGAAAGCTTGCGCGTGCAGTTGAGCAGAGGACACCTGGGGGCGGAACGCAGCAGCCTTGGCGTAACGAGTGCATCGGGCGAAGTAAGCCTCGCCGCGATTCAAGGGGCGCAGCGACTCACGCTTGACAGATCGGATATGGTGCTGGTGGGGATTGTCGAACTCGATCGAAGCCGACCCTTTGAAGAGCCGCTTCCCGCACACTGGTTGGTGCATATGTCGTCCGCCCGCGATGACACTAGGGTTTTGTGCTCACAAGACCAGTTCGTCCTGCACGTGCACGAATCGGGAAGCGGCCGTCCTGTGAGTGCACCTCTCCTTTGGGGTCTCGAACGTGCGAAGTCCGATGGCTTGAGCTGGCTGGGTTTGGCAGACGGAATGCCTGGCGCCGCACTGGACGGCCTCGCAAGGCTCAGCGTTGCCCGCCTGCAGAAGGCCATGGAGTTCTGCGGGAAGGGCTACCGGTTGACGTTCTGGTTCGAAGGCTATCAGCCATGGTCCACCTCAGATTTCGACGGCTGGGAAGGCTCGTTCCACGTCGCAGTGGATCCTTCGCCAGGCAGGACGCTTCGATTGACCACCCCAGGCGGAGACGCATACCGGGGAGAGTTGCACGTCCTGGACATGGATCACAGCTACTACTTGGATTGGAACGCTCGTGCGAATCGAGAGGGATTCCTGGGCCCCTACGAGTGGAGTGGCGGCTCGTGGCTGTTGATGGATCTGGGGGGAGCGACGGTTGCGAGCCTGACGGGTCAAGAGCTGGCTGCGGGCGATGTTGTTCAGGTTACGGTCTTTCACGACTGCGGGCAGATACGGTTCACCGATGTGCCGGCATCTGCGGGAGCGCCCGTCGCTTCCCATCTCAGGGCCGTCAGCAGCCGTAGCCATGGCAGTCCGATGGTCGCCCGCCCCACAACGAGGCCCGGGGAGTGGATCATCGACGATGTCGCTCCCGGAGAATACGTAGTGGGACCCAAGGAGCTCGTTCAGTGGTACTGGCCGGTGGGGCCTCAAAGTTCGACCTCCGGGTTCCCCTCAGTCGCGGTAGGTTCCGGGAAAGTGGTCGAGGTGCAGTGGCAGGATTCCTGGATCCTGGAGACCGCCATTGGCGGCATAGTTGAAGTGCTCAACGGGGATGCACGGAGGCTACGGCTCTACAAGCTCTTTGGTGATGGGCGGATTCGCAGTCGACTTGGAGGGCTGGGTGCGATGGTCCCGCTCAGCGAATCCGGGGAGTACAGGATGACGGCCGGAGAAGCCGCACCGAGGGCTCTACTAGTAGCGTTCGGGTTTCCCCAAGGCTACGAAGGCAATGCCGGTGTGGCTCCGATCGCAGTAGTAGGCGTCGGAGAAAGCCTCTCCATCGATGGCACACCACTGAGGCTCTGCACAACGGCGCGCGATTCGATTCCCGAGGGAATCGTGATAGAGCTTCCCTTCCCCAGCTGGCATAGAGCGGCTATCGACAAGTACATCGTTGAGTCCTCTGCCAGGTTCTACTGGGCTGGCACCGATACACTGGAAATACCCTTCTACGGTTCGGGTGTCGCGACCCTTACGCTTTGCGGTCGACGAGGCATCTCTGAGCCCATTGATCTCGATGAAGCGAGAAGGACTCCGCAGGGTTTTCTTCTCACCGAACAGGATTTCGGGGAAGTGCCCATCCCGACGGACGACGGCGTGGTTGGCGATGATCGGTAGTTGCACACCGGCACGCCGGGAGGCGGGATCGGCTAGTGGGCAGCCTCCGTTCTGCCCAGAGGTCAAAAACGGCCGTCTCTGTTTTTGACACCACGGCAAATCGCCGATGCCTTGTGCATATGTCCGCGATCTCCCGATCCCTTCGCGCCCAGGTCCTGCGGGACCTGGAGCGCAAGATGGTCTTCCTCGCCGGGGCCCGGCAGGTCGGGAAGACGACGCTCGCCCGCTCGCTGCCGGGCGCCAAGGCGGGGTACCTGAACTGGGACGTGGCCGAGCACCGTGAGCGCATTCTGCGCCGGGAGTTGCCCCCCGGCCGCCTCTGGATCTTCGACGAGACCCACAAGTACCGCTCCTGGCGCAACCTCCTCGCGCTCGGGGGATTCCCCGAGCCGTTTCTCAGCGGCTCCGAGACCGAGGCGCGGCGCTGGTCGCGCGAATACCGAACGTTGCTCATCCGCGAGGAGGTCGCGAGTCTCGAGCGCGTCGTCGATCTCGGCAACCTCGAGCTCCTGATGATGCGCCTGCCCGATCTCGTCGGCTCGCCGCTCTCGATCAACGCCGTGCGCGAGGATCTCCAGGTGAGCCACAAGGCGGTCGCGAGCTGGATCGGGGTTCTCGAGCGTCTCTACACTGTCTTCCGCCTCCCTCCTCTCGCTGGCCCCCGCATCCGCGCGGTGAAGAAGGAGCAGAAGCACTACCACGCCGACTGGAACCTCGTTCCCGACGACGGCCCGCGCTTCGAGAACCTGGTCGCCGCCCACCTCCTCAAGTGGGTCCACCACGAACAAGACGTCGCCGGCCGTGACCTCGAGTTACGCTACTTCCGTGACACGGACGGACGCGAGGTCGACTTCGTCGTCACCGAGCGTCGTCGCCCGATCCTCCTCGTCGAGGCGAAGTTCGGCGACGCCCGGGCGGACAAGAACCTGCGCTATCTGAAACTGCGCCATCCGGAAGCGGACGCCTGGCAGCTCAGCGCGCCGGGCACGAAGGATTTCGTTACGCCGGAGGGAATCCGGGTGGCGCCGGCGTTGAAGCTCTTGTCCACGCTCGCCTGACCGCGATTCTCCTTCGTCGGCCCGATCACCACGGCAGCCCCCGCCCCGCGAGGCTCGCCGTCGCGCAGGCGAGGAGGCGGGGCCAGCCGGCGCGGGGGGGGCCGGAGAGGGCGTCGTGGTCGCGGGCCTCGACGGCCGAGAGAGCGGCGGCGTGCCAGCGCAGAACGCAGGCGAGCAGGCGGCCGCGCCAGGGGCCGAGGGCCTCGCACAGGGGCCAGCCCTTCGCCAGGAAGGACCGGGCCCAGGCGATCTCCTCGGCGATCAGGCGGCGGGAGGCGTCGTTCGTCCGGCCTTCCTCGATCTGGCGCAGGTCCACGCGGAAGCGGACGAGGTCCTCGACGGGCAGGTAGAGGTGGCCGCGGTCGAGGGCAGGGCGCAGGCCGGCGATCCAGCTCGTGAGCTGCACGCCCGTGGCGAGGGCGTCGGCGAGGAGCTCGTTGCGCTCGCCCGAGAACCCGAGGATCCGCAGCAGGAGCCGCCCCTCCGGATGCGCGACTCGGCGGGCGAGGGCGACCAGGTCCTTGCGCGTCTCGTAGGTGTGGACGTGGGCGTCGCGCTCGAGGGCGAGCAGGCGGGAGCGCAGCAGGAGATCGGGGATCGCGTAGCGGCGGACCACCGGGGCGAGGGCGATCCCCATCGGAGTCCGGGGCTCGTTCGCCTGGATCGTGTCGAGCACGTTCGCGAGCTCGTCGCGGGCACGCCGCGCGGTCTCGACGTCCGCCGGCGCCTCCAGGAGGAGCCGGGACAATCCATGCCACGCGCAGAGCACCGCGAGATCGTCACGGGCTTCCCGGGGCAGGAAACGCCGCGCGAGCCGCCACCGTCTCCAGCGCGAGGCCAGGAATCGTCCGCACGCCTGCACGGCCTCGGCCGGTGTGTCCGCTTCGAGGGCCAGGAGCTGGTGCACCCGCGCATTCTATCCCCGTATGATGCCGGGATGCGGCGCGTCTTCGTGATCGTGCTCGACTCGCTCGGCGTGGGAGCCCTGCCCGACGCCGCGGAGTTCGGCGACGAGGGAACCCACACGCTCGACCACCTCGTCGAGGCGGCGGGGGGGCTCGACGTTCCGCGGCTCGTCGAGCTCGGGCTGGGGAACGTGCCCGGCGTCGAATCCCTGCCCGCGGCAGCGAATCCGGAAGCCTGCGTCGGACGGTGCGCCGAGCTCTCGCCGGGAAAGGACACCACCACCGGGCACTGGGAGATGATGGGGCTCGTCAACGCGGAGCGCTTCCCGACCTTCCCCGAGGGATTCCCGCGCGACGTCATCGACGAATTCGTTCGACGCGCCGACGTCCCCGGCGTGCTCTGCAACGAGCCGGCATCGGGGACCGAGGTGATCGAGCGCCTCGGGGCGGAGCATCTCGCGAGCGGCAAGCCCATCGTCTACACCTCGGCCGACAGCGTGTTCCAGGTGGCGGCGCACGAGAAGCACTTCGGGCTCGAGCGGCTCCTCGCGATCTGCGAGACGGCGCGGGAGATCCTCGATCCCCTGGGCGTGGCCCGGGTCATCGCGCGACCCTTCGTCGGCGAGCCGGGATCCTTCCAGCGCACCTACCACCGACGCGACTACTCGATCGCGCCCCCCGCGAAGACCTCGCTCGACCGGCTCGTCGCCGCCGACATCCCCGTGATCGGCGTGGGGAAGATCGAGGACATCTACGCCGGACGCGGCGTGAGCGAGGCGATCCACACCGAGGGCAACGCTCACGCAATGCGCGTGCTCACCGAATGCGCGCGGACCCGGAACGAAGGGCTCGTCTTCGCCAATCTCATCGACTTCGACATGCTTTACGGCCACCGGCGCGATCCCGCGGGCTATCGGCGCGCCCTCGAGGAGTTCGACGTCGCCCTGCCGGTCCTGGAAGCGGAGTTACGTCCGACCGACGTGGTCATCCTGACCGCGGATCACGGAAACGATCCCACGCACGCGGCGAGCACGGACCACACCCGCGAGTACGTTCCCCTGATCGTCTATGGTGCCGAGCTCGAGGGCGGCGCGCCGCTCGGCACCCGCGCGAGCTTCGCGGACGTGGGGGCGAGCGTGGAGGAGCTGCTCGGGCTCGATCCCGCACCGTGCGCCGCCGGCCGGTCGTTCGTCGACGAGCTCCCGAGACGTCCGGAGGTCGAGCGCTGATGGACCCCGTCTCGATCCTCAGGTCCAAGCTCGACGGCCACGAGCTCACCGCGGCCGAGTCCGATGCCTTCCTCGAGAGCTACGTGGCCGGGGAAACGCCTGACTACGTCGCCTCCGCGCTGCTCGCCGCGATCTTCGCCCGCGGCATGGGTGAGGCGGAGCTCGAGCACTGGACGCGCGCGATGGTGCGCTCGGGCGGAGAGCTCGAGATCATCGATCGCTCCGTGCCGCTCGTCGACAAGCACTCGACGGGGGGAGTGGGGGACAAGGTCTCCCTGGCGCTCGCCCCGGCCCTCGCCGCCTGCGGGGTGCGCGTGCCGATGATCTCCGGTCGCGGCCTCGGGCACACGGGGGGCACGCTCGACAAGCTCGAGTCGATCCCCGGCTTCTCCACGCGGCTCTCGCTGGCCGAGGTGAGCCGTGCCGTGGAGGAGGTCGGGGCGGTGATCACGGGACAGACCGACGACCTCGTGCCCGCGGACGCCAAGCTCTATGCCCTGCGCGATGCCACGGGGCTCGTCGACTCGCTTCCCCTGATCGCGAGCTCGATCGTCTCGAAGAAGGTGGCGGAGGGGATCGACGCTCTCGTGCTCGACGTCAAGTTCGGATCGGGGGCGTTCCTCGGCGACCCGACCCAGGGCGCGGAGCTGGCGCGGGTGATGATCGACCTCGCCGCGCGCCTCGGCCTGCGGGCGATCGCGTTGCAGACCGCGATGGATCGTCCGCTCGGCCGGAGCTTCGGGAACGCGCTCGAGCTCGTCGAGGCGATCGAGTGCGCATCGGGTGGTGGCCCCGCGGATCTGCGCGAGCTCGTGTGCGCGCTCGGGGGAGCCCTGCTCGCGGCGGCGGAGGCGAGCCCCGATTCCACCGCCGGCGAGGCGCGCATCGCGACCGCCCTCGACAACGGCTCCGCTCTCACGCGCCTGGCCGCGATGGTCGAAGCCCAGGGAGGAGATCCACGGTACGTAACCGGCGAAACCGCGCTCGGGCGCGCTCCCGACGTCGAAGAGGTCCGCGCGACGCAGCCCGGCCGCCTCCTGTACGCCGACGTGCGCGCCGTCGGCCGCGCGGTGGTCGCCCTCGGGGGAGGGCGACGGATTCTGACCGACGAGATCGACCACGCGGTGGGAGTCGTCGCCCGCCGTGGCGCGGGAGAGCGCTTCGCCGCCGGCGACCCCCTCTTCGAGGTCCATCACCGCGACGGACGCGGCCTCGAGGATGCGCGTCGTCACCTGCGGACCGCACTCCTGGCGCCCGACGACGCCGAGAACGCGAAGCTCGCCCCGCTGATCCTTGCCCGGACGGGCGCCTGACGGTTTCATTCGGCGGAACCCATGCCCTACCTGCGCGCCGCCATCGGGATCGCCTTCTTCTGCTTCGTCGCGTGGCTCCTGTCGAGCCACCGCCGTCGCTTCCCGTGGCGCGTGGTGGTCTTCGGGCTGGTGATGCAGGTCACGCTCGGGTGGTTCGTCATCCAGACCGCGCTCGGCAAGACGATCGTCGCGCAGGTCGCGGGTTTCGTGGCGGAGCTCGTGAGGAAGACCGCGCCGGGCACCGAGCTCGTCTTCGGCAACCTCGCGAACACGGACTTCGAGAGCGGGGGCTGGGGCTATGCCTTCGCGTTCGCGAGCACGGGCCTGACCGTGATCATCTTCTTCAGCGCCCTGATGGCGGTGCTCTACCACCTCGGGATCATGCAGGTGATCATCTACGCGATGGCCCGCGTGATGTCGGCGCTCATGGGGGTCAGCGGCGCGGAGTCGATGGCCGTGGCCGCCAACATCTTCGTGGGGCAGACCGAGGCGCCCCTCGTCGTGCGCCCCTACATCCCGGAGATGACCCGCTCCGAGATGAACGCGCTCATGACCGGAGGTTTCGCCACGATCGCAGGGTCGGTGCTCGCCGTCTACATGGGCCTGCTCGGCGAGGAGCTCGCGCCGCACCTGCTCGCCGCGTCGGTGATGAGCGCGCCCGCCGCGTTCCTGATCGCGAAGATCATGGTGCCCGAGACCGAGGAGTCGGTCACCGGGGCCAAGGTCGAGCTGAAGATCGATCGCACCGCCGGCAACCTGATCGAGGCCGCGGCGAACGGGACGAGCGACGGCCTGAAGCTCTGGCTCAACGTCATCGCGATGCTGATCGCGTTCATGGGGCTGGTGGCCCTGATCAACTGGCCGCTGGGGGCGCTGGGCGAGAGCGTCGGCTGGCTCGCGAACGACCTCAGCCTCGGCCGTATCTTCGGCTGGGTTCTGGCGCCGGTGGCCTGGCTCATGGGGATCGACGGCTGGAACGACTGCCAGATCTTCGGCGAGCTGCTCGGCACGAAGGTCGCGGTGAACGAGTTCATCGCCTTCGACAGCCTTTCCGGGTTCCTCCCGGGCGCGGGGAGCGAGCGCGTGTTTGCGAGCGAGCGGGCGGCGGCGATGGCCGCCTTCGCCCTGTGCGGCTTCGCGAACTTCGCCTCGATCGGCATCCAGATCGGGGGGATCTCCCCGCTCGCTCCCGAGCGCAAGCCGCGGATCAGCCGGCTCGCCCTTCGCGCGATGCTCGGAGGGGCCTTTGCCTCCTGGATGACCGCCACGATCGCGGGGATCTTCCTGTAGGGCCATGGCTTTCGCGACACGATGCGAGGAGCGCGTCGCGGCCCTGGCCGAGACCCTGGCGGAGCGGGGGGCGGGGGAATGCTCCCTCGCCCTCGTCTTGGGCTCGGGGCTCGGCGGCTTCGCCCGGGACCTCGACGACGCGGTGACCATCCACGGCCACGAGCTGGCCGAGCTGCCGGGGAGCGCGGTGCCCGGCCACGCGGGGCGGATCGTTCTCGGGACCTGCGAGGGGGAGCGGGTGCTCGTCCAGCAGGGCCGGGTCCACCTCTACGAAGGCTGGAGCGGGTGGGAGGTCACCCGGGCCGTCCGGGCCTTCGCCCGCGTCGGCATCCCCGGGCTCGTGCTGACGAACGCGGCGGGAGGCATCCGGCCCGATTTCAACCCCCCCGCCCTGATGCGGATCACCGACCACCTCGACCTCCAGGGCAGCGCGCCCCTGTTCCCCGCGGAGGCCGGCCGCCGCTCGCCCTACGATCCCCGGCTGGGGGAGGCCCTGGAGCGGGCGGCTCACTCCGTCGGGGTGCCCCTGTACGCGGGGATCTATGCCGGGCTGCTCGGGCCGACCTACGAGACCCCCGCCGAGATCCGGATGCTCGAGCGCCTGGGGGCGGACGCGGTGGGCATGAGCACGGTCGCCGAAGCGGCCGCGGGGGCCGCGGCGGGGATGCGGGTCGCCGCCGTCTCCTGCATCTCGAACCCCGCGGCCTCCCACGAGCGCGATCCCCTAACCCACGAGGAGGTGGTGGAAGCGGGCCGGGTGGTTGCGGACTCCTTCCAGCGCATGCTCCGGCGGGCGGTGCCCGAGCTCACCCACGCCTGAGGCGGGCCGGAGCCCGCCCCGCTCCGAGCTGACTCAGGCCTTGAAGGCCGACTTCACCTCGTCCTTCATGAGCACGATGATCGCCCAGATGCCGATCGGCAGGCCGACGATGCAGCAGGGAGAGAGGCAGGGAATCATGGCTTCGATGCTCGCCCAGAAGATGAACCCACAGACCGCGATGCCGATCACGTTCAGTCCGATCTGGATGGCCCCGCTCAGGAACGCGAATTGCTCGCCGTACATGTCCGCGGGATCACCCCCGATGGGGACCAGGGTGAGGACGATCGAGATCAACGCACCGAGCACCCCGAGACCTGCCGTGACCATGAGCCCGATCGCCGGGCCATTGACCTTGCCTTCCACGTGAACCTCCTCCGTGCGGGTAGCGAGTGGACTTGTCTGTCCCGTGAGTGAACGCGACCGGGGCGCGTTCTGCAACCCCGCAGGTCACGTCAGGGCTGCACGATGGCCACCGAGGCCGAGGCCCCGATCCGCGTGGCCCCGGCCTCGACCATGGCCCGGGCCTCGTCGGCGTCGTGGACGCCGCCCGCGGCCTTGATGCCCATTTCCGGGCCCACGGTGCGGCGCATGAGGGCCACGTCCTCGAGGGTGGCGCCGCCGGTGGAGAAGCCCGTGGAGGTCTTCACGTAGTCCGCCCCGGCCACCTTACAGATCCGACACGCTCGCACCTTCTCCTCCTCGGAGAGCAGGCACATCTCCAGGATCACCTTGAGACTCGCCCCGAGCCGGTGGACCACCTCGGCCACCCCCGCGACGTCCCGGCGCACGAACTCGTCGTCCCCGGACTTCAGGGCCCCGATGTTCAGGACCATGTCGATCTCGCTCGCCCCGTCCTCGATCGCCCGGCGGGCCTCGTAGGTCTTCACCTCCGGGGCCGAGGCCCCCAGGGGGAAGCCCACCACGGTGCAGACGGCCACCCCGGAGCCGGCGAGGATCTCGGCGCAGCGGCGGACGTGGACCCCGTTAACGCATACCGCCGCGAAGCCGTGGGCGAGCGCCTCCTCGCAGAGCTTGTCGATCCCCGCGATCGTCGCGTCCGCCTTCAAGAGCGTGTGATCGATCACTCCCGCGATGCCCGCCAGGCCGGCGGTGACCGGGCGGGCGACACCGAGGCGGTCCGCCCCGGCCTTCAGGACCCGCCCCGCGCTCTCCGGGCAGATCTCGACGCAGACCGTCGTGCAGCCCCAGAGGCCGTCCGGGCCCGCGGCTCCGAGCCCGCGATCGAGAATCTCGTGGGCGACCCGGGTCAGGATGCTCTCGAGCTCGGCCTCGCCGATGCGGTTCGCGCTCTCCCCGGGGCTCATGACGTCCATCCCTCCTCGCCCTCCAGGGTGATCCGGCGTCGCCACGCCTCCTCGCGGGCCAGGGGCGTGATCCGGGCCCCCGGCGGCACCCGGAGCCGGCCTCCGTCGGGGATCCGGGTGAGGCACTCGGCACAGATCAGGGCACGATCCCCGGGGGCGGACGGTTCGCTCCGCCCCTGGAGGACGCGCCGGACCACCCGGCGCACGATCGTGGGGACGTCGTGGTTCACGCCCCCAGCGTAGACGAGCCCGCGGCCGCGCGTCTACGCCCAGCCCTTGGCCCGGATCATCTCCGCGATCAGGAGGGCGTCGTGGTGCGTCCCTCCGTTCGGCCGCACGAGCTCGACCCGCTCGCAATCCACCGATTCGATCGAGCAGGCCGCCTCGGAGATCCGGAACACGTCGAGGACGCGGTCCTCCAGGCGCCGGCCGGGCGGAACTCCGAAGATCAGGTCCGTGATCCCCTGGTTCACGGCCTCCCAGTCCAGGGAGGCGACCTCCACGATGTCGCAGGGCCGCAAGCGAACCGCGTCCCCGTTGCGACCGTAGGCCGTCCGCGCCAGCAACGCGTGAAGCCGCTCCCCATCGTGAGCTTGCAGCCGGAACTCGATGAGCTCGGTTCCGGGGCGACTGTCCTCCGGCCGGGGGTAGAGGACCAGCTGTCTGGGGGTCCGCTCGAGCCGGGCCAGCCGTGGCCGCCAGAAGTCCGGGTCCATGAAATGGTCCCGGAGCGCGGCTTCGATCTCGGAGGCCATCAGACAGGGGTAAGCCGGCCCCCTACAGGTCTACGAACGCGGATTGTTCGTTTTTCTTGCGGTCCCGAGAGCCCTCGGCTGCGGGAGGCGGGGCCGGGCGGGTGAGGGCGACCCCGGTCCGCGCGCGAGCTCCTCGCGGGGGACCGTAACTCCACCGTCAAACCACCCGGCGAGACGGCGGCGAGCCAGGGGTGCCCCTGGCGGGGAACGCGGGGGCTGCCCTATGATCTGCGCCCCCGATCCCCCGGGGTGGACCGGCCTCCGGCCCCCCCGGGAACGACCGAACACTCCCTCCCGGGTGCGCCCCTCACCGGACCCGTCGTGGATCCGGTGCGCGCCGACGGTGAAAACGAGACGAGGAAACCGATGCTTGTGAAGAGCTTGACCCTACTGCTCCTCCCCGGCGCCCTGCTCCTGGCTCCAACCCTGGCTTCGCCCTCCCCCGACGAACCGGAGGAAGGTGGCGCCGCGGTGGTCGAGGAGGCCGACGGCCCGTCGGCCGAAGCGGACCCGGCCGGGCCGCCCACGCCGATCCGCGGGGAGACCCTCCTGCTTCGCGCGAATCGGGTGATCGTGCGGCCGGGCAAGGTCCTCGAGGACGCGGAGGTGCTCGTCCAGAACGGTCGAATCGTCGCCGTGGGGCAGGGGCTCGCCGCCCCCGAGGGGGCCCGGGTGATCGAGGGAGAGGTGGTCTGCGCCGGATTTCTCGATCCCTGGAGCTCGCTGGGGACGGACGCGGGTTCGGTGAACGACATGGGGACCAGCCCGTCGACGCGCTCCGTGGGTGCGGTGGAACGCTACGAGTCCGCCCACCTTCGGGAGGAGGCCCTGCGAGGGGGCGTGGTCTGCTCCCGGGTCCAGGTCGGTCAGCGCTCCTACCTCGGGGGCGTGGGGGCCGTAGTCCGCAACGCGGACGGGCTCGAGGAGACGGGAGGAGAGACCGTCGTGCTCCCCGATGCCTGCATGTCGGCCACGGTGGGGATCACCCGTCCCGGGCGGGCGACGGACATCTTCGATCGCGTCAGCGAGGTCGATCGCCTCGTGAGCCAGATCGAGCGGGGCCGCGCCTACCGCGAATCCTGGGTCGAGTACCGCCACGACTTCCAGGAGTGGGAGGAGACCATCGCCAAGGCCGTGGAGAAGCTCGAGAAGGATTTCAAGAAGGCCAAGAAGGCCCGGGACAAGGAAGTCAAGGAGGCGGAGGAGAAGGGCAAGGAGTTCAAGGAGGAGAAGTACAAGGAGGACAAGAAGCCCCGGGAGCCGAAGCTCGACCTCGACTCCGAAACCCTCGCGCAGGTGGCCGAGGGGAGGCTGCCCCTGATCGTCGAGGTGCACCGCGCGGAGGAGATCCGTGCCCTCCTGGCCAAGACCGCGCCGTTCGATCGCCTGCGCCTCGTGATCGCGGGGGGCACCGAGGCCGCCGTCCACGCGAAGGAGCTGGCGAAGCGGCGCATACCGGTGATCGTCTGGCCCTCCCTGCTTCCGGCTTCGCGCCCCGATGAATACGACCGCCACGACCTGGCGCTCGCCCGCGAGCTCGAGAAGGCCGGGGTCAAGGTGGTGATCGGCTCCGGAGGCACCCCTCACGCCCGGGAGCTGCGCACCCTCGCCGCTCTCGCGGCGGGGCACGGTCTCGACCCCGACGCGGCGCTGGCCGCGATCACGACCAACGCCGCGAGCGTCCTCGACGTGCACGACACCCTCGGCGCGGTGGAGCGCGGCAAGCACGCCGAGCTGCTCGTCCTCGACGGCGATCCGCTCGACGCCACCTCGCGCATCCGCTTCGTCATCTCTCACGGACAGGTCGTCGTCGAATGACGCCTCTTCCGATCTGCCCGATTCGATCAGGAGATACCCGAATGATCCCGAAGATCGCATCCCTCGGATTGCTCGCCCTCGTGCCGGCCCTCGACACGGGAGCGGCGGACGATCCCGTCCGGACCGAGCCCGCGCCCGATCCGCAGCAAGAGGAACAGACCCCTCCCCCGGAGATTGCCGACGAGGACGTCGTGCAGGTGATCGTGGGCGAGGAAATCGTCGCGTTCACCCCGACGGACGCGACGCTCGCGGCGGCGGCCGAAGCTCCTCCGCCCGCGAACCCCTGGGTGATGGAAGGCCCCCTGCTGCAGATTCGCGCCAAGGAGATCCTCGTCGGAGACGGGACCCGGATCGCCGACGGGGTGCTCGTCGTCCAGAACGGTCGCATCGTCAAGATCGGCAGTGACGTCGCGGTGGACGAAGCCCACCCCGTCATCGATCACGACGGCGTGGTGAGCGCGGGGATGATCGCCTGTCACGCCCTCAGCGGCATGGGGGGCGAGGCCAATGAGACCGCGCGGACGATCCTGCCCGAGGCGCGGATCGCCCACGCCTTCCGCCCCTCGCACTCCGACTTCGAGAAGGCGCTCGCCGCCGGGATCACCACGCTCGTGCTCTCGCCGACGAACGACAACCTCGTCGGAGGACTCACCGCGGTCGTGAAGAGCACCGGCGGCAAGGTCGTCGACGCCGACGCGCACCTGGCCCTGTCCTTCTCCAGCGCCGCGCTCCGCGGAGGGGTCCAGGAACGCCCCGGGTTCTTCTTCTCCGCCGAGGCCCAGTACGGCGAGCCGGAGAACACGGCGTCGGGCGTGTCCGGATCCCGCTACCCCACGAGCTACACGGGGGCCGTGCGCGAGCTGAACGAGCGGTTCGCGAATCCGGAGGGGATCGTCGCGGGCGTCGCCAAGGGGGAGCTCCCCGTCCTCATCGAGGCCTGGGAGCGCCACGAGGTGGCGCGGGCCGCGGCCTTCGCCAGCCGGTTCGGCCTGCGGGGCGCGATTCGAGGCGCTCCGCTCGCGGGGGACGAGCATCTGCTCGGGCTGCTGAAGGCCAGCGGCCTGAGCGTGATCGTCGGCCCCTTCGGTTTCGGACAGAGCCGGCTCTCGCTCGATTCGGTCGGCGCTCTCCAGAAGGAGGGGGTGCCCGTGGCGTTCGCCCTCGGCGCCACCGGAGGATCGCCCGAGCTCCTGCGCGTCTCCGCCGCGATGGCGGTGTCCGCCGGAGCCGACGCCGCCGGCGTCTGGAAGGCCCTGACCTCCGACGCCGCCCGCATCGCCGGAGTCGACGGGCGCGTCGGTCTGCTCGCCCCCGGAAAGGACGCGGACCTCGTTCTGTGGAGCGGCAACCCCTTGAACCTCACCAGTCGCGTCGAGGCCGTCTACGTGGACGGCGAGCGCGCTTACGACGGAGCCTCCCGATGATCCAGCGTTCCCAGATCGGACTCGTTCTCGGCGCTGCCCTCCTCCTGGCATCCGCCGTCCACGCCGAAGACACGTGGGTGATCCGGGCCGACACGGTCTACACCGCGGCCGGCGATCCCATCGAGGGCGGTCACGTTCTCGTCGAGGGCGGCAAGATCGTCGAGGTCGGCCCCGGCAAGGGCGGTGGCGGCGACGCGCTCGAGGTCGCGGCGGTCACGCCCGGGATGATCGACCTCTCGGTGCGCATCGACACCGCCGAGTACTCGGTCGAGCAATCGAGCGAGACGCCCATCGAGCTCTCCGTCGCCGACGCGATCGACTTCTACTCCTACCGCTGGGCGCGCGAGCTGAAGAGCGGGGTGACGACCGTTCTCGCCAGCCCCTACGACAACGCGGTCATCGGGGGCACTAGCGTCGTGATCAAGACCGGCGGCGAGCCCTCGCTCGAGGCCCGACTGGTCAAGGCGAGCGCGGCCCTGCGCGGCTCGATGGGGGGTCAACCCAGTGCCGGGAACCGCGCCCCGCGCGGGAGCTCCCCGTCGAGCTTCTACTACCGCCGTCCCACGACGCGCATGGCGGTCGAGTGGGTCTTCCGCGACGCGTACTGGAACGCGATCCAGGCCGATCGACGTCCTGAGAGCGACGATCCCCGGCAGAAGGAGCGTGACGAGATCCTGCTGAAGACGATGCGCGGCGAGATGCCGGTGATCGTCCAGGCGTGGCCCACCCATGACATCCGCACCGCGATCTTCCTCAAGGAGGAGTTCCAGATCCCGCACATGTACGTCGACGGAGGCGCGGAGGCCTGGCGCGAACCGGAGCTCCTGAAGCGCTCCGGCATGGGCGTCATCCTTCCCCCGCACGTCTTCACCGGCCGCACGACCGAGAGCGCATTCTTCGCCTGGGATTGCGCGGCGAAGGTCCACGAGCTCGGAGTGCCCCTCGCCCTCTCCGCGCAGGGCGCCGCCGATCCGGGCGCGCGCCTCGATCGCCAGGCCGGCTTCGCCATGCGCGGCGGCCTGCCCTTCGAGGCCGCCCTCGCCGCGGTGACGATCAACCCCGCGACGATGGTCGGCGTGGCCGATCGCGTCGGCTCGATCGAGGTCGGCAAGGACGCCGATCTCGTGCTGTGGAGCGGCAAGCCGTTCGAGCTCACCTCGAGGGTCGTCGGCGTCCTGCTCGACGGCCAACTCGTCGTCGATCCGCGCATCTCGGGCGAGTGACGGAGGAGATCCCATGAGACACCCCCGACTTCCCCTCGACGACGAACACCAGATCAACCCAGAGTCCACCTTTCTCCCGCGTTCGATGAATGCCGGATCCCAAACCGGAGTCCGTTCCATGAAGGCAACCGCAAAGCGCATCGTCGGTCGGCTCACCGCGTACGCCGCCGTCTCCGCGTGCCTGGCCGCGACCAGTCTCGCCGCCCAGCCGAATCCGCTCCCCACCCCCAGCGACAAGCTCGTGATCGAAGCCGGCCGCATCATCACGCAGGCCGGCCCTGACGTCCTCGACGGGGTCATCGTGATCGAGAACGGCCGCATCACCGCCGTCGGCGCCGCGAGCGAGGTGGAGAAGCCCTGGGATGCCCCGGTGATCGGAGGGCCAGACCTCGTGGCCTTCCCGGGATTCGTCGAGGCCATCTCCTCCAACGGCATGGATCGAGCCAACGAGAACATCGATGTCGCCCCCTTCCTCTACATCGCGGACTCGATCGATCCCGTGGCGTACTTCTTCGAGGACTGCCTGCGATGGGGGATCACCACGATCAACATCCAGCAGGGCAACAACTGCGTCATCGCCGGTCAGGGGATGATCGTCCGGCCGGTGGGGTTGACCGTGGAGGAGATGATGGTCCGGCCACGGTTCGGGACGAAGATCTCCGCCTCGCCCAAGAGCGGAAAGTCCCGCGCCACCCAGGTGCAGGCCCTGGACCGCGCCTTCGGGGACCTGCGGCGATACTTGGAGGGCCTCGTCCAGAAGGAGCGCGACGAGCGGGGATACGCGGCCCGCGAAGCGCTCTTCCAGGGACGCGAGCTCGAAGGTGAAGAGGCGGAAGGACGCGCGATGGAGGGCACCGCCTGGAAGGTGGAAGGGCTCGAGCTGATCCCGCGCGGCGCCATCGACGAGAAGCAGGCGCCGCTGCTGCAGATCGTCGAGGGACGCCGCCCCGTGTTCCTCTACTGCGCCGCGCCGATGGACGTGCCTCACGCTCTCGACGTCGCCCGCGAGAACGGCTTCCTCACGCGCACGGCCCTGGTGATCAATACGCGCTGCTGGAAGGCGGCGGACCTGATCGCGGAGGCCGGCGTTCCCGTGATTCTCACCGGCAACCAGGTGGACGTTCGCCGGGATCCGGTCACGGGGGAGGAGTCCGAGACCTTCGTGCCCGGGGTTCTGAAGAAGAAGGGCATCCGCTTCGCCCTCGCCTCGCGCAACGCGAACACGAACTCGCTGTGGTACCAGGCCGCGCTCGCCATCGGATTGGGCCTCGAACGCCAGGAGGCGCTCGACGCCGTGACCCGGGTGCCCGCGGAGATCCTCGGCATGGGCGAGCAGATCGGCTCGATCGAGACGGGCAAGCTCGGCAACGTCGTGCTCTTCTCCGGCGATCCGCTCAGCGTCACCTCGTGGGTCGAGCGCGTGGTGATCGAAGGCCGCGACGTCTACGACCGGGCAAAGGACGTTCGCAACAAGCACCTTCTCGAGGGAGTCCAGCCCCCCGGCACCGCGGCCGAGACCGAGGTCGCCGACGAGAAAGACGAGGAGGACGAGGACTGATGAAGATGCCGAGGCTGAAACTCGCCGTCGCGTTGCTGGCCACGATCAGCGGCGCCTCGGCCCATGCCGTCCCCCGCGACCCGGCGTCGCCACCCGATGAAGGTCGGGGGCTCGTCGCGGTCAAGGCGGGCACGATCCACCTGGTCGAGAACGGGCAGGTGCTCGAAGGTGGCGCGACGATCCTGATCCAGAACGGACGCATCCTGGAGGTCGGCAAGGACGTCGACGTTCCTCTCGATGCTCCGGTCACGGACTACGGTCCCGGCTCGGTGATCGTGCCGGGGCTCGTAGCGGCCCACGGATCCGGCAGCTCCGTGCGAGCGACCAACCGCACGGCCCAGCCGAGCCTTCGCGCGATCGACGAGTTCGACTTCTTCGCGACCCACGCCTACCTCCTCACCAGCGGCGTGACCACGGTCTACCTCCCCGCGGCGACGAATCGCCTCATCGGGGGGCAAGGCGCGGTGGTCAAGCTGTGCGGTGACGATCCCGAGCACCGCACGCTTCGCGAGATCGCGGCGTTGCAGGGAGCGATCGATCGGTCCGCGCGCAACACGCCCGGTTTCTGGGAGCCGCCGATTCCCGCGACGATCGACAACGACCTGGGGTACGCGAAGCCGCAGCTTCCCAAGACCACCATGGGAGCGATCGTGGCCCTGAACGAGCTCCTCGAGCTGGCCCGCACCGGCGGCGAGAGCTCGGAGTACGGCCCCTTCGCGGGCAAGGAGCTGGCCAAGCTCATGGACTCCGGCGTGCCGTGGCGGATCTCCGCCACCACCGCTCCGGAGATCCGGGCCCTGCTCGACTTCGCGCGAGACAAGAACATCCGGCTCATCGTGGACAAGGCGGCAGAGGCCGCCGACGTGGCGAAGGAGATCGCCGACGCCGGAGCGGCGGTGGTCTACCACCTGCCGTTCTCGCCGGGATCCTCGGGACGCGATCACGGGAAGTCGCGGGATGCCCGGTGGCCCGACTACGGCGTGCCCGCGGCCATCGCCAAGGCCGGCGCGCCGGTGGCGATCGCCAGCGGCTCGGCCCGCGACCTGCTCTTCGCGGCCTGCGCCGCGTCCAAGAACGGGCTGGATCCCGCGATCGCCCTTCGCGCGATCACCCTGACCCCCGCCGAGCTCCACGGCGAGGCGAATCGGGTCGCGAGCCTCTCCCCCGGCAAGGACGCGGATTTCT
>CAYRXS010000002.1:0-67507 GCA_964428225.1 uncultured Planctomycetaceae bacterium
GTGGGATACGCAGCTGCACACCATACGTTTGGCTACATCTGGCGGATACCACTAGCTTAGTGTCGCCCCGTTGGGCCCGAATACCGTCCGTCATGAATAAGACGGGGTCTCTTCGTTCCGGCTCCTGCGTGCGGTCGCGGCGCTCCCGGACCCACGGATTCTCGTGACCGTGGTACCCTGGAAGGAGTCCTGGGGGTGCGGTCTTTCAACGTACGGGGAGGTGAATCATGAAGTTGATCGAGAAGGGTCTTGGACTGGCGAGCACGGGGATCGTCGGGACGTTGCTGCTCGTGAGCAGCCTGGCCCTGAGCGCCTCCGCGCAGGATCGATTCGGTCCCGAGAAGCTCGTGGCCGGGCGAGCCGTCGGACCCATGTCCCTCTTCGCGGCCGACCTGGACGGTGACGGCGACCAGGACGTGCTCTCCGCGTCCTCGGGGGACGACAAGATCGCCTGGTACGAGAACGTCGGTGGCCCGGGTACGGCCATGCCCCAGCGGGTTATCTCGGCCCTGACCGACGGGCCCCGGTCGGTCTACGCCGCGGATCTGGATGGCGACGGCGATCCGGACGTGCTCTCCGCGTCGTGGTACGACGACAAGATCGCCTGGTACGAGAACGTCGACGGCCGGGGCGTCTTTGGGCATCAGCGGGTCATCGACGATACCGTCTGGGGGGCAGATAGCGTCCTCGCGGCGGACCTGGACGGCGATGGAGACGAGGACGTTCTCGCGGCGTCATTCCACGACGACGAGGTGGTGTGGTACGAGAACCTCGATGGTCAGGGGAGTTTTGGAGCGAAGCAGGTCATCACCGCCACGGCGGATGCCGTCACGTCGATCTTCGCCGCGGATCTGGACGGCGATGGCGACCAGGACGTGCTCTCGGCTGCGGAATACGCCGACGAGATCGCGTGGTACAAGAACGCCGGCCAGGGTGACTTCGGACCCCCGGTGATCATCACGACCCTGATCGACTCGCCCCGATGTGTCTTCGCGGCGGATCTGGACGGCGACGGCGACCAGGACGTGCTCTCCGCATCCGCCTGGGACGACAAGCTCGCGTGGTACGAGAACACGAACGGCTCCGGCAGCTTCGGACCGGAGATTCCCATCGCGACGATGTTCGACTATGCCCTGTGGGTTTTGGCGACGGACCTGGACGGCGACGGGGACCGGGACGTACTCGCGGCTTCGTACTACAGCGACAAGATTGCCTGGTACGAGAACACCGATGGCCAGGGGTCGTTCGGGTCCCAGCGAGTGGTCACGGCCCTGGCGGCGGGCGCCACGTCGGTTCTCGCGGCGGACCTTGATGACGACGGAGATCAAGACGTGCTCAGCACGTCCGGCGAGGACTGGGAGATCGAGTCCTTCGAGAACACCGACGGGCTAGGGAGCTTCGGGCCGCCGACGGCCTTCACGGCCAAGGCGGACCGGGCGAGCTGCGTCTTCGCCGCGGACCTCGACGGGGACGGAGACAAGGACGCGCTCTCCGCCTCGCGCTTCGACTACAAGATCGCGTGGTACGAGTACCTGCAGGAAGAGGGCACCTTCGGGCCGCAACGGATCATCACGGACCAGGCTCACTACCCCTTGTCGGTCTTCGCCGCGGATCTGGACGGCGACGGAGACCGGGATGCTCTCTCTTCCTCGTCGCTCGACGACACGATCGCTTGGTACGAGAACACGAATGGCCTGGGTGACTTCGGCCCGCCGCTCATCGTCACCACGGAGGCGATTCATGTGTTCGACGCCATCGCCGTCGACATCGACGGTGACGGAGATCAAGACGTGGCCTCCGCAGAGGCGGGGCATAGCCGGGTGAGGTGGTACGAGAACACCGACGGTCTGGGGACGTTCGGCCCTCCGGTGATCGTCACGGCCATGGCCACCGGAGTCCGAAACGTGTTCGCGGTGGACCTCGACGGTGACGGAGACCAGGACCTCCTCTACGCGAACTACGACAACGACGAGATCGCCTGGTCCCCCAACTTCGACGGGAACGGCTTCTTCTGGCCGAAGCAGGTCATCTCCTCCTCGGTCATCGGGGCGCACGACGTCTACGCGGCGGACCTGGATGGCGACGACGATCTCGACGTGATCTCGGCGGCGGATCTCGGCGACGAGGTCGCGTGGTACGAGAACACGGACGGCCTCGGGACCTTCGGGCCGGGAATCCGGATCAGCGGCCTCACGGACCGGGCCCTCTCCGTTTTCGCGGGGGACGTGGACGGAGACGGGGACCAGGACGTGCTCTCGGGATCGGCGTTGGACCGCAAGGTCGCGTGGTACGAGAACACCGACGGCCTGGGGACCTTCGGACCGCAGAAGCTCATCACGACCATGGCCGACGGCGTGCGCTCGGTCTTCGCCGCGGACGTGGAGGGCGATGGCGACCTGGACGTGTTCTCGGCCTCGCAGAACGACGACCAGGTCGCGTGGTACGAGAATGGTCCGCCGGCCTCGGTGACGTATCGCGATGCCGGGGGGAATCCGGCGAGCTACTTCCACGACACGCGCCCCGTGCTCGGCACGACCTACAGCGCGACGGTCGACCTTGGAGGAACGACCGGGCACGCGATGGCCGGGCTCGCCGGCTACAGCACTCCGCTCTCGCTCACCCTGGGCGGAGGCCAGGTGCTCCTCGTGGACATCACCGATCCGGACGGCGAGCTCCTGGGACTGTTCCTCGTCGCCGGCCCGCTCGCCGCGTTCGACGTCCCGGTGCCCAACGACCTCGCGCTCGCGGGCTTCACGCTGAGCACGCAGGCCCTGCACGTCGGCGGCGTCCAGCCGTTCGCCCTGTCGAACGCCCTGGATCTCGTCGTGGGTGACGACTGACCGGGCATCGGCCCCGCCTGTGTCCCGCGCCGCGGATCCCGAGACGCCGAAAGGGGGAAGCCGCTTGAGCATCGGGCCGAAAGTGCCGATGTAGCCAGGTCCGTTCGGTCCCCGTACCGGCGAGCCTCGGGGCGCCGGAATGCCCATGCTGAAACCCTCTCACCCTCGCCAGACCCTCTCGGGGCATTGCCCGGGGGGAAGAGCCCGACCCGGTGGTGCGATCCCGGTCCGCTCTCCAGTCCGTCCGAATCTCCGGCCCGCGCTCGATTCCCGCTCGGGACTGACGGCGATCGAGCTCAGCGTGATGATGGCGATCTTCTTGATCGGGCTGCTGGCCTTCTCGCGCTCCGTTCGGAATTCCATGGACCTGGGCAAGACGAGTCGGGAGAGCACGCTCGCCACGGAAGGCGCAAGGTCCATGATCGAGCGCATGCAGGGTCATGCCTTGGCGGACATCTGCGCCCTCTACAACGCGGATCCCGATGACGATCCGGGAGGCTTCGATACGGCGCCGGGTCCTTTCTTCGAGGTGGAGGGCCTCGATCCCCGACCGGGGGATGTGGACGGGGCGGTGGGTGAGATCATCATGCCGACCACCGATGGGTTCGATCTACGTGAAGACGTGGTGGACGATCAGATCGGAACGCCCCGCGACCTCGATCTGGACGGCGTGATCGATTCCGCGGATCACTCTGCGGACTACCTGATCCTCCCCGTCCTGGTGCGCCTGGAATGGCGTGGCTCGACCGGAGATCGCGTGATGTCCTTCAAGACGATCCTGACGGATCGGTGACGCGATGAGGAAAGAAGTCTCGGGAAGCAAGAGCGGGCTGACGCTCTTCGAGCTGCTGATCGGAGTCGTCCTTCTGGGCGTGACGGTCACGGCAATGGCCATGGCGGGCTTGACGAGCTCCGAGCTCTTCAAGACTGGAGTCGCTCGCACCAGTACCGAGTCGCAGATTCGTCGTTGCCTGCACCGACTCCAAGGTGATCTGCGAGCTTCCGGCCTGGACACCCTGGACCCGAAGCCGACCGGGTCCCTGTGGACCAGCACTCTCACCTTCGATCGGATGGACGGTCTGACGAACGACCAAGGCCTCATCGATTGGATCCCGATGCGGGTCGAGCTCCGCCTGGAGGAGGGCGAGCTCGACGATGGCCTGGACAACAACGGCAATGGACTCGCCGATGAACGGCGTCTGGTTCTGATCCGCAATCCGGACGAAGCAGAGGAGATCGTCGTCGTGCTGAGTCGGCACGTGCGTGAGCTCCTCGAGGGGGAGGTCGTGAACGGCCTCGATGACAACGGGAACGAGCTGATCGACGAGGCGGGATTCTGCGCCAGTCTGCAAGGGAACACCCTGGACCTCTGGCTAACACTCGAAGTCGTCGACGACGATGGGCTGTTCGTGACGAGATCGCTACGGACGTCCGTGCTCCTCAGGAACTGAGAAGGACAACGAGATGAAGGTTTCCGCGTTCCTGCATCGACATCGGAACCAGAGCTCCCGACGGGGGTCAGGAATCGTCCTGGCCGCCCTGATGATCGTAATTCTGGGGGGATTGGCCACTGCGCTCGTGGCATTCACGGGCTCGGGCTACCTGGAGCAGCGGCATTCTCGGGACGAGATGAGATCGTTCTACGTGGCCGAGGCCGGCTTGAGCGAGGCCTTTGCGAGCTTGCGTGCCAATGGCATCGACGCCTTGGCGGACTATGTGGATCCACAGCCCTATGGCAAGGGCACCTTCGAGGTGGCGGTCACGGACGGTTTCGACGATCCCGTCCTGCGGTTCGATCGCGTGCGCCTCGTCTCCCTCGGCGCCGAGGGACGGGAGAGGTCTCGCGTGCTCATGGTGGCCCGCCGGATTCCCAATGGTAGCCACCTTCACGGCGTATTTGGTGCGGACGGCGTCACGATCGAGAGCAACTCGTTCATCGACAGCTTCAACTCCATGTACGGCCCCTACGTCCCCGGGGCCGATCATGTGAGTGAATACGGAAGCGTCGGTTCCAACGCGGACATCACGGTCGAGGCAAACGTCGAGATTCACGGCGACGTCTCGCCGGGGCCGGACGGAATCCTCGACGACAATGCGCCGCAGACCCTGATCACCGGAAGCACGGAGCCCGCAGACGATCTGGTGGAGATGCCCCCGATCGTCGTCCCACCGAGTCCGCCCACTGGACCCCTGAACATCGCGGGCCCAATGGTACTGACGGCCGGTTCGCACCACTTCACCTCGCTCACGGCAACCAGCGGATCTTCGTTGGTGATCGAGGGCCCGTCCGTGGTCGTCGTCGACTCTCTGGTCGAAAGCTCCAACGCAGAGATTCTGATCGACGCGACCAGCGGACCGGTCACGATCTACGGGACTGGTGACTTCGACCTCCGCAGCAACTCGATCTTCCGGTCCATCGGCTCCAAGGCAAGGGACGTGTCGATCTTCCTCACGACCGACACCTCGGACCCCACCAAGACGGTAGCTCTCAACTCCAACGCCGACTTCTTCGGAACGATCTACGCACCCAACGCCCTGCTTACCGTGGAGAGCAACTTCCGCGTCTTCGGCGCAATCAAGGCGCAGGACATCGTGCTTGCCAGCAATTCGCAGGTCCACTTCGACGAGGACTTGCTCTTCGACGACTTCGAAGGGGCCGAGTTCGAACAAGTGTCCTGGCGACCCGTCTCCGAGAACGAGGATCTCTGATCCGCAGCATGTGGTGCCATCTCCACAGACCGCCGCGAGCACCGTCGATCACCACGATCGTGATCGTCGTCGTGTGCGCGGTCGCGGGATCGGGAATGCGGGGATCGGTCGCGGAGCCGTCCAGGGCACGAGTACCGTCGACCAGGGCCGCCGACATGGGCGACGACCTGCGTGAGCAACTGGCGGAAATCCTCCGTCACGTGGAAAAGAGGAAGGGCGGACACTTCGAGAAGGCCATCGAGAGCGTGGTGGCCCTGGGGGAGGAGGCGAAGCCGACGCTCTTTCTCGTGGTGGGGGAGGGAGTCGTGCGACCCGAGGTGGACCCCCCCCCTGACGGACACTCAACGGCTGGTGATCATGCAGGCCCTGGGCCGAGGGGATCCTGACACGCTCTTCGCGTCCCTCCCGGCAATCGTCGTCGAATTGGGGATACCGATGGCCCGCGCCGTGGCCTTCGATCTCGTCCGGATCCACGGGGACTACTCGAAGGTTCCCCTCCTGTTCGAGATCGCCGCGATCGAAGGGCTGGGGCCCTGGTCGAAGAGCGCAGGAGCGGACGCGTTCGAGAGCGCTCTCGGGGAGCACCTCGCGCGCGACGAACGCGCATTCGATCGTCTACCCCTCCAGTGGTACCGCCTCGACGATCATGTCCTCTCCTCGATGCTGCGCGCCATCGGGCACTCGGAGCGCCCCCGCGGCATCGACCTCCTGATTCGAGAGCTTTCCTCCGAGAGCCGGGCCACCGGGGTCTTCATCGCCCAGCTCGCTCGACTCGCCCCCTTCGCATCACCCGCGCAGGACGAGTCCCTTCGTGAAGCACTGCGTGAGGCGCTCGAGCACGAGCACGAAGGAGTTCGAAAGGCCGCCGCTGTCGCGCTTGGCCGACTCGAGGATCGCGCGGCGGTTCCCCGGCTCATCGACCTTCTCGACACCCGATCAGGAGGCCTTCGCCGCACGGCGCATTGGAGCCTTCGACAGATCACCGATCTGACGCTGCCCCCAGACGTGCAGCGCTGGTCGACCTGGTATCGAGAGGAGATGGACTGGCTGGAGAATCGCGCCCCGCTGCTCGTGAAGCACCTGTATTCGGAAGATGATGCGGAGGTCGCGAACGCGGCTCGAGAAATCGCTCTGCATCCCTTCCAGGGGAGTCAATTCGCAACCGAGATCACGGTTCTCTTCGAGTACGACTCTCCCGGGATTCGGGCTTTCGCGTGCGACTGTCTCGCGCAGCTCGGATCAGACGCCGTCCTCGAGGAGCTCTTGGACGCCCTCACCTATGACGTAGAAACGGTCCACCTGCGCGCGTGGAACGCTCTCAAGACGATCACTGGTCTCGATCTTCCCCCCGAGGCCGACACCTGGGCGCAAGCCCTTGGAGAACGGGAAGGAGCCAAAAGATGAATCAGGCCATCCCCACAGAGGAATCCCGGACGAAGCACTCCCGGAAACGACGCAAGAGGAAGTTCGTCAAGCCCGAGATCCAGCGCAGCTGGATCATGATGACCATGCTCACCATCGGGGTGACGGTTGTCGCCCAGGCGATCCTCATCGTCCACATGCTGACGCGGATCGCCAGCACCGTCCCGAACGACGGTGAGGCGGTGCTCGCCCTCCTACCCCAGTACCTCGCGCTCTGTCTCGGATTGACCGTCCTCTTCCTCGCCCCGTTCTTCGTGCTGGTGGCCGTGCTCATGTCCTTCCGGATCGCAGGGCCGGTCTACCGCCTGGAAGCATACCTGCGCCAGGTCATCGAGGGCGAGAAGCCCCCGGACTGTCGTTTGCGCGACGGCGATCAGCTCAAGGAGCTGTGCGAGCTCGTCAACACCGCCACGGCGCCTTTGCGCCGGGCGAGCGCGGACGACCGCGGAGCAGAGAATCCCCCCGAGAACGAACGAGTCGACGCGGCCTGAGGGCCGCGCTGTTTTCACGATCAGCGGTCCTGCTCCGAATAGTCGAACGAGCGATCGGGGAAGGGCGGAGGTTGCGGAACGGCGCGGGGATCCGTCTCGATCTCTCCGAGCAGGTGGTCGATGGCGGCATCGAGCTGCGCGTCGGAGCCCTCGAACGTGGCGTGGGGGAGGTTGTCCACCGTGACGTCCGGGATGACGCCGATCTGCTCGATGAGCCACTCGCCCTCCGGGCCGTATACGCCGTACATCGGGGCGCGTGCGAGCCCGCCGTCGCTGAGACGGTTGTCGGAGCTGAGCCAGATCTCTCCGCCCCACGTTCGCGTGCCGATGACCGGTCCGAGGCCGAGGCGACGGAATCCTTCCGCGAAAGCCTCACCGTCGGACGCGGTCGTCTGGTCCACCAGCACCACCATGTGGCCGCGGAACGCGTACTGCATGTTCCAGGTCGGCTGCGCGGTCCGGCTCTGCCAGTACATCCATGCGCGACGCGCCAGCTTCTCGAGAATGAAGGCGTCGATGTTGCCGCCGGAGTTGCTGCGGACGTCGATGATGAGGCCCTGGCGATTGAAGACCGGATAGAAGTTGCGGTACCACTCGGTGATGTTGCCCCCGCCCATCGCGCGCAGGTGGACGTAGCCCATCCGCCCGGCGCTCCGTTCCTCCACCTGCAGGCGGCGCGTGTATTCCCAGTCGGCGTAGCGCAGGTTGCGCTCGTTGGAGCCGGGAACGACGATCAGGTCGCGGGACTCGCCGGCGGGAGTCGAGCCCGCGCCGCCCGAGCGGATCCGCAACAGGACCTGGCGTCCCTCCTGGTGGCGGAGGAGCGCTCCGATGTCCGCCACCTCCGAGGTGGCGACTCCGTTCACCGCCTCGATGACGTCGCCGGGATGGACGTCCAGGTGGGGAGCGGCGAGCGGCGCGCGCTCGTCGGGGTAGTCCGGGTCCGATCGATAGATGTAGTCGATGCGATAGCCGCCGGCGTCGCGGTCGCGGAACATCCGGGCGCCGAGGGTCGCCACCGGAACGTCGTCCGGCCCGGTGCGCAGGTCGCCGCCCCGCACGCTGGTGTGCAACGCCGACAGCTCGCCGACGAAGCAGCCGATCACGTGGGATAGCTCGTCCCGCGTCGTGACCCGATCGACCAGTGGCAGGTACCGGGCGAGCGTCGCGTCCCAGTCGAGCCCGTGCATCCCCGGGTCGTAGAAGTAGTCCCGCTCCAGGCGCCAGGCATCCACGAAGATCTGGCGCCAGTCCTGCCGCACGTCGATGGAGTACTTCCATCCCGACAGGTCGACCTTGTGCTCGGCGAGATCCGAGGCCTTGGCAGGCTTGGCGTCGAGGACGAAGAGGTCGTCCTTCTTCCGTACCAGGAGCTTCTTCCCGTCGAGCGAGAGCTCGATCGAGCGCACGTCCTCCACGACGGTCGTGGCCTTCACGTCCTCGTTGTCGATCTTCACCGCCACGAGGTGGGTCTTGGGAGAGGGTCCGGAGTCCCGCGCGGTGAAGAAGAGCGCCTTGTCGTTCACCGCCAAAGAGCCGTAGTTGCCGGGGGGGACGGGCACTCTCTCGACGCGATCGGCGAGACCGTCGAGCTCGATCACCACCGGCGTCTTCTTCGGCTTCTCGGAGCTCTTCTCCGCGTCCTTCTCCTCGGCGTCCTTCTTTCCGGGGCCCTTCTCCTTCTTCTCGTCCTCCGCTCCTTGCAGCTCGTCGTCGGGCCGGAAGGGCGAGCGAAGGCCCTTGCGCAGGGGAACGAGGAACACCTGGAAGGTCTTGTCGAAGTAGGGCTCCGGCTGGCGCGTCCCCCACACGCTGGTGACGAGAGAGCGAAGGTGCCGGTCGGACAGGAAGTACACGAACTCGCCGCCGGGATCCCACGCGACGTCGGTGCTGTTCACCCGGTCGCTGGTCAGGGGGATCGTCGTCTTCTCCTGCGTGTCGTAGATCTTGATCTGCTTGAAGGTGTTGAGCGCGGTCATGGTGTAGGCGAGCCACCGGCCGTCCGGCGACCAGGCCATGTCCCCGGGCTCCTCGCGATTCTCGTTGATCCGCGTCTGCTCGCGCGTCTCCAGATCGAGCACCCACAGGTCGTGGTTGTTGTCCGTGTACGCGACGCGGCGGCCGTCGGGGGACGGATGGGGGCGGAAGCGCAGGATCGTGCCGTCCTCGGTGATCCGCTCGTCCTGGCCCACCCCGTTGATGGGGATCCTGGTGAGCTCCAGCTCGCCCGTCTCGTCGGACAGCCCCAGGAGCGTCTCGCCGTCGGGCATGAACGTCACGTCGCGGAAGCGCACGCCGTCCTTGCGCGAGGCGCGCACCAGCCGTCCCTGCTCGACCGGGGCCACGAACACGCGGCCGCGCGAGGTGAGCGCGACGCTCTCGCCCTCGGGGTGGAGGTGGACGGCCTCGAGGCGCTTCATGGGCTCGTCCACCCACCTCTCGCGTAGCTGGTCGAAGTCGGACGCCAGAGTGATCGGCACGAGGCTCGTTCGATCCGTGGCGATGTCGTAGAGCCACAGGTCGGCTCCCTGCTGGTAGACGATCCTCCCGTCGTGGAGCGACGGACCGTACACGTCGAAGCCGCGGTGCCGGGTGTGCTGGCGCAGGTCGCGACCGTCCTCGTCCATCGACCACAGGTTCATCGTGCCGTCGCGATCGGTGACGAAGTACACGCGACCCGCCCACCACCGGGGGGAGTGGCTCTCGCCTCGGTGGTCGCCCGTCAGCTCCACCGCCTCCTCGGCGCCCTCCTCGTACTTCCAGACGTCTCGCGCCGTGCCGCCCGTGTAGCGCTTGGTCACGTTGCGGTGCCAGGCGGGGTGCACGAAGTAGGTCGTGGATCCGTCGGCATCGAAGGCGGCCTCGCTGGCGTAGGCGAGAGGGAGGGGCGACCGCGCGCCGCTCTCCAGATCCAGCGCGACGAGACCGGGCCGCGGCAACCCCGAGTAGCGACGCGTCTCGTAGACGAGCCGGCCGTCCGGGGTCCACGCGCGGGCCAGCGACGCGTCGGCCTCGAACGTGCGGCGGGTCGGGATCCCGCCGGAGAGCGGCATCGTGTAGAGCTCGGCCGGGCCCTCGTACCGCGCGGTGAACGCGAGGGTCAGCCCGTCGGGAGAGATCGTGGGATGCGTCTCCTCGGCGGGATGGGTGGTGAGCCGTCGCGCGACTCCCCCCTCCAGCGACACCGTCCACAGATCGCCCTCGGCGGCGAATACGATCGTGTTCCCGTGGAGGGTCGGCTGGCGGTAGTAGCCCGCGGCTCCCGCGGCCGAGGGCGTCGCGGGAGTCGACCCGGCGGCGTCCTGGGCCGGAAGTGGCGTCGAGCAGGCGGCGAGAACGAAGGCGAGGAGAGGGGAGGCGTGCATGTGGGGCATGGCGGTACTTCGCGTCACGCGGGCGGGGATGATCCGGATCGACGCCAGTGTACTTGCTCGGACCGACCGGCCCGCAACACCTCCGGTCCGCCTTCTCCGGCCGAGCCCGGCCCCCGGCGCGAGGATTGCGCAGCCGTTACGATCGGTCACCTCACGGCGTGCTCCACCTCGCGTCCCGGATTCGCTACAAGATGGCGAGAAGGAAGACGCCATGAGCGAAGACGACATCGAATCCGAGCAATGCCCGGACGCGCCCGCCTCCCACGTCAGGGAGCTGATCGACAACATCCCCTATGCGGTGATGCTCCTGCTCGGCGCGGCGATCCTGCGGCTCACGATCCCCGTCGAGGGGTGGAGCTGGGTGAGCGCGGTGCTGTACGTGCTCTACGGAGTGGCGGGCACGCTCTGGATCATGGTGTTCATCTGCCCGTACTGCCATTTCTACGACACGCGGCTGTGTCCGTGCGGCTACGGGCAGTTCGCTCCTCGACTCCGGGCGCGGAAGGATCCCGAGCGTTTCACCACTCAGTTCCGCAAGCACATCCCGGTGATCGTCCCGCTGTGGTTCGTGCCGCCGATCGTTGCGGGGCTGGCGCTGTGGCGCGATTTTGCCTGGCTACCGGCCGGTCTCCTGCTCGCCTTCGCGATCAACTCCTTCGTGATCCTGCCCCTGGTGTCGAAGAAGTACGGGTGCGCGCAGTGCCCGCAGAAAGAGTCCTGCCCCTGGATGGGCACGTGTCGCACCGGGGAGTGAGTCCGTCTAGGAACCGATGTCGATCGCGATCGGGTTGGATGCGAAATCCACGGGACCGAGCAGGAAGTAGGCGAAGCACGCGGTCTGCCCGATCAGCTCCGGGGGCAGGGGAGGGGGGAAGGCGAGCTGTGCCGATGCCTGGCCGTTGGCGTCCAGCGTGCCCCAGGTGTCGACGAGAGCGGAGGTGTTCGCCAGAAGGATCGTCTCCAACGTGAACTCGTCCCAGTTCAGGGGAAGGGTGACCAGGCCGTCGGGGGTGGTGATGCCCGGCTTCGTGCCGATCATGCTGCCCACGACGACGTAGACCCGGAGCGCGTTGGAGGGACCCGCGTCCAGGGTGAGGTCGATCGGGGTCGCGTTGGTGATCGTGGTCGCGTAGGTGCTCGCGGTGAGGGAGGCACCGACGCCTCCCCGGACGGCGCGCGCGTAGCTGAAGATGCGCACCACGTCGCCCTGGGGACCGTTGCCGTGCGGCCAGTTGTTCGGATCGCCGTCCTTCGGGTCACTCCGCTGCGCGCCCGCGCCGTGGACGTTGAGCAGGACCCAGTTGCCGGAATGGGGGGGCTGCTCCATCCAGCCCCAGGCCTCGCCGAAGGAGAAGTAGACGCCCCAGAAGTTCGGCCCGTCGACGTGCGTGGTGCTCGACCAGAAGTACGAATCGTCCGAGGTGATGTCGAAGACGGGATCGATGGCCGGTCCCACCTGCGCGGGGATCCTGGCGTCGGGCGCGCGCGTGTAGTCGACGATGCTCTGCAGCTCCTTCGCGTTCGGGAGGCGCCAGTCGTCGTGTCCGGCGTGGACGAGATTCTCGGCATAGCTCAGAGCCTGCTCCCAGTTCAGCGTCGTTCCGCTGTCGGCCATCATCCACGTCAGGCCGGAGGAGAGGTCGGTGATGGTGCCGTCGCCGTTGTCGACGAAGTCGTTGACCCCGTAGTCCGGATTGCCCCGCACGTACCGCACATAGGCGGTCATGACGCCACCCGGCCCCGTGTTGATCGGGTAGCCCTTGATGCGGCCGTCCGCGAAGTTGACTCCGAACGCGGCGAGCTCTCCACCGAAGACCGTGCCGACGTAGTCGGTGCTCGACCAGTACTGGGCGTCGATGAAGCGCTCACCCGCGCTCGTGTCCCCGTACTCGAAGTCGAAGTAGTCCGGATCGATGTACGGGATGGAGTCCGCCTCGCTGAAACCGGTGACTCCCCGGAAGTCCATCAGCGAGTAGAGCTCCTTGATCGTGGGCAGGCGCCAGTCGGTGTGCCCGGCGAGGGAGAACGTGGATCCTCCGGCCACCGCGTCGGCCCAGGTCTCCTTGTCCCCGGGAGTCTGCTGCCACATGAGCCCAGTCTGCAGGTCCGAGACCGTGCCGTCGCCGTTGTCCCGGAAGGCGAACAGTGTTCCCTGGTACTGACCATCCTGCCCCCGGAAGGCCGCCCCGACGTCGGGAGGCGCGATCTCCCCCGACTCGCCGTAGCACTTCTTCTGGCCGGTGTCGACCACGGGGTAGTCGTCGGCGGAGCTGGCGAGGAGCCCCGCGAAGAGGGTCAGGGCCACGGGGGGGACGAATCCGGAAGTGAGGGCATACATGGTCTGGCCGCGATGATGTCGGGGGAGATGGGACTCGCCAAACGATAACCACTAGTACGAGAACCATGTGTGCAACATGACAATCGGCGTGCCGTTTCGAGAAAGCCTGCTCGGAATCCGGAGATCGGGCTCGCCTCGCGAAAGACCGTCTGGGTTTTTTTTAACCCAAGCTCCATGACCGGTGTTGCAATGGTTTCCCCCCGTTCTTCGATTCGACGTATCGAGCGCTTGGATATTGCCCATGAGCACATGTGCCTCCGCGATCGTCCCCCGTACGACGGTATTCCGCCTTCCGTCCACACTCCTCGCGCTCGCCGTTCTGCTTGGAGCGCACGAGACCGTCACCGCGCAGGGGGATCCCGAGGAGGGATTCACGCTCTTCGCTCCGCTGGCCTCCACGACCACGTACATGATCGACTCGGCCGGCACGGTCGTGCACACGTGGCCGGGGAGCCACCAGCCCGGAAACGCGGTCTATCTGATGGAGAGCGGCAATCTCCTGCGGACGATCCACACCTCGGGAACTGTCGGGGGCTCCGGAGGAGGGATCCAGGAAGTCGCGTGGGACGGCACCGTGGTCTGGGACTTCGTCTACGACACGACCGACCACCTCTCGCACCACGACATCGAGGTCCTGCCCAACGGCAACGTTCTCGTGATCGCCTGGGAGCACCTGACCCGAGCCGAGGCGATCGCCCAGGGACGGAATCCCGCATACACCAGCGGAGGCGTCTTCTCCCCGGACCACGTCATCGAGGTCGAGCCGACGGGACCGACGACGGGCGACATCGTTTGGGAATGGCACGCCTGGGACCACCTCGTTCAGGACTACGATCCCTCGAAGCCGAACTACGGCGTCGTGAGCGATCATCCCGAGCTCCTCGACCTCAACTTCCCGCCCAGGGTGGCGAACCAGGGTGATTGGCTCCACGCGAACTCGATCGACTACAACGCGCATTTCGACCAGATCCTGATCAGTTGTCACAACTTCGGCGAGATCTGGGTCATCGACCACAGCACGACGACCGCGGAGGCGGCGGGGCACACCGGAGGCAACAGCGGGATGGGCGGGGACATCCTCTACCGATGGGGAAATCCCCAGGCCTACCGACGGGGAAGCGCGGCCGACCAGCAGTTCTACGGCCAGCACGACGCCACGTGGGTGGAGGAGGGATACCCGGGCGAAGGCGACATCCTCGTGTTCAACAACGGGGTGGGACGGGCCGGACCCAGGTATTCCTCGGTGGAGCAGATCGTGCCCCCCGTCGACGGGAATGGGAACTACGCGCTAGCCGGAGGAGCGGCCTACGAGCCCGCGGCGCCGACCTGGATCTACACGGCGCCGAACCCGACCGACTTCTACTCCCAGAACATCTCCGGAGCCACGCGACAGCCGAACGGGAACACGCTGATCTGCAGCGGGGCTCAGGGGTGGTTCTTCGAGGTCAACCTGGCCGGAGACCTCGTCTGGGAGTACACGAACGTCTACCCCAATCCCCAGAACAACCATGTGTTCAAGGTGCATCGCTACCCGCACTACCTGTTCCCGGAGGCCGAGAGCATCTCCGCGTCCGTTGCGGACACCGTGGACTTCCACCTGGAGGCCGGCAGCGACCACGCGTTCCGGATCTACGTCCTGGTCGCGAGCTTCAGCGGCACGGAGCCCGGCACGCCCCTCCCCGGCGGCCTGATGACCATTCCCTTGAACTACGACTCCCTGACCCAGCTCGTCATCACGAGCCTGAACGGGGCGAGCTTCATCGACTTCCTCGGCACGCTCGATGGAGGCGGTAGTGCCGTGGCCCGGCTCGACACGCTGGTGCCTCTCGATCCCGCTCTCATCGGCCAGACGGCCCACTTCGCCTACGCCCTGTTCCCGCCCTGGGACTTCGCGTCGAACGCGATGCCGATCCTGATCGGTCCCTGACGGACCACGGAGTGCCCCTCACGCTTCGAATCCCCTCCGGCAAACCGGAGAATGTCGCGAGAGGCTCTACTCGCGGGAGACGACGACATGGTGATCCTGGAAGCTTGTATCGACTCGGTGGAATCCGCGGTGGCGGCGCAGGAGGGCGGCGCGGATCGCGTGGAGCTCTGCGCGAACCTGCTGGAGGGGGGGACGACGCCCCGCCTGGGGTCGATCCGCTTGACGCGGAGCCGCGTGGACATCGACGTGAACGTCATGATCCGGCCGCGGGGGGGCGACTTCTGCTACTCGGCGGCGGAATTCGAGGTCATGAGGACCGACGCCGAGGTCGCCCGCGAGGCCGGGGCGAACGGCGTCGTCATCGGCATCCTGAACGAGGACGGGACCGTGCATCGCGATCGGACGGCCGCGCTCGTGGAGCTCGCTTGCCCGCTCCCCGTGACGTTCCACCGCGCCATCGACATGTCCCGTGATCCCTTCGAGGCACTCGAGACGCTCGTCGACCTCGGCGTGGATCGCGTCCTCACCTCCGGACAGGAGAGCGGCGTGCTCGAAGGTCTGGACGTCATCCGCGAGCTGATCGAACATGCGGGCGAGCGGATCGTCGTCATGCCCGGCTGCGGCATCACCGAGCGCAACCTCGCGAAGGTCGTGGCGGAGACCGGCGCCCGCGAGATTCACGTCGCGGCCTGGGCGAGTCGGGACAGCCGCATGACGCACCGCCACGACCGCTGCTTCATGGGCGGCGAGCTGCGCCCGCCGGAGTTCTCGCTGTTGACCACCGACGCCGAACGCGTGCGGGTCTTTGCCCGCCTCGCTCGCGAGATCCGCCCCTGATTCGGTCCCTCGAGACACGCGAGGTTCATCGCGAGATGAAGCGATCCGGTGCGCCGTATGCGAAGTCTCGTGGTCCGGACCGCCAAATGCCGTGATCGGCCCCGGGCCATTGATGGCCCATCGGGCGTAACCCCCGCAGTGACAAGGGATTCGGGCTTTCCGTGGCCGCGGCATGCGATCTGCATCGCTCCCGGGGGGAGGAATCTGCCCGCAGCCGACGAGCTTCCCTCCCCGATCGGACCCGCACACCACCCCACCGAAGGAGGCCCGACCATGTGCAGGAATCCCCTCGTCCCCCGGCGTCGCGTGAGGAACGTCCTACTTGCCTGCGCCGCCTTCGCGGCCCCCGCCCTCGCGCACGATCGATCCAGCGTACAGGTCAACGCCACGGAGGGGCTCGGGCTCGAACAGACCGAACCGGCTCTGGCGAGCACCCCGAACGGAGGCTCCGTCGCGGTCTGGGTCGACGAACGGAACGGGACTCCGGATCTGCGCTATCGTCTGTTCGGTGCGAACGGCCTTCCCCTCGGATCCAGCGCGCAGGTGAACGACGATCCCCTCCGGCGCGCGATGGAGGGAGCCCCGCGCGTCGCGGTCGACGGCACGGGCAGCTTCGTGGTGACGTGGCACGATGACCGAGCCGGACACTCCGACGTGTACGTCCGGCGGTTCAACTCGCTCGGTCAACCCGTGGGGTCGAGCCTCCTGGTCAACGACGACGGCCTCGACGCCTCGCAGACGAATCCCGATGTCGCCTGCGACGCGAACGGCGCCTTCATCGTCGTCTGGGAGGACGATCGCGTGGATGCTTCGATCTACGCGCAACGCTTCGACGCGAACGGCGCGCCCCTCGGCGCGAACTTCCCGGTGAACGTTCCGGTCGATTTCGCTTTCACGAGCCGGCCGGCGGTTTCCATGAGCCCGACCGGGTCCTTCACGATCGCGTGGATCGACGTGGACCTGTACTTCCCCGAGATCTTCGCTCGGGCCTACGCCGGCGACGGGACGCCGCTGACCGCGCCCCTGTGGATCTCCGACGACGGCACGAACATGGACCACCAGCGGCCGGCCGTGGCGACGAGCGACGACTCCCACACGGTCATCACCTGGTCCGACGCCCGGGAGGGCAGCTACGGGATCCACGCGCAGCTCCTCGGCTCCGCGGGAAGCCTGGTCGGCACGAACTTCCGCGTGGACGGCGGGCTCGGAGGCGTCTACGACATGGAGCCCGTGGTCGCGATGACCACCTCCGGCGCCCTCGCCATCGCCTGGAACGACTACGTGGACGGCCAACGCTCGATCTACGCGCAGTGGTTCACGGCGGACGGAACGCCGATCGGCTCGAACACCACGGTGGCCGTTCCCGAGAGCCCGACCGTCTACTATCGACCCGCGATCACCGTGGACGGCCAGGAGCGGGCCACGATCGCCTGGGAGCTCATCCGGTATCAAGCGCCGCGGCAGTACGACGTGATGGCGAGGCGGTACGACGGCTCGGGAGCTCCCCTCGACAATCCCATCGTCATCAACGACGACGTGGCCGCCTGCCATCAGCTCAACCCGGAAGTGGCGGCGAACACCGCCGGGGCGAGCGCGGTCGTCTGGGAGGACATGCGCGACGGAAACCCCGACGTGTACGTGAAGCGATACGGCGCGGACGGTCTGCCCTTCGGCGACGAGGAGCTGGTCAACGACGACGGGACCGACATCCACCAGCGCTCGCCCAACGTGGCCGTGGGCGAGGGGGGAGAGTCCGTCGTGGCGTGGATCGACGGGCGCGTCAGTTACACCGACGTCTTCTTCCAGCTCTACGACGCCGCGGGAGATCCGGTCGGCGTGAACGCGAAGGTCAACGAAGGCACCGAAGGTTCGCAGTACGGCATCAAGCTGGCGATGGATCCGACGGGCGGCTTCGTGGTGGTCTGGGCGGACTCCCGGATTGACTTCTACGACGTCTTTCTGCAGCGCTACGCGGCGGACGGAACGCCGCTCGGGGGAAACCTCCGGGTGAACACCGATGACGCCGGTCGTGCTCAGTCCTCACCCGACGTGGCCATGGACGGCGACGGCAGCTTCATCGTGGTGTGGTCGCAGAACGACGGCATCGCCTACGGGTGGCGCATGTACGCACAGCGGTTCGACGCGCTCGGCAATCGCCTCGGGAGCATCTTCCAGGTCGACGACGGCTCCGGCGCTCCCAGCTACCGCCGCAGCTCCGTCGTCGCGATGAATGCGAATGGCGAATTCGCGGTCGCGTGGCGGGATCAGCGATCGGGCGACGACGAGATCTACGCCCGTCTCTTCGACGCCTCGGGCATTGCCCTCGGCGGAGACTTCGCGGTCACCGCGGTCGGTGACGGGATGCTCCGCGAGACTCCGGAAGTGGCCATGGGTCCCGCCGGAGGCCTCGCCGTCCTGTGGACCGACTACCGTACCGGATATCCGCAGCTTCACGTCCGGCGCTACGCCTCGGGCGGCGAGGTGGTCGGGGCGGACACACGGGTCGGCACCGATCTCCCCGTGGCGATGCAGCACGGCTCCTCGGCGGCCTTCGCCGGAGCCCGTCTGAACGTGGTCTGGCGGGGCAACCACTTCTCCGATCAAGGCTACGACATCTGGCTGGCGTCCCATCCCGCCGCTCCGCCCACGGACGGCGGACGCCGTTCGAGCGTCGCTCCGATCCTGCGCGGCGTGACGGCGCGGTAGGCGGACGGCCCTCCGGACCTGGCTCGGAGGAGGAGCGGGGGATACGCTTCGCTCCTGATTCCGAGCCACGAGATGTCCGCCACTCCGGAGGGATCATGACCGCACGAATTGCCTTCCCCTTCCTGGGCTTCCTCCTGCTCGCGGGGTGTGCCGTCGCGCCTCCCCCGGAGGGGGACGCGGGGCTCCAGCTCGCCATGCTGCGCCCCGGCGTCCGGACGGGATTCGCGAACGCGGGCTGGGCCTACGACCGGTACTCCGAGCTTCCGACCCTGGACGCCGGAACCCGCATGCTCGTGGCGGACCTGCCCGGCCCGGGGGTCATTCGCGCCATTCACTTCACGCGGCACCACCCCGCGGAGCTCGCGGCGCGGGGCGTCGTGCTCGAGATCTGGTTCGACGATGCCGAGGAGCCCGCAGTGCACTGCCCGCTGGCCGACTTCTTCGGGGACGGATGCAACGGATCGGCCGAGTGCTTCACGTCGCCGCTCATCGAGTGCGCGCCGTGGAGCTACAACGCGTACTTCCCCATGCCCTTCGCGTCTCGGGCGAGGATCTTCCTGCGGAACGACCTCGACCGCGATCTCATGGACTACTCCTTCGTCGAGTGGGAGGCGCTGCCCGAGTGGGGCGAGCGGCTCGGCTACTTCCACGCCACGTACGATCGCCGTGGATTCCAGCTGAAGAACGACACCCGCGTGACCTTCCTCGAGCTGGAGGGCGCGGGACACCTCGTCGGACGGCAGTACAGCGTCGTCACCGACGAGCCGCTCTTCCGCGGCTTCCACGTCGTGATGGAGGGCAACAACGAGGTCGACGTCGACGGGCGGGAACGCGAGCTCGACTACCTGGGCACGGAGGATTCCTTCGGATTCAGCTGGGGATTCCAGGGCACGTTCTCCGGCGTGCGGAAGGGCATGGCGCTCGTCGAGCCGGATGGACCGTGCCGGCTCTCCATCCATCGCTTCCACGACCACCTTCCCACCCGCTTCGAGGAATCGCTTCGCTGGAGCATCGACTGGTCGAACGAACGCGGCTTCACGGACCGCGCCGACTGGAAGGCGGCCTGGGAGCGGGACGGCTGCTGGGTGGACTACGCCACCGTGCACTACTGGTACCAGGAGGATCCGGGCGGCTACTCCCACGCTCCGCTGTCGCCTCCGGAGCAGAGGCGCCAGGCGCTCCTGCGAACCTCCTGTCGGCCTCTCGACGTTCGCGACGAGACTGCGAATCTCTCCGTCGATCCCGACCTGCGGAACGCGTTCGACTCACCCGACGATCTCGATCGAGTGTTGTTGTCGAGCATGTTCCCGGACACGCACCCCTTCTGGATCGACCGCCCCGCCGATCATGGTGGGCACCCGGGCAATCCGAATCCCGGGCGACAGGGGATTCTCGCCGTGCACCCCCGGAGCTCCGCCGAGCCCTGTCTCGTCGCTCGCCGACTGGAGCTTCCCGCGGCGAACCCGGCGAAGCTGCGGATCGTGGTTTCCGGCGATCCCTACGAGGCGCCTGGGCGGAGCGACTTCGAGCTCCGGGTCGGCGTGATTCACGGGGGCGAGGTGAGCTGGTGGCCGGAGGAGACGATCGACGCCGGCGACTCTCCGGCCGAGGACCACTGGCGCGTTCTTCGATACGATCTGAACGAGTACGCCGGCGAGACGGTGACCATCCTCGTGACCGCCTCCTACGGAGGCCCCAGGAGCGCGTGCATGAACGAAGAGGCGTTCTTCGACGAGATCAGCGTCATCACCGAGTAGGGCGCATGCTCTAGCGCGGCTGGAGCGTCAGCACTCTCGCCTCCCAGGCGCCGCGGCCCTGGGTGCCGACGACGATGCGGTCGCGGTCGGGTTCGAGGAGGATGTCGATGACCGGCGCGTTCGGGAGATCCCTGCCGAAGGGCTGCCACGTCGCTCCCTCGTCGGGGGAGAAGAGGACGCCCTGGTCGGTGCCGGCGAAGATCCGGTCGGGCGGGCCGGGGATCACCGCGACGACGTTGACGGGGACGTCGGGGAGCGTGCCGTCGAGCTCGGTCCACGTCTGACCGAAGTCGGTCGTCTTGCGGATCTGGTCCGTGCCGTAGCTGGCGACGGCGAGCCACGCGGTCGAGGAGTCGGTGGGGTGGCAGAAGATCTCGCGCGTCACCCGCGGCCATCCGGGAATGCCGGAGAGCACCTTCGTGAAGCTCGAGCCGCCGTTCACCGACACCTGGACGTTGCCGTCGTTCGTGGCCGCCCACACGACGTTCGTGTCGGCGGGGGACATGGCGAGGGCGCGAATGGCCCCCGAGCCGTTCGACAGATCGCCGCTGATCGCCGACCAGCTCGAGCCGCTGTTCGTGCTGCGGTACACGCGGTGCGTGCCGTAGAGCATCCGACTCGTGTCGGTCGGGTCGATCAGGTAGGGCGGCAGGAAGCAGTTGCGGTCGTAGCTCGAGATCCCCGATCCGGCCCACGAGAAGGAGCTGCCCCCGTTCGTCGACTTGTACAGGTTTCCCGTGCCCTGGTACTCCACGAAGACGTGGTTCGGGTTCGACGGGCTCACCTGGGTCCAACCCCCGTCGCCTCCGAAGACCATCGTCCAGGAGAGACCGCTCGTGCTTCGCTTGTTGGTGCCGTTGTCCTGCGTCCCCCCGTAGAACGTCTCGTCGTTCGTGGGGTGGCTGGACAGGCCCGCGTAGAACTGGATCGTGCCGAGCCCGTTGTTACGCGAGATCCACGAGCTGCCGTTGTTGGTCGAGCGGTGCACACCACCGTCGTCTCCGCAGAGCAGCCTGCCCGCGGCGTCGAAGTCCAGGGCGTGCATGTCCACGTGAGGGGGCGTCACCCCGGAGAAGCTGCTGCCGCCGTTCGTCGATCGCTCGAGCGAGTAGCCACCCATGAAGACCGTGTTCGGCGTCGTCGGATGGACTCGCACGACGGACAGGTACCAGCCGTACGAAGCCTGGATGCTGCCGACCGAGATCGACGACCAGCTCGAGCCGCCGTTCGTGCTCTTGTAGCCCCCGCGCGTGTAGCCGCCGCCTCCGTAGGCGTCACAGCCGTAGGTGATCAACGCGTAGAGCCGCGATGCGTCGCTCGGCGCCACCGCGAGGCTGATGCGGCCCACCGAGCTGCCGCTGGGCAGACCGCTGGTGAGCTTGGTCCAGCTCGACCCGCCGTTCGTCGACTTGTAGATCCCGTTCTGCGAGCTCCCGAAGATGCGCCCGATCGCGGCATAGAGCACCTGCGAGTCGGTGGGGGACATGGCGAGGTCCGTGGCGGACAGGTTCGGCAATCCGCTCGTGAGGTGCGTCCAGATCACGCCGCCATCGACGGATTTGAACACGCCGAGGTCGCCGGTCGCGCCGGGGTGCCCCTTCGCCGCGGCCAGCTCCGGAAAGCCGCCCGCGCGCGTGATCGACGCGTAGAGCACCTGCCCGTTCGTGGGATCGACGAGCAGGCGCGAGAAGCAGCGGCCGCCGAACGTGCTCTCGGCGAGCTGCTCCCAGGAATCTCCCCCGTCCCACGACTTGAACACGCCGAGGCCATAGCGGCTGTGGTTCGCGTAGTTCGCCTCGCCGGTTCCGACATAGACGATGTCCTCGTTCGAGGGATCGATGGCGATCGCGCCCACCGAGGTGGTGGACATGTCGTCGGTCAGGGGAGTCCAGCTCGCGCCGCCGTCGTCCGTGCGCCACACGCCGCCGTCCGCGCCGCCTGCGTAGTAGCGGTTCGAGAGCGTCGGACTGCACGCGATGGCCGACACGCGGCCCGTGTAGCTCCCGTTCGAGATCGGAGCGGGCCCGAGCTCCTCCCACTCCGCGGACAGGAGCGTGGGCGGGGGCGTCACCTGCGTCTGCGCGAGCGCCGGCCACGCGAGGAGGAGCAGGGAGACAATGGCTTGCACCTTCATCTTCCCTCCCCCTCTTCATCGGGAACCGGCGGCACCTCGAAGCTCAGGGTCGCCGTGTGGATCTCCCAGTCCGCCTCCTCGTCGTTCAGGAGCGGGCGAGCATGGTGGGTCTCGATCGTCCAGAGCCCCGCCGCGTCCACCGTGAAGTGCCCCGTTCCTCCGGGGCGTGTCAGGAAGGTCTGCACGCGGCCGCTCGGCACGTGGCGCGCGATGACTCGCGCTCCGTCGGATCCCCCTGGTGGGAGATAGATTCGCACCGGCAAGACGCGGTTCACGCGCACTGCGGTCGGGTCGGCGAGGGGGCGGATCTCGACGCGCTGTCCGGACTTGCCCTGGGCGTCGGCCGAGCTTGGCAGCCACCCCTTCTCGTCGACCGAGCGCAGGAGGAGCTTCGTGGACTCGAAGCGCCGGACGCGCACGGTCTCCCGCTCCATCGTCCAGCGCCAGCCCACGGGAAGCGTGCGCGGCCCCACCCGCTTCGCGAGGAACTCGGTCAGCTCCTTCGCGGGCACCTCTTCGATCCGCGGGCGCAGGTCGAGCCCGACGAGCGCAATCCCCGCGTGAGCCACCCGCACCCGGGCGAAGTCCAGGCCTTTCCTGAGCGGCGTGTAGGCGTCGAAGTTCTCCTGCGTGCCCGCCACCCTAACGAAGAACCAACGAATCCGCTCGGCGGGCCAGGCCGCGGTGGTTCGCTCGCCACCGGCCTCCTCCGCGAGCCGCAGGTCCACGCTGCTCCCCGCGGAGAGCTCGTGCCGATCGGGAAGCAGGGTGCGGACGGCCTGAGCCGATCCGGTCGCGACCAGGGCCAGGCCGGAGGCGAGCACCACGAGGGAACGACGGAAACACGGGTAGCGCATGGGATCCTCCTCGTCGCGGGGGGTCACCCCATGCTAGACGAGGAAGGAAGAATCCCGCAACTCAGCCCTTCTTCTGGCGCTTCTCGATCTTGGCCCAGGTGTCGCGCAAGGGCACGGTCAGGTTGATGACCGGGGCGTCGGGCGTCGAGTCGGTGGTGTCGACGCAGAAGTAGCCGTGGCGCTCGAACTGGAAGCGTTTCCCGGGCTCGACTCCCGCGAGGCTCGGCTCGAGGCGGGCGTCGGGCAGGATCTCGAGCGAGTCCGGGTTCAGGTTGTTCAGGAAGTCGCCGCCCTCCTCGACGTCCTCGGGGGACGGGGTGCGGAACAGGTGGTCGTACTTGCGCACCTCGGCCCGCACCGCGTGCGCGGCGCTGACCCAGTGGATGATGCCCTTGACCTTGCGGCCGTCGGGAGTCTGGCCGTGCGCGGTCTCGGGGTCGTAGGTGCAACGAAGCTCGACGACCTCGCCGGAGTCGGGATCCTCGATTACCTCGTCGCAGGTGATGCAGTAGGCATAGCGGAGCCGCACTTCGCGACCCGGAGCGAGGCGCCGGAACTTGCGCGGAGGATCGCGACGGAAATCGGAACGCTCGACCCAGATCTCGCGTGCCAGCGGCACTTCACGCGTCCCCGCCGCCTCGTCCTCGGGGTTGTTGATCGCCTCGATGGGCTCGACCTCGCCCTCGGGGAAGTTCGTGATCACGACCTTGAGGGGATTCAGCACCGCCAGGCGACGCGGCGCGGTCCGGTTCAGCTCCTCGCGCAGGCAGTTCTCGAGCAAGGCGAGGTCGTGCGTGCCCGCCACCTTGGTCAGGCCGATGCGCTCCATGAAGGTGCGGATCGAGCTCGCCGTGTATCCGAGCCGCCGGAGCCCGGCGAGCGTCGGCATGCGCGGATCGTCCCAGCCCGCGACGTGCCCCTCCTCGACCAGCCGGAGCAACTTGCGCTTGCTCATCACCGTGTAGGTGAGGTTGAGGCGGGAGAACTCGATTTGCCGGGGGCGCGAGGGCGCGTCGAAGTTGTCCAGGAACCAGTCGTAGAGCGGGCGGTGGTTCTCGAACTCGAGCGAGCAGAGCGAGTGGGTGATCCCCTCGATGGCGTCCGACTGGCCGTGGGCCCAGTCGTACGTCGGGTAGATGCACCAGTCGTCTCCCGTCCGGTGGTGGTGGGCGCGGTTGATGCGGTACATGACCGGATCCCGCATGTTCAGATTCGGGTGGGCCATGTCGATCTTCGCCCGCAGGGTCCGCGCCCCGTCGGGGAACTCGCCGGCCCGCATCCGCCGGAAGAGGTCGAGGTTCTCCTCGACCGAACGGTCACGGAAGGGACTGTTTCGGCCCGGCTCGGTGATCGTGCCCCGGTAGGCTCGGACGTCCTCCGCGGAGAGATCGCAGACGAAGGCCTTGCCCCGATCGATCACCTGGTTGGCGAACTCGAAGAGCCGCTCGAAGTAGTCCGACGCGAAGTAGAGCCCCTCGCCCCAGTCGCAGCCCATCCAGCGGATGTCCGCCTTGATCCCGTCGACGTACTCGACGTCCTCCTTCACGGGATTCGTGTCGTCGAACCGGAGGTTGCACTGGCCACCGTGCTCCTCGGCGAGCCGGAAGTTCAGGCAGAAGGCCTTGGCGTGGCCGATGTGGAGGTGGCCGTTGGGCTCGGGGGGGAAGCGGGTCACGATGCCGGCGTGCTTCCCGGCCGCGAGGTCCGCCTGGACGATGGCCTCGATGAAGTTGACGGAGCTGCGCTCGCCCTCGCCGGGGGTCCCGGCGGGGTTCTTCTCGTTCGGGCAGGGGGGGGGTGGGGACGTCATGGCTCCGTTGGGATTCGGTTCCCGGGGGGCTCCTCCGGATGCGGCGCGACATGATAGCAGCCGGTGGGCGGAGGGCGTTCCACGGGTGGCCGGGAGTCGCCCGGGACCGTGGAATCCCCGGGCCGAATCCGCCCTTGGTTTTCTGTGTGCCATCCACGGCGGGGGGGCCCGAGAGACTCGAGACAGCGCCCCGGATCGAGCTCGGGAAGAGGCCTGCACAGGTGACGGATGGACCCCCCGAGAGGCGACTCTCTCCACGGAATCCCGTATGCTCTCGGGACGCCCATGCCCCGGGCGCCCCGGGAGCTGCAGGACTCTCTCTTCCCACCTTCGATGAACGCTCGCGCGGACGACAAAAACGGCTCGATGACCCTTCCCAGCGACGGAGTCGGTGCGCTCCGGGTCGGGCCGAAGATCCTCTTGCCCGGCGAGGAGGGCGGCCCGCTCTCCGGCCTGCGCTTCGCGGTCAAGGACAACTTCGACGTCGAGGGGACGCGGACGGGCTGTGGCCAGCCGACGTGGCTCGAGGATGCCTCCCCCGCCGGCAAGACCGCCCCCGCGATCGAGGAGCTCGTGGCGGCAGGAGCCACGCTCGTCGGCAAGGCGCACCAGGACGAGCTCGCCTTCAGCCTCTCGGGCACGAACATCCACTACGGCACCCCCCGGAATCCCGCCGCGCCCGACCGCGAGCCGGGGGGTTCGTCGAGCGGCTCCGCGGCGGCCGTGGCCTCGGGAATGGTCGAGTTCGCAGTGGGCTCGGACACCGGCGGGTCGGTGCGCGTGCCCGCGTCGTACTGCGGCGTGATCGGGATGCGTTCCACGCACGGGCGGATCGCCGTCGAGGGGCTCGCTCCCCTCGCTCCCTCCTTCGACACGGTGGGGTGGTTCGCGCGATCCGGCGCGGTGATGGAGCGCGTGGGCCGGGCTCTCCTCGGCGAGAGCGACGAGGGGACGATCGGCCGCATCATCGTGGTCGAGGACGCTCTGCGCGTCGCCGATGGCGAATGTATCGAGCTCTTCCGGGACGCCGTGCGCCAGATGGGGAGGCGGCTCGACGTCCCCGTGGGCCGAGCGGACGTCGCCGCGGAGCAGGGCGGGCTGGACACCTGGGTCGCCGCGTTCCGCATCCTCCAGGGGCGCGAGGCGTGGGAGTCCCTCGGAGACTGGATCACCAAGCGCGAGCCGGAGCTCGGGCCGGGCATCGCCTCGCGCTTCGAGTACGGATCGACGCTCACGCCGGAGCAGGGCGCCGCGGCCGAGAAGGTACGCGCGGCGGCGTCCGCACACGTCGCGGAGCTCATCGGGGACGATGCGGTCCTCGCGCTTCCCGCCGCCTCGGGAGTCGCCCCCTCCCTCTCGCTGGACCGGGAGGAACGGGACGAGCGCCGGATGCGCACCCTGCGGCTCACCTCGATCGCCGGGCTCGCCGGCGCCCCCGCGATCTCGCTGCCCCTCTGCTTCCCGAGCGGCCTCCCCCTAGGGGTGTGCCTCGTGGGAGCCCCGGGGGCCGACGAGCGGCTCCTCGAGCTCGCGCGACGGCTGATCGGCTGAGGCCGGATTCCGGTAAGATCCCCGGAGCTCGACGGCTCGCCGACCTCGAGCCACTCCCGCAACCGGTACCGGAGCCAACGATGAAGCTCGAACGCCTCCTCGACCCGAAGTCGCTCGCCCTGTCTCTGTCGACGGTCCTGCTCGCGGCGGGCTGCGGCGCCGCCTCGGAGAGCGGAGGGGGTGGGTCCCGCGCCGAAGGGCCGACCATCGCCGTCGAGCTCTCCTCGCAGCACAACACCCCCGACGGCATGGTGCTGGACGGCGAGGGCGGCATCATCCTCTGCTGTCCCAACTTCAACGACGACCGGCACCCCGCGAAGATCCTGCGGATCGACGAAGACGACGAGATCCACGAGGTGATCACCCTGCCCGTCCATCCGGACACCGGGAAGGTCGGGCCCCTCGGGGTGGAGATCGGGCCGGCGGGGCATCTCTACGTCGCGGACAACCAGTCCGGCTTCACCGACGAGCCGAAGTCGCGCCTGCTGCGCGTCCTCATGGAGGACGGGAAGGCGACCGGCTGCGAGGTGATCGTCGAGGGCTTCGTCCAATCGAACGCGGTGTCCTGTCACGGCGGGTGCGTCTACGTGACCGAGACCAAGCTCGATCCCGACGCCACCCCCCTGGTGAGCGGCGTGTACCGGTTCACGCTCGCGGAGCTCGCATCCGGAATGCCCGTCCAGATCGAGCCCGGGGGCACGGATCCGCACCTGATCACCACCGTCGAGACCCACAACCCCGACTGGCGCGTCGGCGCGAACGGGATGGGCTTCGACTCCGAGGGCAACCTGTACTTCTGCAACTTCGGCGACGCCCAGATCATCAAGCTCGTCCTCGACGAGGAAGGCAAGGTGGTGTCGCAGTCCGTCTTCGCGGAGGGCGAAGGAATGCAGAGCACGGACGGCATCAAGTTCGATCCGAAGACCGGGGACATCTACGTCGCCGACTTCGTCGGGAATGCCGTGCACCGCGTGGATGGCGAGACGGGCGCCGTCACCACCCTCGCCCAGAACGAAGACACCGACGGCGCGGGGGGAGCCCTCGATCGGCCTTCGGAGGTGTGCCTGCGCGGCGATCGTCTCTACGTCGCGAACATCGACCTGCCCTACGGTGGAAACGTCTACGACGAACCCCATACCATCTCGGTCATCGAGCTGGACCGCTGAGGTCCGTTCGAGGACTCCGTACCCCCGCAACACTGAATCAATGAAGAAGCTGATCCTCGTGCTCGTGATCGTCGTGATCGTCCTGGCCCTCGCTCTTCCGGTGGGAAACCTCGTGATCAAGCCGTGCAACGAGGGAATCCTGTCCGACCTCAGGCCCGACGATGCCCCCTTCGCCGCCGCGGCGGCCCTCTTCGAGGGCCAGTGCGTCGTGTGCCACGTCCATGACGCCGCCCTGCCCTACTACTCGGGCTTTCCGGTGCTGAGCGGGAAGATGAACGACGACATCCAGGCGGGGCTGCGCTGGCTGGACATGAAGGCGGCCTTCGAGAATCCGGCGGAGCCGGTGTCCGAGGTCGCGCTCGCGAAAATCGAGCATGCGATCGAGCACGAGACCATGCCCCCCGGCCACTACCGCGGCTTGCACTGGGACGCGGGGTTCGACTCGGACGAGGCGCAGACGATCGTCGACTGGATCAGCAAGGTGCGCGGGGAGCACTACGTCACCGGAGGAGCCGCTCCGGAGTTCGCCACCGAGGTCGTGCAGCCCCTGCCTTCGCCCCCGGCCCCCTCCGAGAAGGCCGCGCTGGGCAAGGGCCTCTACCACGATACGCGCCTCTCCGGCGACGACACGGTCTCCTGCGCCACCTGTCACGGTCTGGACAAGGGGGGGACCGACCAGCTCCGCTTCTCCAAGGGCATCGACGGCCAGGAAGGCGGGATCAACGCTCCCACCGTCTACAACTCGGTGTTCATGGTCCGTCAGTTCTGGGACGGTCGCGCCGCGGACCTCGCGGAGCAGGCGGGTGGGCCCGTCACCAATCCGATCGAGATGGGTGCCGAATGGCCGGACGTGCTCGCGAAGCTCCAGCAGGACGAGGGGGTCATGGCGGCCTTCGACACGCTCTTCAGCGACGGGCTCACGCAGCAGAACGTCCAGAACGCCATCGCCATCTTCGAGAGCACGCTCGTCACCACCGGCTCGGACTTCGACGCCTGGCTGATGGGAACCGACGACGCCATCTCCGCCGAGGCGAAGCAGGGATACGCCGAATTCAAGGAGCACGGTTGCGTCGGCTGCCACGCCGGCAAGGCTCTGGGCGGGCAGTCCTTCGAGTACATGGGCCTGCATGGCGACTACTTCGCGGATCGCGGCGACGTCACCGAGGCGGACTACGGTCTCTACAGCTTCACGAAGAAGGAGGCGGACCGGTACAAGCTCAAGGTGCCCACCCTGCGCAACATCTCCGTCACCTGGCCGTACTTCCACGACGGCTCGACCAGCGACCTGGGCGAGGCCGTGCGCACCATGGCGAAGTACCAGCTCGGCGAGGAGATCGACGATGCCGAGGTCGCTCAGATCGTGGCCTTCCTCGAGTCGCTGACCGGCAACTACGACGGCAAGCGCCTCGAATAGGCGCCGCGGTATCGAGCTACCAGCCCAGGAAGAGGTCCTGAGCGTTCGACAGGGCGAAGGGCTGGACTCCGCCGAAGTGCAGGGCCTGGGTGAAGGCCTCGACGCCGGCGAAGGAGGGATCGGCCGGGGCTTCGCGGAATCCGGCTCAGAATGAGGAATCCAGGAGAACGGTCGCGGTTCCCTCTCCGAGGTAGAGACCGCGCGCCGGGTCGAGTACCGCCGCCTGGGAATAGAAGAGGAGCGCGTCGGTCCCCAGCACGAAGTCGGAGGGGATCGGGAAGCTCCACTGGGCGAAACCCGTTCCGTCGAGGATGCCCGAGTCGAGATGGACGTAGGGGAGCGCGACGAGGAACGAGCCGTTCATCAAGGGCTGGTACTGCGTGAAGGGCGCGTCGCCGATGGCGAGCCAGACGGGAGCGAGCGCCGGTCCCTGGGCCACGAAGACCACCGTGTCGCCCTCGCGCTTGGCCGCGGACGAGGTGCAGTTCACGGCCTCTCCGACCAGCGTATCCAGGTTCGAGCCGCCCGTGGTGTGCACCGGGGAGCCGTCGTCCCCCTGTCCACAGTTCACCCACCTCGCCCCGTGACCGCCCACCGCCGTGCAGTCGATGGCGCGCGCCTCCGAGCCGTCGGCCAGCGCAACGCCGTGGCCCCCGTCCCCGCCGTACATGCAAACGCCGGTGTCGTTGTCCCAGGCGGCTTCCCCCCGGCCTCCGGAGGCATAGCAGTTCGAGAAGAAGTAGAAGCCTCCCGAGGTGCGGACGCCGTCCGCGCCGGAAAAGGAATACTCATACGCGGTCTGGTAGTTCGCCCCGCCGTCGCCTCCATACATGTTGCAGCCGAAGAGGTGGATCTCCGAGTTGACGGAATCCAGCGCGCGTCCGGGAGGGCCCGTGGAGTCGAAGGGAAGGCCCGAGCCGCCCCGCAGGATCGTCTTGACCAGGACCACGGAGTCGCAGCCCTGCACGTACATGCCTTCCGAGTCGCTCCCGTCCGCGGTCTCGGCGAGGCGGGTCACCATGCAGTCCTCGACCCAGATGGTGCCGTGTGAGTCGAACAGTGCGAAGCCGCGGTGGTCCACGGTCTTGAGCCTGAGGCCCCGGATCGTGACCACCTGATCCGCGGTCAGGGAGTGGACCTCGACGGCATCGACCGATCCTGGCAGCCCCTCGTTCACGTACACGATCCCCCCGACGTCGGCCTGGACGGTCAGGGATTTTGCGGTGATGGTGAAGCCGTCGTAGTTGCCGGCCCGGACGAGGAGTACGTCCCCGTCGGCGGCGGCGTCCACGCCTGGCTGGAGGTCGGTGAAGTCGGAGCCCGCACCCCCGGCCTCGTCGACGACCCAGACGGTCGTCTGCGCGAAGGGGGTGGGCGCGAAGAGGCCGAGGACGAGAAGCATGCGCGCGAGATTCATGATCCGTATCCGAGTTGGAGACCAGGGGGCAAGGTACGACCTCCTCACCGCGAGGCTTCACCGCCCGACGGAGTGCCGAAGGAGGTCACAAACCGAGGTTATCACCTCTGCCGGATTTCGGGCACCCCGGCTCGTGGCTACGGCAGCTCCCGGATCCGGATGTTGCGGTAGAGAATCGGGGCGCCCTCCGCCTCGAAGGCGATCGGACCCTCGGCCGGAGTGCACTTCGTGCCGCCCGAGACCTCGGCGCCGTTGACCCAGAGCCGCACCTCGCCGTTGATGCAGCGGATGTAGTACTGGTTCCACTCGCCGAAGGGACGCGTGGTCTCGCGGGTGGGAAAGCTACGTGCGCCGTTGGGAGCCGCGGGCGGGAACGGCTTCATCTTCGAGGAGCCGCAGGGGAAGACGTCCCCGTGGCAGGTGAACCAGTCCGGCGGAGAGCCGTGCTGCTTCTCCCAGTTCTCCGCGTACCCCAGGTCGAGGATCTGGATCTCGATGCCGGTGGGCAGCCCCTTTTCCGGCAGGTGGGGAACCCACACGAAGAATCCCGCGTTGCCCGCGTGGCGCTGGTGCCGCCACTCGAAGGCGATCTCGAAGTTGCGGTAGACCTTCTCGGACATGAGCCCGCCGTTCGTGTCCCCCGAGCAGGAGAGCACGCCGTCCTTCAACGACCAGGTCGTCTCGGTGCAGTTGTGCCGCCAGCCCTCGAGCGAATCGTCGACGAAGAGCTCCTTCCACCCGGCCCCGTCGAGCTCGGGCGTGATCCGCGCGACGGCCGCGGGCGGGGCGGTTTTTTCGGGCTCGTCGTCCTGGCGCCCGGCGGCGAATCCCAGAGCGCAGCAGAGAGACGCGAGCAGGATTGCGGTGGTGATGTTCGACATGGCGGACAGGATACGAGAAAGCGCCCGGCATCGTATTCGTGACCTCGGACTCGAGGTCGCGGGCCGTGACGCGCTCGCTCATTCGAGACCGCGAATCTCGAAGGGATCGGCGAGGGAGGCGTTCGCCTCCTCGATCTTCTCGCGGGAGCCGACGACTCCGCGCGTCGACGCCTCGAGGGCGCGCTCGAGCCGGGGCAGGGCCTTCTCGAGCAGCGTCTCGGGGGTGACGCGCAGGATGCCCTCCCGGTAGCGGCGGCGGTCGTCGTCGCTCAGGCCGATGAGGTGGCGGCGCAGGGCGACGGCCCCCTTCGCAGCGGGGGCCAGGATCCGATCGAAGCCCCCGATCGTGCCGATGATCGCCTTCTCCACGCCTTCCTCGGTGATCCGGTCCTCGGCCCGGACGGCGCGCGCGACCTGATCGCACACCTCCATCGTGCGGAGGAGGTGGGGATCGCGATACGACATCGCCGCGAACTGACCGCCGACCGGGTCGTAGGAGCAGAAGCCGCCGTACGCTCCGCCCAGCACGCGGAGCTTCTCGTAGAAGTAGCCGTCGGAGAGCAGTCGGCTCAGGACGGTGAGCGGCGGCGCCGCCTCGTCGCCGAGCACGGGAACCGGCGCGACCTGGGCGACGAAGTTGACCTGAGAGGAGAAGGCGAAGCCGACCCGGGGCTCCCCGAGGCCCTCGCGCTCGGCGGGGGTTTCGACCGTGCCCTCGGGTAGCGCGCGGATCAGGGCGGGCAACGCCTCGCGTGCCGCGAAGAGGCCCGCGGCGTCGGCGGTGACGTTCACCACGAGGCGGGCTCGCGAGAAGATGCGGGGACGTTCCTCTCCGGCGGCCTCGAGCAGCTCGGGCAGGGCGCCCTCGAGGTTCTTCGCCGCCTCGTCCAGGAAGCGAATCTGGCTGAAACCGCTGTATTGTTCGTTCCGGTAGCTGGGAAGGTCCTGCCCCGCGGCGGCCAGCAGACCGGCGTGGTGGTGTCCCATCTCCAGGACGTTCGACCGCGCTCCGTTGCGCATCTCGAGGAGCAGGTCCCGAGCTCGCTCACGATCGCCGAGGTCGCCGGCGACGGCCAGGTCGCGCAGGATCGCGGTCAGCTCGCCGACGTTGCGATCGAGCGCCCGGCCGCCGAGCGTCATCCGCAGGACGGCTCTCCCGCCGTCGAGGTGGCGCATCGCCGACACCCCGCAGCTCACCCCCCCGGTGAAGAGCGCCTTGCGTCTCGCCATCTCGTCGTAGCTCAGCCCCGCCGCGCCCATGCCGCTGGTGAGGCGGCCGAGGTACGGCAGCAGCGTGTGGCGCTCGTCCGCCACGGGAGCCGCGTCGAACGACAGGCCGACGTACGTGAGCCCTCCGGTGAAGAGCTCGTGCTCGAGGACCGTGACCCCCTCGATCTCGGCGATCTCGGTGGGGACGGTGTGCAGCTCGTGGGGAATGTCCTCCACCCGCACCCGGGGCAGAGTGGCGAGGATCTCGGGCGGATCCGGCGTCTCCTGGGCCTTCTTGAGCGCTCTCGCCTCGTCGCGAACGCGCTCGAGGTCGGCGGGATCGAGCGACCGCTTGTGCGCGGCCATCTTCTCGCGGAGGACCGCCTCCCTCTCTTCGGAATACGTCTCCGACGGATAGCTGACGGCCAGCAACCGGTGAGGATTGTCGAGGAGCCACCGGCGGATCGTGTCCTGGAAGACGTGCTCGTTCTCGCGCCAGCGCTCGCGCACCTCGTCGATGGCCGTCGACAGCGTCAAGCCCACCTTGGGATCCGCGTCGTAGTTCCACGTCTGGATGGCGCGGATGAGCAGCCGCACGGGATAGCTCGAGCCGATCTCCTTGCTCGCGAGCTCGAACTGGTGGAAGGCGCCGCGCAGGAGCTCGTCGTCGACGCCGTTGTCCGCGAGCTCGCGGAGCGTGTCGAGCACGAGCCGCTCGACGTCCCCCGCCCGCTCTCGTTCCGTACCACGCAGCCCCACGATGAAGAGCGACTGCTTGAAGTCGGTGTCGAACATCGACTCCGGCGAGACGTCCTCGCCGAGTCCGGATTCCAGGAGCCTCTTGCGCAACGGCCCGGCCGCCGTGCCGAGCAGGGCCTGGTAGAGAACGCGGAGGAGGATGGTCTCCTGCGGGTTCGCGGTCTCCGCGGCCATCCAGGCCAGGTTGACCACGGTCTTCTTCTCCAGGCTCTCACCCTTGGCCACCGGATAGGCGCTATCGATCCGCCGGGGCTCGCTCCAGGGGGGCTGATCGGCGATCGACGAGTCGACCTCGACGCGCGACGCCGGCCCGTGGTGCGCGAGCTCGCCCTCGAGGAACGCGAGCTGGTCGGCGGTGGAGATGTCGCCGTACAGGAAGATGCGCGCGTTGGAGAGCGAGTAGAAGCGGCGGTGGAACTCGCGGAAGCCCTCGTAGGTGAGCTCGGGCATCACCTCCGGATCACCACCGGAGCTCTTGCCGTAGCAGTTGTCCGGATAGAGCGCCTCCTGCAGGTTCTTCTCGGTGAGCTGCCCCACGGAGGAGTAGGCGCCCTTCATCTCGTTGTAGACGACTCCCGAGATCGTCAGCGGACTCTCGAGGTCGTCGGGATCCTCGAGCTCGAGGTGGTGTCCTTCCTGCCGAAACGTCTCCTCGGACAAGCGGGGGTGCAGCGTGACGTCGAGGTACACGGTGGCCAGGTTGAAGTAGTCCGCGGGCACCGCGCTCGCCACGGGATAGACGGTCTTGTCCGGCCACGTCATGGCGTTGATGAACGTGGCGAGCGACCCCCGCGCCAGCTCGTTGAACGCGTCCTTCACCGGGAACCGCTCCGATCCCGCGAGCACGCTGTGCTCGATGATGAGGGGGACTCCCGTGGAATCGCTCGGCGGCGTCCGGAACCCGATCGAGAACAGGTTCTCCGGATCCTCGGCATGTAGGTGCAGCACCTGCGCCCCGCTCGCCTCGTGCGTCGCCTCGTAGGCGACCGCCCGCACGTCTTCGAGCGGAGTGACGCGATCGATCGTGAATCCGTGGAGCCTCTCGCCCGGCTCGTGACACGCCCTCGGCAGCTTGGTCTCGGTCATGGGGCGGATTCTAGCGAGCGGGCACCACGTCGCGGGCCGGGGGTCGGGGAATCGTCGCTCGGCGAATGGTGCCGCGGGGGGTGGCTCGCTCGTGGTTTACCTCGCGACGAGCTCCGCGCCGGGCATGTCCAGGCGGGGCCTCTCCTCCACGAGCGCGCGGATGGAGTCGAAGGTGCGCAGGATGGCTTGGTAGTCCGGATCCTCGCGGGAGAGGAAGACGGAACCGCAGATGCCGCGTCCTCCGGCGGCCTCGGCCAGGGGGGCGGAGAGGAAGGTGTTCTCCTCGACGTTGGTGATACGAGTGTAGAACCGGCGCGGGACGCCTTCCGCGTGACAATCGACACAGCGGCGGGCCTGGACCTCGCGCAGCACGACGTCGAGCTCCGGGGGCAGGAGACGCCGACAGCCCATGCGGTCGTAGTGGTTGGAGTCGGCGTTGTCGTAGTAGGGGACGTTGAGGTCCATCCACGCGAAGAGGCGGCGCCGGGAGTCGCGGTCCATCGCCACCCGGGGCTTGCCCTCGTCGTCCGGGTGCCCGCTCCGGACGAGGTCGGCCACGGCGCTGGCGGCCGCGCCCCACGTCCTCGGCTCGATCATGAGGATGTTGGCCTCCGCGCCGTTGATGGAGGAGATCCACCTCACGTACGGACTTCGACCGACCGCGTCGAGGTTGGCGAGGCCGTGAGTCTCCGGATGCCACGCCCCGTGGGTTCCCGTGCGCGCGAGCACGTCATAGGACACGCTGAAGAAGTCCGTCTTGTCGCCGCTGAGGTCGACTCCCCCCTGCTCGTGGCGGGCGTCGTGGCAGCCCACGCAGTGCTCGTCGAGGACCGGCTGCACGATGTCGGGATAGCTGAAATTCACGCGTCCCCACTCGGGCGCCCGCAGGGTCTGGGGGGCTCGTCCCGCCGCGGCGAGGCGTGCGGTCTCCGCGCGGGGAACGGCGTGGTTCGGGTCCGCGTGGCAACCGACGCAGCTGCGCTGCTCCCCCGGCTGGAAGTGGACGAAGGTGCGCATGCGCTGGATGGCGCGGCCTTCCTCGTCGAGGGCGAGGAAGTACACCGGGATTCCCGATGGCACCTCGAAGGATGCGGAGCCGTCCTCCTCCACGTCGGCGTGGCCCCAGATCTTCTTGGGGGCGTAGGTGGCGCCGCACGAGACGAGCGGAAACTGGAACCCGAACGCGGAGTTCGCCGCGTACTGCGTGCACGTGGGCACCTGGTCGTACAGCGGAGCCCAGTTGCTCTTCTCGATCTCCTCGACGACGCAGATCTCGGCGACCTCACCGCGTTCCACTCCGGGACCGAGACCGTCGTACACGTCCGCCACGAAGACGTTCGCCCAGGATCCGGCTTCCTCGGGCAAGGCGGACGGGAGCGCCGGAGGCACCTCCACCGCGCGGAGGGGCTGGGGGCTGTAGAAGCCCATTCCGGCGCGAGGCTCGAGCAGCGTGGTCTGTTCCGTGCCGTCGTAGTCGCGAAGGATGACCGCCCCCCGTCGCGACACGAGGAAGTACCGCTCGTCCAACGGGAACGGACTCTCGTAGGGACCGCGGTTCTGGAGGTGGTTGCCGTTCCCCCGGTCCACGCGACCGATCGAGATCTCCGGCGTGACGTTGCGGATCGCATCCTGCGCGTTCGAGCCCCGGGCGGGATCGATGATGCCGATCGCCCCCCGGCACGAGCCGTTGTGCGCGGTCAGGACGCACAGGATCTTCCCCGTGTCCCCGATCGAGCGGGCCTCCATGAAGGTCCCCGGCTCCAGGACGCGGTTGCCGAAGAGCCCGGAGACTCCCGTGCCATCGGGGCGTATCGTCCAGAGGCTCTGGATGGGGATGGCCGGACGGTCGACGTACTCCCAGCGGCTGTAGACGATCCGACCGTCGTCGAGGACGCTCGGGGTGAAGTCGTTGAGGTAGCCGTGGGAGAGCCGCGTCACGTTCTCCCCGTCCTCGTCCATCCGGTACAGCAGGGGGGACGTCGTGACGAAGCAGTAGGCGAAGGACTCCTTGCGATCCGAGAGGAAGGCGATGCCGCCGTCCGGAAGCCAGCACGGATTGAAGTTGTTGCTCGCTCCCGAGGTCACGCGTCGCAGGCCGGAGCCGTCGACGTTCATCCGGTAGATCTGGTACTTGGTGGCGGGATCGGGGTCCGGTCCACACGTGCGATTGCGCGCGTCCTGTTCGCCGGGAGTGCCGTCGGTCTCCTTGTAGCTGAACAGCACCTCGCGTCCGTCGAACGAGAGCCGCGCATCCATGACCTCGCCGTCGCCCGCATCGAAGATCTCCCGCAGCTCACCGCCATCCTCGCCGGGGGTGAAGACGTGGATGCCGCCTCCGGGGACGAATCCCTCGGCGTGGTACGTGTAGACGTGACTGATCCGGTACTCGTGGCGCTGGACGACGAGCAGCCTGGTGAAGCCGAGCTCTCCCCGCGTGACGGCCGCGGCGAGCACGGAGGATTCGGGCACGGGGGACGCGGGGAAGCCGTCCCCCGGAGCCGGAGGCTGGTAGGCGGGAAGCGGCTCGAATGCTCCCAGGAAGGCGTCCGTCGGCGACTCCGCGAAGACCTGGATCTCGGCGGCTCCCGGATTCGGGCCGCCATGGGCGCTCAGGAAAGCGATGGAGAGCTCCCGTGCCAACGTGGGCGCGGGAAGGGTGATCCGTTGGGGTCCGTGCCCCGACCGCAGGCTTCCTTCGACCACGGGTCTCGCGTCGCCATCGAGCGTGACCTCGTAGTCCTTCCAGCATTCGACCACGAACGACGTGCGTCCGTAGTAGACGATCTCGGACACGGTGACCGGAGCCGGCCACGCGAAGGTGATCCGGGCGCCGTTTCGATGAGTCCGGCCGTCGACAGCCCACTCCTCCCCGGCGCCGGTGCGAAGCTCCTTCTCGGGGATGATGCCGTCGGCGACGTACTCCGCTCGGTACTCGGCGCTGTACTCCGATTCGGCGGTCACCTTCGCGTCGCGCGCCAGATTGCGCGGATCGTCCTGAGCAGCTGCCCCGAGCGCGAGGCTCGCCTCCAGGGCACCAATCACCATGAGCCAGATCGAGAAACGCACCATTCTCCTTCCTCCCTGACGATGGGCGGGGGAAGCCGTGGATGAAACCGAGGGCATCGTACCACCCTCGTCCGAAACCGGCTCCCGCGGGAAGGGGCTTTCAGTCGTGGTCCGCGAACTCGCCGAGGGAGCGGTAGCAGAAGATGAAGTCGCCGTCGCCGACCTCCACCTTGATCTCGGCGCCCCGGTTCTCGGCGTACTCGACGTAGCCGGGGATCTCGCAGTTCTCCTCGTGGCACTCGCTGACGTGGGCGGGGGACTCCTGGTCCCGGGCCTTGTCGTACCAGGACATGCAGACGTGCTCACCGAGGAGGCTCTCGGCCAGAGCGTCGGCCGCGCGCTTGGCGGCCGCGAAGTCGAAGGTCAGGTCCTCCGAGGTCAGGAGCAGCGTCTGCATGGCTGGCAATCGTCCGGTGTTCGTGAATCGGTACTACGGACCGACCCGGATCTCGATGGCATCCGTCAGGCCGAAGCGGCGATTTGCGTCGCGAAGCAGCCCCTGGCCGTAGAAGTCCAGGCCGACGAGGCTGGGATCGTTGGGGACGAAGACACTGACGGACGCCGGCGCTCCGTTCCAGCTCGCACCGAGAACGAGGTCGAGCAGCGGAAGGCTGATCAAGAGCTCGCCCGCGGCGCCGGGGGCGGAGAGGCCGAAATTCGGAATCGAGGTGCCCGCCGGGAAGCCCGGATCGGGAAACGCCGACACGGCGAAGAACGTCACCTGGGCGCGACCATCGTGCCACTCGGATCATGGAGGAGGAAGGAGAGCGTTTGCCCGATCGCGGGCGATGCTCCCGCGTACTCGATGCTGTCCGCGGGATTCACGCCCGAACCATAGCGCAGCGTGCTCGCGATGCGTCGAAAGGTGAAGGTTCCCAGCGGCACGGTTCCGAAGAACGGTCCGCCCGTCTGGAGCTGGATCGGGTCCTGGGGATTGGTGTCCTGGTTCGACGAGAAGAAGCCGGTGCCGCTGTCGGTTCCCGCATCGTAGGTGTAGAGGTCGATCGTGAGGTCGTCGATCCAGCCATTGGCGTCGAGGAGCGAGACGTCGTGTACTCCGACGAACCAGTCGGGGCTCGGCGCGACCATCGTCGTCAGGCTGATGAGCGGGAAGGCATCCGTGACCGTGAAGGTGGTCACGGCCTGGCCCGGCGACACGGGGAGGCCCGGGCCGGTAACGAACTCGCCCGCCGTTCCCGCCGCGATCGCGGCCTGAATCTCGGTGATCAGGGTCCCGATGGATCCGGTCTCCGCCATGATCTCGATACCGGGGCTGGCGATCCCCCCCGGTTGCCAGACCTGGTACAGGTCGTTGTGTGTTCCTCCGATCAGCGGGGAGAAGTGCGCGCCGGAGGGAAAGGCGCTCGGGTGAGTGACGCTGCTCCAGGTGCCGTCGAACGTCACCTCGTATTCCGCCGCGGTCGTTTGGGCACCGGCGGTGGCCGGCAGGGCGAGGAGGAGGGCGGCGGAAAGCGCGAGGGTGCGGCGCGGGGATCGCTCGAGGAGGGGTGTGAACATGGATTCTCGTGAGCTCGGGTTGAAGGGAACTGCAGAGCCGGGAAGATCTCGTACTGTCAACGCCCACGTTCGTGACCGCCGGCATCGGATCTTCTTCGAGGATCCCGCGGAGGGGCTCCCCGAGCTCCGCCCTATCCAAGATCCTCCCCTCCACCGAAACGGCGTCGTCGGGAAACCGTATGGTGAGCGACGTTCCCCGGACCATGCCGCCTGCCGATCTCGCGCTTCCGCCGCGCGCCGAACCCGGAGCCATGCCATGAACCAGCCGCTCCTTCGCGCCCTGTCGTCCTCGGCCCTCGCCTTCGCCGTTCTCTCGTGTGCCGAGGGCGTGGAGTACTCGACGGTGGTGGTCGAACGAGGAACCGTTGCGCGTCACGCCGTGGCCACCGGGCGGATCGAGCCGCGGTTCGAGGTGCCCGTCAAGTCGCGCCACGGAGGCGTGTTGGCGCAGCGATTCGTCGCGTTGGGGCAGAAGGTGGAGAAGGACGAGGCGTTGGTCGAGGTGCGGCCCGTGGTCACCGATCTCGACATGCTCCAGGCGGAGCGTGCGCTCCTCGCGGCGCGCGAGGCGGAGGAGAACGCCACCGAGCTGCGCGACGGCGAGAACGTGATGGGGCGGACCATGCTGTGGTACCAGGGAAAGGACAACGTGGAGCGCATGACCAAGAACGTGGAGCGCGCCCTGTCCGACGCGGAAGAGCAGCTCCAGCTCCTGCGCGAGGGACACGCGGAGCTGGACGGCAAGACGATCGACTTCATCGTGCGCTCCCCGATCGAAGGGAACGTGATCGACCTGTCCGCCGAGGTAGGGCAACCGGTGGTGCCGGCCAGCTCCTACGGGTCGGGTACCGAGCTGCTCATCCTCGCCGACATGGACCACCCGATCTTCCGGGGGACGGTGAACGAAATCGACGTGGGACGGTTGCGCGAGGGGATGAAGGCTACGCTCGAGGTCGGAGCCCTCCCCGGGGCGAGGGTGGAGGGCGAGCTCGTGGAGATCTCCCTGCGCTCCCGAATCGTGAACAACGCCACCGTGTTCGACGTGAAGCTCGCGGTCACCCCGCCACCGGAGCTCGTGCTGCGTTCGGGCTACTCCGCTGTGGCCCGCATCGAGCTCCAGCGGACCGAGGACGTTCTCGTTCTTCCCGAACGCGTGGTGGACTACCGCGGCGAGAAGGCCTTCGTGGTGATGAGCGACGGCAAGGGGGGCACGATCGAGAAGGAGGTCGGGGCGGGTCTGAGCGATGGGCTCACCGTCGAGATCACCCGCGGTCTCGAAGCGGGCGACGAGGTCCTCGAGCGCGTCTGGTAGTCGAGCACGGCCGTGCAGCTCCTCTCCTCTCTCCGCGACTGGCTCACCGAGCTCCGCACGCAGAGAATCCGCGCGCTGTCCACGGTGATGGGCGTCGCGTGGGGGACCTTCGGCGTCGTGGGGATCCTGGCCTTCGGGCGGGGGCTCGAGGACCCGATGGAGGAGAAGGCGACGGGGCTCGGCCGGGGCATCGTCATCGTGTGGGGGCAGCGGACGACGAAACCCTTCGCGGGGTACGCGGAGGGGAGGAGCGTGCTGCTCACCGAGGAGGACGTGCTCGCCCTGGGAGAGCAGATCCCCGAGCTCGACGCCGTCTGTCCCGAGTACGTGCGCTGGGATCGCGTCCAGCGCGGCGAGCGGATCCTGAACGTGCCCATCTCCGGCGTGTTCCCGGAGTACGCCGCGCTGCGCAGCATCGCGCCGGCGCCCGGCGGGCGCTTCCTCGATGATCGCGATCTCCGCGAAGCGCGTCGCGTCGCCTTCCTCGGCGACCGGATCGCCCGGAACCTCTTCGGCGGCGAGGACGCGATCGGACGAACGATCCAGCTCCTGGGTACTCCGTTCACCGTGGTCGGGATCATGCGACCGAAGCTCCAGGAGAGCGACTACGAGGGCACGGACGACGGACGCATCTGCATCCCAGCTTCCGCCTTCCGCCGCGTCTTCGGCGATCGCTGGGTCGACTACTTCATCTACGCAGCGCACGAGCGCAAGCTCACCGCGACGGCCACGCAGAGGGTCTACGAAGTCCTGGGGAACCGGCTGAGCTTCGATCCCGCCGATCGAGACGCGCTCAACGTGTGGGACACGACCGAGTTCGATCGGATTCGGGAGACGGCGTTCCGCGCGATGGACTTCCTCGTCGTCACCGCCTGCGTGCTGACCTTGCTCGTGGGGGGCATCGGCGTCGGCAACCTGATGTTCCTCGTCGTGCGCCGGCGGACCCGCGAGATCGGGATCCGCATGGCTCTCGGCGCCCGACCGGCGTGGATCCTGCGGGAGGTGCTCGTGCAGGCCCTGATCCTCGTGGCCGTTGGGGGGGTGGTCGGATTCCTGGCCGCCGTGGGGCTCACCGCGGCAATCGGCGCGAGCCCGCTCTCCGAGGTGCTCGGGGTGCCGCGGATCTCCCCGCCGATCGGCGCGGGGACGATCGTTTTGCTCGCCGTGATCGGGCTCGCCGCGGGCTGGTTCCCGGCGCGGCGCGCCGCACGGCTCGATCCCGTTCGGGCTCTGGCGGAGTGAGCGATGGAGACGATCGTCCACCACCTGCGCGAGCTCTGGGCCGAGCGACGTCGCGTCGGTCTCGTGATGCTCGGAGTCGTATGGGGGACGCTCAGCCTCACCCTGCTGGTCTCGCTCGGGAACGAGATGGTCGACGCCTCGGGCCAGACCTCGAGGAACTTCGGCACGGGACTCCTGCGCGTGGGCGGCGGCGCCACGACGGTTCCGCACCGGGGCCTGCCCGCCGGCCGGTGGATCGACCGCGTGCCCGAAGACGCAGAAGTGGTGCTCGCCGGCGTCTCCGGGCTAAAGGATGTCGCGATCGAGCGCGTCGGGAGCAGCTCGAATCCCCTCGAGTACGGAGACACACGCCTGAACGTCCGCGTCGTGGGGTGCAGCCCGGCGTTTGGCGAGCTGCGCGAGTATCGTCCGCAGCCCGGGGGTCGCTTCCTGAACGAGCGCGACGAGGCCGAGCACCGCGCCGTGATCTTCCTCGGTCACCGCACCGCGGAGCGGCTCTTCGGCGATGTCGATCCGGTGGGGGAGACCGTCGAGCTCTGGGGTCGCACCTTCACGGTGGTCGGTGTCCGCGTTCCGAGCATCACGATGGCGAGCTACAGCAGCGAGGACCGCGACAAGGTCGCCATTCCCGCGAGCACGTTCACGGACCTCTTCGGCTGGCGGGAGCTCTCCATCCTGTGGGGAAGCTTTGCCGAGCCGGAGCGTGGACCCGGGGCTCGCCAAGAGGTGATGGACGACGTCTTCGCCACGCTCGCCGCCCGGAACGGGATCCACCCCGACGACCGGGACGCGATCTGGATGATGGACTACGTCGAGATCGAGGAGATGGTCGACCTCATCCTGGCCGGCAATCGCGCGTTCATGCTCGTGGTGGGGGTGATCGGCCTGCTCGTCGCGCTGGTGGGGGTGGCGAACGTGACGTACGTGATGGTGGAGGAGCGCACGCGCGAGATCGGCGTGCAGATGGCGCTCGGCGCGCGACCACGGGACGTGGCCCTGGCCCGGCTCGCCGAGAGCCTGTTCGTCACCCTGGTCGGAGGAGTGATCGGCATCGCGGTCGCCGCCGGGTTCCTGCTGCTACTGAACCTGATCGAGCTCGACCCCGAGGTGAGGGGGTACGTCGGCCGGCCGGAGGTGTCGGTTCCAGTCGGAGCGATCGTCGTCGCCCTGCTCGTGGTGGGGGGCGGCCTGGCCGGCTGGTGGCCCGCGCGGCGCGCGGCGGCGATGAACCCCGTGGAGGCTCTGCGCGAGGAATAGCGATGATCCACCTGGAGGGAATCGGCAAGGACTACTTCAGCGGCGAGAACGTGGTGCGCGCGCTGCGAGACATCGACTTCGCGGTGGAGTCCGGAGAGCTCATCTCCGTCCTCGGCCCCTCGGGCTCGGGCAAGTCGACGCTGCTCCACGTGATCGGGTGCCTCGACACGCCGACGCGGGGGCGCTACCTGCTCGACGGCGAGGACGTGAGCGGCCTGGATCCCAACCGCATGGCCGCGGTGCGCAACCGCCGGTTCGGATTCGTCTTCCAGGCTTTCCACCTGATGCCGCGCGCGACGGCGCTGGAGAACGTGGCGATGCCCCTGCGCTTCGCGGGCGTGCGAGCCGCCGAGCGTCGCGAGCGCGCCGCCGCCCTGCTCGACCGGGTCGGTCTGTCGGACCGCCGCGACCACCGCCCCTCCGAGCTCTCCGGCGGCCAGCAGCAGCGCGTGGCCATCGCTCGCGCCCTCGCCAACCGCCCCGACGCCGTCCTCGCCGACGAGCCGACGGGCAACCTCGACACGCGGTCGGGGATCGAGGTCATCGAGCTCCTGGGCGAGCTGAACGCCGAGGGGCAGACCGTCCTCGTCGTCACCCACGACGAGGAGCTCGCCGCCCGCACCCCCCGCGTGATCCGCATGGTCGACGGGAGGATCGTGTCCGACGAGTGATCGCCGGGGCCGGTGGGTTTCCCGCGGCAGACACTCGGGGCGGCTGGAGGGGAGGAGGACGAGGATCCGAACGTGCGTTCGTACCCGCCTCGTGTAGCATGACGTCGGCTCGCCACGGGGGAGCCCCTGGCCATCCCCTGGAAGACGAAGGACGATCAAGATGAGTCTCGGAATGGCTCTTGGATGCACGGTTCTGGCGTTGGCGGCAGTTCCCGTGGCCATGGAAGGCAGGACAAGCCCGGGCATGTTGGCCGATGAGGATGTCTTGGATCGGCTGATCGAGGAGACGAACGAGCTCGAGTCGTTCGACGTCTCGTACAAGGCCATCTCGAAAGACGGAGTGGAGCGGACGATGCGGTTCGTGATGGCCGGACCGCAGCACGTTCTCCTGACGATACGCGAGGGGGAGGAAACCTACTACGCGGCCTGCCTCGACGGTGTCATGGCTTTTCGGGTCTTTGGCGACGAGGAGATCGAGTGGGAGTTCGACGCGGCCGGAGCCTTCGGGGAGCTCGAGGTCGTGATGGAGGCCTGGGAGGAGGAGTTTGGAACGATGTTGCTGGGGCGCGAGACCTCCCTGGGCGGTGGCCCGGAAATCAACATGGGTCCCGCTGCCTCGAACGACGACATGCGCTTCGACGTCTCCTACTCGATCAATCGCAAGGCTCTCCTCAACTGGCTGCGTGTCCTCCAGCAAGCGAAGGAGGTTCCTGGCGACAACGAGGACGTCGTCATTCTCACGCTCGACGAAGAGAACTACTGGGAGGTTACCCGGACGACGGGCTTCATCACGCGAGCCTGGGAGATGGAGGATGAGGAGCAGCGAGTCTTCCTGAAGCTCACCCATCTCGATCTGGAGCCGGATCTCGACGAGGAATCCGTGCGACTTCCCGAATCCAGCGAGGACGCGACGGATCAGACCGCGGAGGTGGCCGCGGCCTTGAGGAAGCAGACGGTCGATGCGGTGCGATTCGCCGTCTATAGATACCTCGACGAGCTCCTGCACAAGGAGGAATGCTCATGGGACGAGTCCACGCGCCGGAAGCTCGAGCGGGTCTTCCGGGTCGCGGCCGTTGCCGTGTATCGTGCCCAGTTTCAATCCAACCGAGCACGGCTCGAGGAGCAGGTGGACTCCAAGGCAAGTTCGTTGCGGCAGTGGTACGAGTCTGTGCGAGACCACGCGGGTGCTCCGGAGAAGCTGCGCGCCACAGTCGAACAGCGAGATGGTCTCACGAGCGGTATGGAGGAAGTACGCCGTCGGCTCGTGGAAACCGCGGATCCGGGTCCCATGCCGAACACGGAGGCCGACGTTCGCGACGAGTGCCTTGAGCTCGAACGGGAAGCCATCAGCTCGCTCTACACCGAAGAGGTCGCGGATCCGGTCCTCGAGTACTTCGACGAGGCCATGTCGGGAATCGGGGACCTGCCCCGGTCCTCGGACGTGCTTCCCTGAACCTCAGCCGATCCGTTGGCGAAAGCACGTCAGGTGCCCGTCGCCGTAGAAGACCTCGAAGCGGTCCGAGAGGAAGTCGCGCAGGCAGTCGGCGATGCTGAAGATCACGACGGGATCCTCCGCGAGGTCGAGCTCGGCGGCGAAGCGTTCGTAGAAGCGGCGACCTTCGCCCTCGGGGCGGACGGGGCGGTAGAGATAGATGAAGTCCATCCCCGCCGGCGAGGCGTCGAGCACGTCGCCGACGCGCCACTCCACGCGCTCCTCGGGCACGCCGAGCCAGGCCTGCAGGTGGCGTCCGAACTCGACCATCCGGCTCGAGATCTCGATCTGCACCGTGCGCGCGTGGGGATCGAGCTTCTGCATCAGCAGGCCCTGTAATCCGTTGCCCGCGCCGAAGTCGCCCGAGACGGTGGTCGTGGACAGGAAGGGCCCCGCCTTGAGGATCGGCGAGAGCCCCCCGGCGTGGGCCCAGTAGCCGCCCGTCTCGTCGACGCGCCGTCGCTCCTCGGCGGTGTACGGAGCCTCGTGGCCGTGGACGTGCGCGTACAGGGTGAGGAATGCCTCCTCGATCTCCTCCGCGTCGTCTCCGTCGGCGGCGGCCAGGAAGCGTGCGTGGTGCTCGGCGTACCGCGGGCAGAGCCCGAAGGGATCCGGCGGGGGCGGGAGCTCCGCGAAGAGCTCCATCAGGCGCGAGAGCCGCCGCCGCTCCTCGAGAGGGCGCTCGTCGTCGACGACCTTCATCCTCCCGAGTGTGGGCCGCGATCGGCGATTGTCAATCCACACCGTCGCCGCCCGCGCGCCTTCCCGCCGTCAGTCGAGGGCGTCCCGATCCGTCTCGTCGGCCCGTTTGGCGCACTCGAGCAGGAGGTATGTCACGTTGCAGCGGAGGTCGGGATCCGCGACGACCCGGAGGCCCGCGGCGAAGTGGTACGTGGCGACGTCCGCCGCGAAGAGGCGCTGGAAGATCTGCTGCATCTGCCGGACGAGAGCTCGGTGAAGCCCGTCGCGGTCGATGATCTCCCGGCGCAGCAGCGCGGTGCCGAAGAGCTCGGGGAGCTCGTCCTTGACCTCGAGCATCTCGTCCAGACGTTCCCGGGTGAGGGAACCCTGCTCGACGAGGATCTCCCCGAGCCGGCTGCCGGGCGGAGGATTGTCGCTGGAGGCGTAGGTCACCTCTCCCTCGGAGAGCTCGATCCGGAACGTCTCGTCCAGCGTGTCCACCCAGAGGACACCGGTGCGGCGCAAGCCGGAGAGGAAGACGAGGAAGTCCACCACGGGCACGATGCGGCTGCTGCCCGAGAGGCAGCTCGCCTGGTCGTCCCCCGGAAGGTCGCCCGCGATTCCCATTCCGTTCACGAGACCGGTGAAGGACCCGCTGAGCGTGGCCCGCGACGCCTCCTCGGTTCGAGGCGCGGAGCCGGTCACGAGCATCAGGGCCTCGGCCGCCTCGTCCAGGCTTCCCACCGCTCGGGCGAGCTGGCCGCGGGCCGTGCTCGCGGAGCCGTGGGCCACGAGGAGGCGATGGAGGTTCACCGCTCGGGCTACGAGCAGTCGACAGACGAGAGAGAGGTCGGCCGCGGGCCGATCGAGCAGGCGGGAGTTGGACACGATTGGAGGGGGGGCTGGTCCGGGGGGGACGTTTGGGCCTCTATCGGCCGCTCGACGCGACGAACCCCAGCGAATCTCGCCGTCCTTTCCGACCGGCGTCGCGCGTCACCCCGTCCGGCTGCGGTGCCAGGCCCACTCGATCACCTCGGAATCGCGGGCGGCGTCGGTGCAGAGGCGGGCGGGATCGGGGCGGATGCTCACGCGACCGATGTCGAGGCGGTCCGCGTCCCAGCAGGTGATCACCGTGGGATCGCCGGTGGTGAGGCCGAAGGTGTGGTCGCGACAGGCGACGATCAGGAGCTCGAGGTCGGCCTCGGGGAGCGGAACGAGGCTCCCCGCGATCATCCGGACGAGCTCGGCGGCCCGAGGCCCGTGCTCCGGATCGGTACCATCGGAGCGCCGCCGCACGTCGTGAAGGAGGGCAAAATACTCGATTACCTCTTCCTTCGCCCCGGTCGTCGGCGCGAGCCGCAGCCCGTTCTCGCGCACCCGCGCCCAGTGACCCGCCCCGTGGATCCCATTCCAGTCGAGGACGTACTCCTCGCGAATCCTCTTCAAGAGCGCGTCGTTCTCCATGGGGAAGGCGTGAGGGTATCCTGGTGCGGGGAGGGGGTGGAAGATCCGGCTCCTTCGTTTTCGAACGCGGAGGCCATGACATGAAGACCAATCACGAGTTGCGGCGGACCGGCGACGAGGAGGGCGCTTGATACCCCTGAGCCTCGTCACCGGCTTCCTCGGCAGCGGCAAGACGACCTTGCTGCGGCACGTGATCGCCCGCGACCGGGATCGCCGGCTGGCCTTCGTCGTCAACGAGTTCGGGCCCGTGGACGTCGACGGTCGGCTTCTGGACCTTCCCGAGGACCGGGTGCTCTCCATTCCGGGGGGGAGCATCTTCTGCCGCTGTCTGTCCGGCGAGCTCGTCGGGAGTCTGCGGCGGATCGCGGAATGGACCGACGAGTCGGGGGAGAGGCTGGACGGCGTCGTGATCGAGGCGAGCGGGATCGCCGATCCCAGGGTCGCCGGCCCCCTGCTCCTCGAGACGGGCCTGAGCGAGCAGTTCGAGCTTCGCACGATCGTCGCCATCGTCGATCCGACCACCTTCCCGAAGCTGCTCCACACGCTGCCGAACGTCGTGGCCCAGGTGGAGGCCTGCAGCCTCGCGATCGTGAACAAGATCGACCTGCACCCGGAGGCCGAGATACGCGCCGTCGAGGCCCAGGTCGCGGCCATCAATCCCCGGGCCATCGTCCTGCGCGCCGAGCACGCCCGGCTCGACCTCGACATCCTGGCTCCCTCTCCGGTGCGCGAGCTGGCGGGCGAGCTCGCGCCCTGCGCCGATCCCCGCTACGCCCGCTCGGTCGTCGAGGTGCGCGATCCGATCGATCCTGACGAGCTGCTCGCGGAGCTCCGTGCGCTCGGAGACGCCGTCTGGCGGGCCAAGGGCTTCGTGCCCTCGGCGGACGGCTTCGTCCACCTCGACTACTCGGTCGCGGGCATGACCTGCCGTCCGGCTCCGTGCCCCCCCGACGGTGGCCGCCTGGTCGTCATCGCGCGGGGTGACGTCGGCGCCGACGCCCGGATGCGCATCGCGCGGCTGGGTCAGTGCTCGTCCCAGTCGTAGTACGCGTCCACGACCGTGCCTGCCCGAGGTCCGATGAGTGCAGGGGGGCTACGTACGCCAGCACGGAAACACGGAAACACGGAAAGGGGGAAGACCGGGAGATCGGGAGACCGGGAGCACGGAAATGTATAGGGCGGCGGGGAGGCCGCCAGGGAGAGGAAGGGGAAGCTCGAGGAGACAGAGGCCGCCCGGACCCGAGGATCTGGCCGCGGCCTACTCCTCGAAACAGGCGTCTTTCGCGTCGTCCTTCGGAGGGATTCCCACCTCGACGTACTCCCCCCCGCCGTCGTCGGCGAGCTGCTCGAGCAGCGCTGACTTTCGGCCGACGGAGACACTGAAGATCTGGATGCGCCGCGCGCGGTTGCGTCGGCGGACCTCCTTGCGGATCTCCTCGGGTTCCGTGATCGTCCCGCCGCTGGGCTGACCGTCGGAGAGGATGTAGATCGTGTCCACCAGGGGATCCCGAAACGTCAGGTCGATCGCGTCGAAGAGATTCGTACCGCCCCCCGCCGTCTGCTTGGCGATGAACTCGATGGCGTCGGCCCGGGTCTCCTCGTCCAGCGGGACGACGCCGTCCTTCCACTCCCGAACCACGGAGTCGAAGAAGATCACGTTGCATCGACGTCCGTCGGGGATCCGCTTCAGGAGTCCGCGGAGCTGGTCGAGGGCGACCATGATCCGCGTCGGTCCGCTCTCCTCCGAGGTCGTGCGTTCGCGCATGTGAGCGGGCTGGTCCATCGATCCGCTCACGTCGACGACGAAGCACACCCGATCCGACAGGATGGGCAGGCCGTAGAACGTCGCCGAGCCGAATCCCTCGGCCTTGCGGGCCGCGCGCTTGGAGATGAGCGCCTCGACTTCCTCGAGAGGCGGCAGCTCGAAGGAAGCGCCCTCGGCGTTCCACCACTCCTGCCATCGCACGGTTCGCCGACCGAGGTCGAGCCCGGTCAGGAGCCGCAGCCCGTTCCAAACCTCGGCGTGCAGGCGACCCGTCTCCTCGTCCAGGCGGGCGATCAGGGGGGGGAGGGCGTCGGCACGGCGCAAGATCACCGTGCCTCGAATCGAAGCCGAGCGAACGCGCCAGTCGGGATCGGCGAGGAGACCGTAGAGCGCCTGAATCGCCTCGAGCGTTCGCAGCTCCAGCAAGGCATCGGTCGCGCCGAGCCGGTTGAGCGGATCCTGGCTCCGGGACAGCTTGAACACGCGCCGCTCCATCTCGCGGTCGTCCAGGGCGAGGAGTCCCATCGCGGCGATGGCGGCGAGCCGGACGTCGGCTTCGCGCGAGCGGGCGAGCGCCTCGATCGTGGTCGCCGCGCGCTTCTCCTGTCCGCGAGCGATCAGAGCCTCGAGGGCATGGAGCTGCAGCCCGGGTGGGCCCTGCCGGAGAGCTCCGAGCAGGGCCCTCGTCACCTGCTCCGATCGATCGGAGACGAGCCCGTCGAGCAGCACGATCCGCAGCGCCTCGGGGTACCGGCCGCGCTTCAGCCGCGAGAGGAACGCCGCACGCGCCTCGTTGGTCCCGTAGAGCTCGATCCGCGCCGCCGGCCGGAGCTTCGAAGCGGAGGCGGAGGGGAGGTTGTCGAGGACGAGCTCGAGGAGATCGAGGTCGGGCGATCTCACCAGCCGCGAGATGACGCCCTCGGCGGCGACCCCGCGGATCTCGGGATCCCGACTCTTGCGGAGCACGACCTCGAGCGCGGTGATGCCGGTCGCCCCGAAGTACCAGAGGGCGCGGGCCGCCCCGGCGCGGGCCTCGGGCAGGGAGGGCTTCAGCGCCTCGCTGCGCAGGAACGCGACGGCGGGAGCCTTCAGCTCGTCCACCTGTCCGAAGACGTAGAAGCTCCAGTAGGCCAGCCTCAGCGCCCGCGGCTCCTCGAGCCATCCCACGACCCTCTGGAGCGCTTCCAGGGCTTCGGCGTTCGCGTGGCCCGCCAGCTCGAGGAGCGTGTCGTAGGAGACGTCGTCGCGTGCCGCCCGGATCTCGCTCAGCAGCTCGGGGATGCTGCGCCGCTCCTCCTCTTCCTCGGGCTCCTGGGCGCGGGGCGCGGGCGCGAGGGCGACGATCGCGAGCAGCAAGGCGAAGAACGCGGGCAAGATCTTGCGGGGCTCGATGTGCACGGTTCCTAGTCTCCCTTCCGAATCGTGAGGATGTCAACGGGATGCCAGTCCGAGCTCTCTACCCGGCGGGAGAGGTCGGGGCTACCGAGCCTCCTGCGTCTCACGGGGACCTCCGAGCATGTCCTCGAGGACCCGAGCCTGCTGCACGTGGTGCCCCGCTCCGTAGACCACGAGCACCCGATCGTAGCGGTTGAGCATGTCCGCGATCACGCCGGTGATGTGCGCATCCCGGATGGCTCCCACGCGGGCGGAAATCCGGTTGGTGAACAAGGCGTCGTCCGATGCGATGGGAGCGGTCACGTTCGTGTCGATCTCATCGTAATCGAAGCCTCGTTCGTTCTTCTCCGCGTACCACTGCTCGAAGTCGTCGAGGTCCGAGAACTCGCCGGGGCCGATGTCGTAGGCCCTCCCGCACTGGACGATGTACCGGTCGAACAGCTCCGCGAAGGTCTTCCCCTCGTCCTCGCCGGACCGCTTCCACTGGGGGATCTGTCGTACCGTGACGTAGTACACGAGATCGCGCAGTTCGAAGGGGCCCTCCTCGATCTGTTCACGCACCGCGAGCCGGCTCGGCTCCGCGCCGATGAACGGGATGTCGAGGGCCAACGCCCGGGACGCGGCGTAGGCCGCCTCGCCGCCGACCCACCGGTCGCCCTCGGGCATCCCCGAGGCCCACTCGCCGTAGCCCTCCGGGGAGAAGCCATGATCGCTCGTGAGTCCCTCGATGACGATCACCTGCGGATCGAGGAGCTCGATCTCGCGCTCGACCACTTCGAAGGTGAGGCAGCCGCTTAGGTGCTCGTGCCGTGATGCCACGAAGGTGAGCGCGCGGTCCCCGTCCGCGTATCTCGCCGCGTAGGGCGGAGTGGGCAGCTCGCGCTGCGCCTTCGCGCTCCAGGGGACGAGGAGGGATGCATCGGCCCGGTAGACCTCGGACGTCGCGCAGGCGAAGAGAGGGACGCATGACAATAGGCTCGCGGCGATGATCGGCTTCATGGGCGTGAAACGTTGCGATGGCGTGCGGGCGTTGCGCCGCCTTGATCTGCTCCGGGGCCGAGGATAGCATCCCCTCGTCTCATGGAGCTGGAGCGCTCTTCCCCCCGCCGGAACGTTTCGCCTTCGAGCCCATTGGCCCTGCTGGTCGGCACGTTTCTCCTGCTGTTGTCCGCTTCCTGTGGGAACGCGGCCGACGGAGAGGGGACGACCACCTCCGACCTCCTCGACGCGGCGTACCCGGCCTTCGCGGAGGCCATGGGGAAGGACTCCTGGCCGCCTCCGAACTCGGGGATGGCCCAGATTCGCCAGGCGATGTCCTCCGGCTCGATGGAGCGGGTCCGCCAGCTCATCGAGCAGGAGCTGGCCCGGAATCCCGACAACCTCCAGGCCACCTTCATCCGCAGCGAGATCCTCTTCCGCACCGCGCAGTACGGGGCCGCGCGTCCGGGGTTCGAGAAAGTTCTCGAGCAAGGTCCCAGCTTCGCCGGCGGCGAGTACGTGTTCCTCGCCTACGGCCGGTGCCTGGTGAGCCTGGGCGAGGGCGATCTGGCCCGCAAATCGCTCTTGATGTTCCTGAAGCTCCAGCCGGGCCATGGCGAGGCCCTCTCGGTCCTCGGCCTACTCGAGATCGCCGACGGGAATCCGGACCAGGCCATCCTCTACCTCGATCAGGCGATCAAGGCTCTCGAGATCCTCGAGGCGCAACGCGGGATGAACATGGCGGCCAACCGGGCCGTGATCCTCTCGAGCAAGGCAGATGCCTATCTGCAGAAGGACGAGCTGGAGAACGCGCGCTCCGCGTTGCTGGCCAGTCTGCAACTCAACCCCAGGGATCCCCAAACCTACTACACGCTGTCTCGGGTCCTCACACGCCTGGGAGACGCGGGGGGCGCCCGCCGCGCTTTGCAGGATTTCGAGCGCGCGACGGAGGCGGCGAACCGCTGACCGGGTTCCCCGGGCGGCCGCTAGCAGCATTGAACCAAGGAAGGTGTCCGGTGAACCGATTGGCCCTCCTGCTCCTCGTCTGCATCCTGACCGGCTGTCCTCCCGCTGATGAACCGGTGGAGGAGCGCGGCGCTCTGCACTTCACCGACGTCACCGCGGAAAGCGGCATCGACATGACGGTGACGAGCGGTCGGAATCCCCCCACGATGCTGATCGAGGTGAAGGGAACCGGCCTGGCCATCCTCGACTTCGACAACGACGGCGATCCGGACGTCTTCGTCCCCAACGGAGCCACGCTCGACAGCCCCACGAAGGGACCCGGCTGCCGGCTCTACGAGAACCAGGGAGGGATGCGCTTCGAGGACGTCACGGAGGGGGCCGGCCTCACCTTCGACGGCTGGGCTTACGGCTGCGCGGTGGGCGACTACGACAACGACGGCTTCGATGACGTCTACGTGGCCTGCTACGGCAAGAACGCCCTGCTCCGGAACACCGGCCAGGGGGGATTCGTGGACGTCAGCGTCGAGGCGGGAGTGGAAGGCGACGCCTGGAGCTCCGGCCCCTCGTTCGGCGACATCGATGGCGACGGGGACCTGGACCTGTACGTCGCCAACTACGTGGTGCTCGACGCGGCGGGGCCGCGTCACCAGGCCAGCTTCCTGGGCGTTCAGGTCCTCGCGGGCCCCATGGGATTGCCCCCGACGCCGGACATGCTCTACGAGAACCGCGGCGATGGCACGTTCGAGGACGTCAGCGAGTCGTCCGGCATTCGCAAGGCCGCACCCTCCTGGGGTCTAGGCTCGGTCATCCTCGACTTCAACGGCGATCACGTGAACGACATCTACGTCGGCAACGACTCGCGGGCGAGCTATCTGTTCCGCGGTCTCGGCGGAGGCAAGTTCGTCGAGGTGGGCGCGATGAGCGGAATCGCGTACAGCGAGGAGGGGGCGCCCCAGGCCACGATGGGCATCGCCATCGGGGACGTGAGCGGCAACGGGATGCCGGACGTGTTCACCACGAACTTCATGTACGACACGAACACGTTGCACGTGAACCTCGGCGACCTGATCTTCGAGGATCGCACGAGCACCTACGGTCTGCAGATCGACGGCCGACCCTTCCTCTCCTGGGCGACCTGCTTGTACGACTTCGATCACGACGCGGACGAGGACCTGGTGTTCTTCAACGGGCACATCTATCCGGAGGACGTCTGCGCCGCCAACGGCTGGAGGTATCGACAGGCCCCCGTGCTCTACGAGCGCGACGGCGACCGATTCCGCCGCCTCCAGCCCGCGACGGCGGGCGCGTGGCTCGGCGACGAGCACCTGGACCGCAGCACCAGCTTCGGGGACCTGGACGGAGACGGCGACGTCGACATGGTCGTGTGCGGCAAGAGCCAGCCGATCCGCGTGCTCCGCAACGACCGGGACGGCGGCGACTGGTTGATCGTGGCTCTGAAGGACACCCGCCCCGGCCACGACCACCGCGGCATCGGCTCGAAGATCGCGGCGAAGACCGCCTCGGGAACCCAGACCCGCTGGCTCGCGAGCGGCGTGAGCTTCATGGCCGCCAACCAGTACATCGCCCACTTCGGCTTCGCCCCCGGCACCACCTCCGTGGACGTGACCGTGACCTGGCCGGACGGCCACGTACAGAGCGTCGACGCCGTCCCAACCGGGGCGGCTCACACCGTGGAGCGCGACTGATCCGGGCTCGCTACCGCGATCCGCGCGCGGTCGTGGAGGTCGATCACTCGGGCAGGGCGAAGCGGTGCAGCGTTCGCTCACCGTCGAAGAGCCACAGCTCCCTCGTCCGCGTAGGCAGGAGGGGCTGCCAGTGGCTGGCCTGCTCGTCGAGCGGTGCGGGGAGGGTGAGCCGTTGCAGCGTCCCATCCGCCGCGTCCAGGACCAGAACTCCCTCGTAGGAATTCGTGACGATCCACTCGCCGTCGTAGGCGAGCTGAACGATGTCGCGCACCTTGCTGGGCAGCGCAAAGCCGCGGAGGGCTTCTCCGTCCCGGTCGTAGAGGTGCACGCTCGGAGGCCACCTCACCCCCTGGCGCTCGGGACCGGCGGTGAAGATCACGAACGAGCCGTCGGCGGCGACGGCGGCCTCCTTGGGACTCTGGAGCCACGCTCCGCCGGGGCGTCGGTCGATGGTGCGGGTCCTCTTACCTTCTCCGTCGACGAGGAAGGCGGTTTCGTAGCCGACGACGAGATAGCCCTCGTCAGGGCGACGCGCGTGGCAGCGTTCCCTCACGACGTCCAGGCCGAACCTCATCGTGCCGAGGCGCTTCCCCTCCGCGGAGAACCGGACGTAACGAGGAGGCCCAATGAACGAGCCGTCCGGATTCCCATCGCTGAGCACCACCCGTCCCTCGGGATCGACCGTCAAGGAGGCGTCAACCCAAGAGAGGCGCTGGGAGAAATCCTCTGGATCGGGCTCGCAGCGGTGGACGAAGGTCCCGTCGGCGCGGAAGACGTGCACTGCCCCCGTGCGCTCTCCCGCCGCGTAAACCCGATCGCTCGGCCCCAGGGCGAGGGCTACGATCTCCCCCAGACGGTGCAGGCCGGGGGGATCACCGAGGATCCGATCCACGACTCCCTCCTCGTCGAGCCGCAGCAGGGCGTAGCGGTCGGAAACCCACAGCCGACCTTCTCCGTCGACGCGCGGACTGCTCCAGAAGGAGAACTGCCGGCCGTCGGGGAATTTCGGCACGAAGGAGCCGCGCACAGATCCGTCCGCGCGCAGGCGCAGGATTGTCGACGAGGAATCAACCACCATGACGCCACCGTCCTGATCCGCGGCCACCCTCCCCAGGTTCCCAGGCTTCCTACCCCAAACCTCCTCGAGGAGGATCACATTTCCGAGGCCTCCGTCCGCCTCCAGGAAGCGAATGCTCGGCGGATGGTTCACCAGCATGACGAACCTGCCATCCGTCAACCGCGTCCAACCTTCGATCTTCCCCCGATGGCAACCCAAATCCTCGACTACTCGCCGCAAGCTCCCGTCGGATGCGTACAAGCGAAGGTCGCCGGCGAGTACGGCGAAGCCACCGTCGCCGAAGCTCTCCAGCCCCGAGACCCACTTTCCGGACAACACACACCGCCGCTCGGCAATGCCCGTCTCCTTCTCGATTGCCCAGACCTCGGCCCGATAGGTGGGGGGGAGGCTCCTATTCAGCAGCAAGTAGCAGCCGCGGCCGTCCCAAACCGTCCGGTACCAGTTACCGCGCTCTTCCGAAACGTCTTCGAGGGGGTACTCGACAATCGAGGATCCTTCCTGGTCGATCACCTTCAGGGTGACCGGAGCTCTGTACAGGGCGCTGGAGACGAAGGCCAAGTGTCCGTCCTCATCGAAGCTCGGGCGGCCCGGGTAGCGGACAGCGGATGCCGGGGGTTCGTCGGGAACGAGGTCGAACGACCCGAGGTGCCGGGCGGCGACGTCCTGGATGCCCTTCATCCGCTCGACCGCCGGCTCGCGGGCCGGTGTCTCGTACGGCCCTCGTTCCACCTCGACCACCATCCACGAGTCGTCCTCGGCGCGGCGCACGGCGTACGTGACGACCTTCTCGTCCGCGTAGTGCCGCACGGAGAATCGTCCGGCGCCTACGTCGACAATCGTTCCCGTCCACAGGAACGATTGCATCTCCTCGTATTCCAGGCCGGAGTAGTCGTCGGGTAGATCCTCGTTCCACACGCATCGGCCATCGAGGTGAAGGAGCCCGTATCGCGTTCCCTCGGAATGGGGGCCAGTCTTGCCACGTGTCCAGCTGTGCCACTGGACGAGGACGAGGGGAGTTGCGTCGACCACACGGGCCGCCATCATCCGCTGGAGGGGATCCGCCGACTCCTGACGATCCCGAGGTCGACAGGAGAGGACGAGCTTGCCCTCGCGTAGGTCGAAGACCCTCCATTCCTCGCTCGCCCGGTTGTGGTCGGGATCCGCGATCCGGACGAGAGCCCGCTTCGCCGCCGGAACGTGCAGAAGGTCGAGGGCGCACGGATCCGGGTCAGTGTGGAAGTGCCGACTGAGCTTCCTCGGCAGCCGCTCCACGAACGAGAGCTCGCCTTCCCACGAGAGCTTGGCCGTGAAGAAGCTGCCTCGATTCGATTCCCTTCCCCACGTGTATCCGTAGCCGACCGAATCCCCTCCGTCGGTGACGATCGCCTTCTCGAACGTCACCTTGTGCGTCCGGGACCAGCGCGTCTCCCCTTCGTAGCTCAGCGTGTAGGTGGCCTTCCCGGCTCCAGTGGGGGCGCTGGGGTTCACATACAGACTCCAGCTACCGGACGGGGACGTGTAGCTGCGCGGATCGAGGGCGCGCTGGGGGGCGAAGCTCCCGAGGGCGGGAAGGGCCGAGAGCGTCAGGATCGGCAAGACCGCGGCGAGCCGGAGGGCGTGGCGCATGGGAGGTGGTCCTGTTCGGGGCGGGGGCAGCACGCAGGCTGCAAATGGCGCTCCAGCCATCGGTGGCCCGCCGGTGGTGATGTCCATCCCCCGGAGCATGGCACCGCGTTTCCGCTCAGTGACGAATCCTGACCCGTGCGGAATCCGCTACCTCACGCTCCACTCATGGATACCGGCGGAGAATCCCCCGGGGAGCTGGACCTCGAGGCGCAGGCCCTTGGTGGTGACCGCGTCGAAGGTCGTCACGTTGTACGCGTCGATCTCGACTCCGTAGCCGCTGGCGCCGGTGACCGGCTGCCACTCCTCGCCGTCTCGGCGGAAGAGCTCCCAGGACACGGGTAGGCGACACTGGCCGCGGCCCGTGTCGTCGAACCAGTAGATCGACACGGACGAGACGGTCTCCGCCTTCGCGAAGTCGTACTGCACCCACTCCTTCGTTCCCTTGCGCGGCCACCAGTGGAAGAAGGGGTAGGTGTGGTCGCCGGAGCTCTTCGGCTCGAGCTGGGAGGTCAGGGCGCTGACCGGCCCGCCGCCGGACACCGTCACCGTGCTCGTGTGGGCGATGGTGGGGGCGGGGCCCGGGCTGGTGGCGGACAGGGCGCGGGCCAGCCACACCGTCATCGCGCCTCGCTCGCGATGAGCCCAGGCGTAGTAGGGGATCAGGGTGAGCTCGCGGCGCTCCAGGCGCGGGGAATTGCCTTCGACGCCGCGGGAGGCGCCGAGGGCGTCGAACGTGATCACGGTGATCCCGCCGAGCAGGTCGGCCCGATGCTCGGCGCGGAGCTCGGCGGCGCCCGGCACCAGACGGTCGAGCACCCCGCCGCCCGGATTGTCGACCGCCTCCGCGCAGTAGACGAGCGGCCCGCGCTCGATCGCCACCATGTCGACGTTCGCCTCGACCTCCTCGTGGCAGAGCACGCGCCGGACGGGCATCGGGAGGTGCAGGCGGATCACGTCGCCGTCCTGCCACTCGCGCGTCAGGCGGGCGAAGCCGCTCTCCGGCGTGACCTCCACCGCCTCGCCGTTCACGCTCAGGGTCGAACCCTCGGAGCACGGCTTCGCGTAACGGTACAGGTCGCTCGGCACCGGCCGATTGCGCGCCCAGCCGGGAATGCGCACGAGGATCGAGAAGGTGCGTCCCGCCTCCGCGGGGTGCACGGTGAGCGCGACGTCGCCCTGCCACGGGTACTCCGTCTCCTGCTCCACCCGCACGACGCCGCCCTCGAGGGCGATCTCGGCCGTCCCTCCGACGAAAAGGTTCACGTAGAGCTCGTCGCCGCGGTGGGCGTAGGCGTAGCCCGGGATCGAGGGGACGAACCGGCACACGTTGCTCGGGCAGCACGCGCACCCGAACCACGGCGAACGCGCTCCGCCGAGGGACGAGAGCGGATTCGGATAGAAGAACGTGTTCCCTTCCAGCGCCACGCCCGACAGGAAACCGTTGTAGATCACCCGCTCCAGGACATCGACGTACTTCGCGTCTCCGTGCCGGAGGAACATGCGGTGGTTCCACATGGCGTTGGCGATCGCGGCGCAGGTCTCGGCATAGGCGGTGCGGTTCGGGAGGTCGTAGCCCTCTCCAAAGCCCTCGATTCCCCCCGCGGCGCCGATGCCGCCGGTGAGGTACATCTTCCTGCCGACGACGTCGTTCCAGATGCGATCGATGGCCGTCACGTAGTCCGGATCCGCGGTCAACGCGGCGATGTCGGCCATTCCGGAGTACAGGTAAGCGGCGCGCACCGAGTGGCCGACGGCCCCCTCTTGCTCGACCACGGGCACGTGATCCTGGCTGTACTGCCCATAGAGGTGCCGACCCACCTCGCGACCACGGGCGTCGAGGAAGAACTTCGCCATCTCCAGGTACTTCCGATCCCCGGTCGTGCGGTAGAGCTTGCCGAGCCCGATCTCGATCTCCTGGTGACCGGGCGGCCAGGGCAGCTTCCCGGGGCCGAATACACTGCAGATCAGATCCGCGTTCTTGATCGCCACGTCGAGCAGCGATCGCTTGTCCGTGGCCATGTAGTGGGCAACGGCGGCCTCGTACATGTGCCCGACGTTGTAGAGCTCGTGACCATGGTCGATGTTCGACCAGCGCTCCGGGCCTCCCGGCGGCATGTTGTCGGGCGACGACAGGGTCCGCGAGGTGTAGAGGTACCCGTCGTCCTCCTGGGCGGCCGCGATCTTGGCGATCAGGTCGTCGAGGTACGCGTCGAGCTCCGGATCTGGCGCGAGGGAGAGGGCGTATGCCGCCCCCTCGATCACCTTGAACACGTCCGAGTCGTTGAAGTAGATCCCCTCGAACTCGCCCTCCATGAGCCCGCCGGCCTTGGCGAAGTTGTCGATGCGGCCCGTCTCCTCGCACTTCTCGAAGGCGTAGGGAATGGTGACCGAGCGATTCGTCTCCATGCGCGGCGCCCAGAACGCATCCGCGAAGTGGACGTCGGTGAAGGGCACCGCCTGGATCGGGTAGTCCTCGCGGACCTGGGCGCTCGCGGGAGCGGAGAAGGCGATGAGGACGGCGAGAGCGGAGAGTCCCTTCATCAGACGATGGTGGCTTTCATGTCCAGGAGCTGAGCGAAGTTCTCGAGCTCGCGGCGGTAGTCGCCGTAGAAGAAGAGCTGGTGGAAGCCGGGGAAGGTGAGCACGTTCTGGTCGCCGTCGAACTTCGCTTTGACGGAGACGACGCAGCCGCCGGCGGGGGGGATGCTCATGTTCTCGGTCACGTTGCCGACGGAGATCAGGAGCTCGGTCTTTCGTTCCGCCTTCTCGTCGCCGGGAAGGACGTCGAGGCAGGTGATGCGCTCGCCGACCCGCCAGATCGTGCGGGGCACGGCGTCACGGTTGCCGTGGTGGTGGATCAGGTCGTAGGGCTCCGCGGGCTGATCGAAGCCGTTCAGGCGTGTCGGGGACGAGCAGTGCGCGCCGATGAGGCAGTCGTCGGAGGTGTCCGCCACGGGATCCTGCTGGAAGCCGGGGCGATCGAAGAGGTGCTGCACGAGCATGTGCGACGCGACGGCTCCGGAATCCGCCTCGCACGCGGCGGGGATGCCGTCGTCGTTCATCCGCGACCAGGCGATGCACGGCAGGCTCACCTCGGTCTTCCCCAGCGCGCCGAGGCAGTCCATGGTGATCGCGTCGCCGTCCTCGCGCTCGAGGATGGAGCACGCCACGAAGTAGCTCTTGATGCCGTTGAGCACGTCATCCGCGGTGGCCCCGACTTGCCGCCGCGCCTGGCGGGTGTACGACCTGGCCATGTCGGTCATCTCCTCGGTGACCGCCATCGCTCGGTACTCGTCGAGGAACTCCTGGGCCGGGACGTGGTGCAGCGTGATGCCGAGATCGGCCATCCTCGAGTCGTAGCGCTTGGCTCCCCTCAGGACGACGCAGCGTGCCCGCTCGAGCCTCGACCGCACCGCGAGCATCTTCATGCCGTAGGCCGGCTGCCGGAAGTCGTCCGTCGCGTAGATGACGCACCCAGTCTGCTCGGCGAGGCGGATGGTGTTCGTGGTGAACGAGCTGCCCAACGGCGCGAAGACGATGGTGGAGATCTCGCTCGCCGCGGCCTTGTGCGCGGTCGGCCATGCGTGTTGCTGTCGATCGAGCAGGACGACCATCAGCCCGTCCGTTTTGTTCGCCTTCGCGTCCGCGACCCACGCGTCCGCTTCCGCGGGCGAGAAGATAGGCTCCGGGCGCAGGTCGAGCTCGACGCCGAGGCCGTTGGCGGTCTCTTGCAGCTGCGTCGTATACATGGCGCGCGCGGCCTCGCCGTCGTAGACCGCGCCCGGCCACCACATCCCGTAGTCCTCCTTCCGGCGCACGAATGCCGCCTTGACGCGAGGCGTGTACTTCGACGCGGGACCGCGCGCCAGTCGGGGCTGCGCGGTGATCGCGCGGCCCCCTCGCACGGCAGCACAGCTCCCCAGGAACGAGGATGCGACGAGCACGCCCGTCGAGCCGCGCAGGAACGCCCGTCGTGTCAACACACCTCTTTCGTCCGGCCTTCCGGTGCTCTGCTTCTGCTTCATGACCGCCTCCTTGGGTGATGCTTCATTCATCCACAGTTGGTCCGTGACGCGCAACCTCCAGTGTGCACCGGACCTGCGGCGCTCTCAGGGCCTCGCGCCCTCCGTCAGCGCCGAACCGACCGTAACTCCTTGCCAATGATGAGCTTAGGATCTGGCCACCAACAATGGGCGACGGAAGCGCCGTTCCCGCGAACACTTCCACCCACGGCTACAGCTCCTGCAGCATTCTCCGCGCTCGCCCGTGGTTCGGGTTGATCCGCAGCACGTCTCGCAGCACGGCCTTGGCCGACTCGGGGTTTCGTGCATGCACGTACGCCTCGACCAAGCGCATGCGCAGGTCGATGTCTGTCGGCCGAGCTGGCAACAGCGGCTGCCAGTGGACGGCCGCCTCGGCGTACCGCTCGAGACGGAACAGCAAGTATCCGAGGCGGTTGTGGTTGGCGCCACCAAGCGAATTGAGCGCGATGGCAGACCGTAGAAGCTGCTCCGCCTCGATGATGCGCGGGTTACGCGCGAGCTCCACGGCAGGGACCCCATCGGCCAAGCCGGTCTTCATCAGCAGAACCGCCAGGTTGCCGCTGACCTCGGAGAGGTCGGGGCGCTCCTTCAAGATCCTGCGAAACTCCGTCTCCGCTTCCACGTCGCGGCCCTGCTCGGTCAGCGAAACGGCGTACTGCAGCCACTGGGTCGGGGTGGGAGCCTCGCATTCCACCGAGCGACGAATCACTTCATGCGCCTCCGCCATCCTCCCCTGATCGTACAGGACCTTGCCGTAGCAACCCATGATGGCGCCGGCGAGGAAGCTGCGGCAGTCGGGATCGGACTTGGCGTAGGCGTCGGTCCAGAACGAGACCTCGTTCTCGTAGATGCGTGCGTGGTTTCGAGTAGCGGGAATCGCCGCGACTATCGGAATCGCGGCAACGATGGCAAAGACTGCGATTCGTGAGACACGGGACAAGCGCACCCGCGCCGCCAGCAGCCCCAGAGCGTGCGATGCACCGATCACAACCGGTATCAGAACGGCGAGCATCGGCAGGTACGCTCGCCGCTCGGCGACAACCTCGGTGATGATGGGCAGGATGCTCGACGTGGGTGCGAGCAGCAGGAAGAACATGGCGCCGAGCCAGCCCCACCAGGGTCGGCGGCGCCAGAGCAGCACCGTCACCACCAGCGCGGCGATCACCAGTGCTCCTGGTACCAGCACGGCCGACAGTTCCCGCTCGATCGGCCAGTCGTACACCCCACGCAGAGGGTGTGGCCAGAGTGCCAGGCGCGCGTACTGCACGACCGCCGGCGCCTCGGTCATGAGCCAATCCACCGCCGAGGTTCGGAGACTGGTGGAGTAGCCAACCGTGACGTTGTGCGGCCCACCGAGCACGCAGGCGAGCAGCACCAGCCAGGTGGCCGCGAGCTGCAGGTAGAACCGCCAGCGACCTCGCAGCTGCCGCCAGCTCGATACCAGGAACCCCCGCTCGAACAGCACCAAGAGTATCGGCGCGGCGACCATCTCCTCCTTGCTCGTCATGCCCAGTGCGACGGCGCCGACCGCGATCGCTTGCCACATGCGACGTCGAGGTGACTCTGCTGCACGCAATACCGCCAGCAGGGCCAGCAAGAAGAAACAGCTCATCAGCAGCGTCGACCGCTGCGTGAGGTAGACGACCGCGTCGGTCCCCAGCGGATGGACCGCCCACAGGGTCGCGACTGCGGTGGCGGTCCAGGTGGCGCTCCAATCCGTCCACCGCCCCCTGAGGTTCGGAGCCCGAAGGCTCCGCCGCACGACGCCCAGCAACAGCAGCGAGGCCAGCATGTGCAGGGACAGGTTGACGATGTGGTAGCCGCGCGTTTCGAGACCGCCGATTCGATGGTTGACGGCAAAGGTCAGACAGGTGAGCGGCCGGTTCGCGACCGGCGAATGAACCTCTCCGAATGCAACCTGCCACCAGTCGCCCGTGCGGATGGCCAGGCTTTCGCTAATCGAAGGGCGGTCGTCGTACACGAACTCGCCGTTCAGCGCGCCGCCATAGGCCAAGCACGCGGCCAGTAGCGGCAGCAGAACCACGAGGAGTCTCCATCGACGGTCGGATGGTCTTGTCGCAGAGGTCCGATCGTGGACCGCGGTACTTCGCGTCGGTTGACGTCCCAATGGAGGCTTCACACGGGTCGTGGTTGCTGCGGAGTAGCCTACTCGAAAGGAAGCCCGGCCGCGTCCTCCCCTCCCGCTTTCGGCATGATCACCGCGGGTGAATCGCACAGTGAGCTCGTGCGTCGATCGGGCGCGAGTAGGCCGGATCGACTGGACCGCGCAAGAGCGGTGTGCCCGGGGCCTGCCGGTCCGTATGGTATGCTCCGCTCACACGCGAAGGCCCCTTTCCCCATGTCCTCGAAGCACCACTCACTGTCCCGAGAGATCGGGACGCTCTGCGTGACGGCCGTGCTTGCAGCAGTGGCGAGCGTGCTGACCGCATGCGGCGGCAAGGCGAGTTCGGATCCGCCCAACATACTGCTCATCAGCCTGGACAGTACGCGCCAGGACCTGCTGAGCTGCTACGGGCGGAAGCCCGTACACGCGCCCCCGCTGAAGACCACACCCAACATCGACCGTCTCGCGGCGGAGGGTGTGCGCTTCGAGAATGCCTACGCTTCGACGTCGTGGACGCTACCGTCCCACGCAGCGCTCCTGACGGGGCAGCCGGACCTCGTGCATGGGGTGGAGTACGACTCCCTTGCCATCTCGGCATCCCGCCCCCTGCTGGCCGAGGTGCTGGGCTCGAACGGCTACCGCACGACCGGCTTCTTCTCGGGGCCCTACCTCTCGCCAGACTACGGGTTCGGCCGTGGTTTCGAGCGCTACGCCGCCTGCTACGGGAACGACCTGGCCTTGGCGCTAGAGGAACAAGCGCGATGTGTGCGGGATGTGCTCTCGACAGCCGATCCCCAGCGTGCCACGGCTCTGCAGGCCGAGTATTCGCGGGCAGTGAAGGAAGCGGAGCTGCTCTCGCAACGGGACGTGTCGTCGAAGATGGTCACCGATGCCGTCTTGGGAGAGCTCGCCTCGGCGCGTATCGACGATCGTCCTTGGTTCATCTTCGCCCACTACTTCGACCCTCACTACGACTACGTCCCTCCGCCACCCCACGACGGGAGCTTCGACCCGGACTACCAGGGCAGCATCGACGGGCGTAACTTCTACCGAAACCCGGCCGTGAGCGTCCCCAAGCCGCTATCGAACCGTCCGCGCAACCGCGAACGCACGATCGGCAAGCGCGACCTCGAGCACATCCAGGCCCTCTACGAGGGTGAGATCCACTGGACCGACACGCAGGTCGGGCGCATCCTCGATGACCTGCGCGCCCACGGTGAATTGGACACGACCCTGGTCGTGCTGCTCTCGGATCACGGCGACGAGTTCTTCGAGCACGGCAACATCGGCCACCGCAGGACGCTCTTCGAAGAGGTCCTGAAGGTGCCGCTCATCATGCGCTATCCGGCGCGGCTGCCCGCGGGCAAGGTCCCCGTTGGAGTCGCATCGCTGCCGGACGTCTTCGCCACGGTGCTCGAGCTGGCGGAGATCGAGTGCCCGAGCGGAGTGATGTCGGCCAGCCTCGTCCAGCTCGCTACCGGCCGTGAGGACACAACGCAGGGGCGGGCCTTCGGACGCCTCGTGGACCCTCGCACGGTGTCCACCAAAGACGGGCCCGGCCTGCGGATCCGTATCCAGGAGACGTTCATTCGCTGGCCGATCAAGATTCGCCGCATGTGTCAGTGGGTCGACCCGAGCCCCGCCATGCCGGAGCCGCATCGCAGCGCCATGCTGGCGCGAGCGGACAATGAACGGGCCCGGGACCTGATGCTGGCGTGGATCGATCTCGAGCAGACACCTGGGGAGGGACCTGGGGACTACTCCGCGAACTTCGACACCCCCGAGTCCCAGGCAGCCCTGGCCGAGTTCCGCAGGCTCTACCAACGTATGACCGATCTGCGGGAACAGCCCCAGAGCCCCGATCAGGCTGGCGCGCCCGAGAGCGTGTTGAGCGCGCTCGGCTACGCTGGTGCCGACTCCGCCGCGGTCGAGGAGCTCATGGTCGACCGCTTTCTGTTGGCTCCACCCGGGCCACGCTGAGTCTTGGGCTCTGATCTCATCGAACGCCTCGCCGTCGCGGTTCTCGCGTGAGGAGACGGGAGGAGCGGGATTCGGACAGGACGTCGGTCTCGGGCAGCAGGGCGAGCCCGGGGTGCCGGCCTACCTCCAGTCCCCGCTCAGCATGAACGCGCCCCAGGTCCAGGGCATGGAGTCGCCGTTGTTGCGGGCACGTTTCCGGCGGAGCATTCCGAGCTGCGCCTCCCGGAGCGCGTCGCCCTTGCTCATGCCGCTCTGCCACAGGTTCACGTAGAAGCCCCGCATCAGCTCGCTCGTGGACTCGTCGTCCACGTTCCAGAGCGAGGAGACCACGGTCCGGGCCCCGGCCAGGCGGAAGGCGCGCTGGAGGCTCATCAGGCCATTGCCACCCCAGGATTCACCGAGACCGGTCTCGCATGCCGACAGGACCACGAGCTGGCAATCCAGCAGATCGAGCCAGGTGACCTCCTCGGCGGTGAGAAGCCCGTTGTCGTGGCCCTCCTCGGTGGGCAGATTCGCCCCCGCGCAGACGAGCCCCGTCCGGAGTCCAGGCATCAGTTTCGTGACCAGACCCGTCTCCTTCCGCAGCCTGTGTTCCTCCAGGCTCCGGCAACGCATTCCGTCCCACCCGCACGTCAGCTCTTCGGACTGGAAGAAGCCATGCGTGGCGATGTGAATCCACCCGCAGCCCGGCATCGAACCCTTGATGGCCTCCTCCGTGGCCGCGGCGCCGACCAGCTCTTGAACCTCGCACTCCCCTCCTGAGGAGTCTCTCGCGAGCGAAGCGACGGTCCGAGCTTCCTTGCCCGAATACCGAAGGCGCTCCCAGTACCTCTGCACTCCACCACGAACGTCGATCGGGTCCGAGTCGCGTTCTGCTTCTGACGGGAGACCCCGCTGGCTGTAGTCGATTCCTCCCACGGCCAACATCCCGCGGAGGGGATCCGGCGCCCCCGCCCGGGCCATGATCTCGGGCAGGCTCGACAGATCCTGGAGATAGACGAGAGAGCGCTCCTCGAGGAGAAAACGGCCGTCCTCGAGCCAGATCGCCCCGAAGGGCAGCGAGCCGAGAAAATGATCGGGGGATACGACCACCCGCACGATTTCGTCCAGATGCTCGGCGAGCGGATCCCACAGGAGGCTCCGCAAGCGACGGCCACTCTCTCGTAGGCGAGCGGAGTCGACGTCCCCCTCCGCCACGATTCCCCGGTGGCCGAGCTCGAGAGCGCGGAGGTATTCTTGGACTGCCTTCCGGATGATTCGTGCTTCACCCAGCTCGACGCGCCTCGGCGGTTCATCAGCACGCACGATCCACGCGGTGAGGAGCAGCGCCGGCTCCCGATCCTCCATCATGGGATTCGACTCCTCGGTGGCTGGGATCAGGGAGTCGTTGTTCACCAGAAAGTCGATCAAGGCCGTCCCTTCGGGCACCGCCTTCTCCAATGCATCGAGAGACTCTCGCGCGAGGACGTTGTCGAGTCGAATCCGGCCGAGCAGGGATCGTTCCAGCCGGCTGCGTTCTTTCCGAAGTGCTGTGAGCCGTTGCTCGTGGGCGCGCGGATCGTCCTCGTCGGTCCGGTAGACCTCATCAGAGATCGCGGCCTTCGTACGGCGAAGCTCGGCGAGCTCGTTCTCTCCCTCGGCGTCGAGCTGCCCGAGCATCCGCGCTCGGCTGTCCGAGAGGAGGCGCGAGCTCATTCCCTTCCAGGTGAGCACGCTCTCGTAGCACTCCCTCTCGGCCTGCGGGGAATCCATCCGGCGCGTCACGGAGAGCAGGAACTTCGCGTGCCAGAACAGACGGTGCACGGCACGGGGTCCCTCCCACTCCGTAGCGGTGGTCAGGAGATCCGCGAGATCCCGCCGATCGGTCTCGAGAACCTCGAGCACGAGCTCGCGGGCGAGGGAATGGTTGCCGACGCTCGCCTCCAGGTACGCGAGGTTCTGTCGGGTGAGGTTCGTGGACCGGTGCCCTGGGCCCAGCGCCTTCGTCAGGATTCTCAGCCCCCGTTGGAGACACGAACGCGCTTCCTCGGTGCGCCCCATCTCGTTCAGCAGCGAGCCGAGATTGTTCAGTCCCTTTGCCGTCTCGGGATGATCGGGTCCCAGCACCTTCTCTCGAATCGCGAGGGTGCGCTCGCACAGCGGGAGGGCTTCCTCGTACCGCCCCAGTTTTCGCCGCAGGGAGCTGAGGTTGTTCAGACTCTCGGCCGTATCGTTGTGCTCGGGCCCCAGCGTCTGCTCCCGGATCGCCAGGGCGCGCTCGCAGAGCGGAAGTGCTTCCTCGTAGCGGCGCAGGTCGTACAGGATCGAGACCACCCCGTTCATCGCATTGGCCGTCACCGGATGGACCGGTCCGAACGCCTTCATTCGAATCGCGAGCGCCTGTTGAAACAGCGGGTAGGCCTCTTCGTAGCCGCCCATCGCCTTGTGCACCGCGGCCAGTCGCTCGAGACTGTGGGC
>CAYRXS010000003.1:0-9669 GCA_964428225.1 uncultured Planctomycetaceae bacterium
GTTATGCCACAAACGGCGCTTCACAAATAGAGGCTTGGTGAGGGATCCGGGCTAGGCATTGCCGGCGGACGCGCATCCGCTGGCGATGCACTGGTGTTTTCGCGGGCGGCAGGCTCTCTATGTACTGATCGAGAGCCTCGTTCATCCGGTACAGGACGTTCTCCGGCCAGGACGGACGGGAGGCGGATCGCTCCGGGGCCAGGAAGCTCTCCGTGTCCACAAAGTCGGCGTCAACGAGGGCCGAGAAGACCATCCGTGTGAAGAAGGCGACGGCAAAGGGATCTCGATGCGGTCGAGAAAGGGCAGCTCGCAGGGCGGGGGGAGGTTCGAGGGCACCAACTTCGAGCGCCAACTCAGGCGCACGTTCGTAGGACGCCACGGTCTTGTGGAGGCGCCGCTCCAGGGATGCCCCTTCGCTCCGCCCATCGAGCAGGCCGCTGTGATGGCCGCTGATGACGTAGGCGAGGAGGTGTCCGAGGATGCCGCTGTGCTTGACTGCATGTTGTGCCCCCGCGCTGGAATGGTCGATCCTGCCAGCCTCTTCCGCACGGTGGGAATCCGACGAAGTGACTCGACGGAGGTAGTCCTGGAATGCGTCCGAGTACTTCCCGAGGTCGTGCCAGCATCCCACGTATTCCCCCCATTCGCCGGCACCAAGGTCCGCAAGGAAGGAACGGGCCAGCGTACCCACGGACTTCAAGTGGTCGTCGAGGGCGTGCCCCTCGGAGGAAGACAAGTCCCCCCGAATATGTGCGTATTCGACCAACTCCGAGTCCTTCATCCCACCAAGGGGACCGAGCACGGCAAGTGTGGAGTACGAACGAACGCCACCGCCGAGTGTAGGACACGGAGCCCGGATGGCAACCGAGAATTGCCCTTGATCTCAGGCAGGAGACGAGGGAGTTTGCCAAGGTCTTGGGCCGGGCGCTCCTTCCTCTCGGATGATCGGTGGCGAGCGGCTGCAGCACTGCGTCGGCCGCGCTGAACCTCGGTTCGTGCCTGCGAGTGGCGGAGTAGAACGACGAGGCATTCCTCAGGTCGAGAAGGCGCTCCAGATCGGCGGCAGCCAGGTCCGCGCCGTGCGTCACCTCGTCGACATCCACCTGATTCGCGGCGAGCGCGAGGAGGCCAAGCGCTACGCACGCAGGTTCGCGGGAGTCACTGGCGGGGAGCTCGTCGAGCAGCGCCCGATCAGAGCTCCCAGCCCTTCGGATACTCGTGACGGATCAAGGCCTCCGCCTCGGGCTTGCCCTTCGCGACCAGGTTCTTCGCATCCCACTCGAAACCCTCGCCGAGGCGGTAGGCGGCCACCCCGAGCAGCACGGTCTCGGTGAGGGCGCCCGAGTAATCGAAGTTGCACGTCGTCTCGCCCCCGCTCTTGCATGCCTGGATCCACTCGGCGTAGTGGCCGATCGAGTCCGGGATGGAGGGCGCGGGGGGCTGGAAGTCGACGAAGCTCGCCTGGGGGGCGAGCTGGTAGCGACCGTAGTCGGCCATGAGCTGCCCCTTGTCGCCGATGAACAGGACTCCGTTGTGCCAGTCTCCGAGCCCGAGCTCCTCGAACACCGCCGGCCGCTTGCTGCCGTCGTACCAGGACAGCTTCACCGGCGCCCGCTCGCCGCGCGCGGGGAACTCCCAGTGCACGGAGAGCCACCCCGGCGCCACCTTAGGGTGGAGCGTCGGCCCCTCGGTCTCGACCTTCGTCGGGTGTCGCAGGTCGAGCGCCCAGAACGGAAGGTCCATGTAGTGACACGCCATGTCCCCGAGCGTCCCCGTGCCGAACGCCCAGAAGCAGCGCCAGTTGGCGGGGAGGAAGGCCTGGTGGAAGGGATAACCCTGCCGCGGGCCGAGCCACAGGTCGTAGCGCAGGTGCTCGGGAACCTCCTCGACGCCCTGGGGATACTCGACGCCGCCCCAGGCCTTGCCGCAGATGACGTTCACTTCGCGAACGGGGCCGATCGCGCCCGAACGGACGAGCTCGACCACGCGCCGGTAGTTCGAGTTGGCGTGGATCTGCGTTCCCATCTGCGTGGCGAGCCCGGCCTTCTTCGCGGTCTCGGCCACGACGCGCGCCTCGTGCACGGAGTGAGTCAGGGGCTTCTCGCAGTAGACGTGCATCCCCGCCCGCAATCCGGCCATCGTGGCGAGAGCGTGCGTGTGGTCCGGCGTGCTGACAACGATGGCGTCGAGCTTCTCCTCGTCGATCATCCGGCGGTAGTCGAAGTATCGAGCCGCCTTCGGGAAGCGCTCGCCCGCCGCCGCCAGGTAGTTCGCGTCGATGTCGCACAGCGCGACGATGTTCTGGCTCTGAACGCCGCCGAGGTTGGCTCCTCCCCGGTTGGCCACGCCCACGATGCCGATGTCCAGCTTCTCGTTGGGTGATTTCTGGCCGAACGTCAGTCGCCTCCCGAGCAGGAGGCCGGCCCCGCCCAGTCCCGTCGCCTTGAGGAAGCCCCGTCTGCTCGTGCGTCCGTTCTTCATCGTGAATCCGTGGTCGCGGTCGGTGGATGATGCTGGGTCGAGTTCACTCGCAGCCGTATGGTAGGCGATCCGCCTCCGCCATGCATCGCACGAGCCTTCCCGGGGACCAATCGGAGTACTGGAGCCGCGTCGCCGCGGAGAAGGAGTTCGGACATCCGCTGCGGTTCGAGCTCCTCGGCCCGCACGTTCGGCCCGAGCACCGGATCCTGGATCTGGGCTGCGGCTACGGGCGGCTGGTCGCGGAGCTGCGCGACCGCGGCTTCCCGAACGTGATCGGGGCGGATTCCGCGACGGGCATGATCGAGCGGGGGCGCGCCGAGCGTCCGGACCTCGACCTGCGCGTGCTCGAGGGTCGGGGCCTGCCCTGGGACGACGGGACGTTCGACGTGGTGCTCCTGTTCTCGGTCCTGACCTGCGTGCCACGACCCGAGGACCAGGACTCGTTGCTGCGCGAGATCGAACGAGTCCTAGGCTCGCGGGGGATCCTGCACGTGAGCGACCTCCTGTTGCAGGAGGACGAGCGCAACCAGGCCCGCTACGTGGCGGGCGAGGCCCGGTTCGGAACGCGGGGCGTGTTCGAGCTCCCCGAGGGCGTCGTGGTCGCTCACTTCCCCCGCTTGCGCATCGCCGAGCTCACGCGCGGTTTTCGCGAGCTCGCCTTCGAGGAGCTGGACGTCGTGACCATGAACGGCCACCGCGCCCGGGCCTTCCAGTACCTGGGCCGGCGCGAGGGGTGAGGCGTCCGCGCGTCACACCACGAGGTAGTACGCCACGAAGACCAGGGCGATCGCATGCACCAGGGGCGTGGAACGCCCGCGCTGGCCGGGCAGGAGCGACAGGATCGACCACGCGATGAAGCCCCAGGCGATGCCCTCCGTGGGCGAGCCGGAGAGCGGCATGGCGATGATGGCCAGGAAGCAGGGGATCGCGCAGGAGAGGTCGTCCCAGTCGATCTTGCGCACCGCGCCCATCATCAGGACCCCGACGAGGATGAGCACCGGAGCGATGACCGGATAGTGCAGCAGCGGCGCCTCCGCGGTCCCCACGTTCACCCCCGCCCCGATCGCCTGGATCAGCGGCGCGAAGAACAGCGAGGCGAGCAGGCAGATGCCGACCACGACCGCCACGAGCCCCGTGCGGCCGCCGGTCGCGGTGCCCGCCGCGCTCTCCACGTAGGCGGTAACCGTGCTCGTGCCGAGCACCGAGCCCATGACCGTGCCCGCGGCGTCCGAGGCGAACGCTCCCCGGGCACGAGGCAGCTTGCCCTCCTTCAGCAGTCCGGAGCGCTCGGCCACGCCGATCAGGGTGGCCACCGTGTCGAAGAGGTCGAGGACGAGGAAGGTGAAGATCACCACCACCCACTCGATCACGCCGTGGGAGAACAGCCCCGTGAAGTCGAGCTGGAAGGCGGTCGCGGAAGGCGACGGCGGCGCCCCGACGAAACCGACGAGGGGGACGAGCTCCTGCTCCAGCCCGAAGACGATGGAGGCCATCCACCCGGCGATTCCCGTCACGAGCACGCCGACGAGGATCGCCCCCGGCACGCGCAGGACCATGAACACGCTGATCACCAGCAGGCCGAACAGCGCGAGCAGGGTGGTCGGCTGGCCGAAGTCGCCGATGCCCACCAGGAAGCCGGGATCGTCGACGACGACGCCGGACCACTGCAGCCCGACCATCGCGATCAGCAGGCCGATGCCCGCGGCGATCGCGTACTTCAGGGGCTCGGGCACGGCGTTCATCACGCGCTCGCGCACCCCGACTCCCGAGAGGGCGAGGAAGACACCGCCCGCGATGAGGTTCGCGGCCAGCGCCTCCTGCCACCGAAAGCCCATCGCTCCCGCGCTCATGCTGCACACCGTGAACGCGAAGAAGACGTTGTGCCCCATCGCGGGGGCAAGCGCGAAGGGGTGGTTGGCGAGCCACGCCATCGCGAAGCACGCGAAGGCGGAGGCGACGCAGGTGGCAAAGAGCACGCCGTCGGAGTCCATCCCCGCGTTCGAGAGCATCGCGGGCTGGACGAAGAGGATGTAGCTGATGGCGACGAAGGTCACGAGCCCCGCCATCACCTCGGTGCGGACCGTCGTGCCCGCCGCCTTCAGATGAAACCAGCGCTCCAGTATCCCGGTCATGAGACGCTCCGCGACGTCAGCCGCCCGTGTAGCGCCGCCAGGCTTCCGCCACGTGACCCTCCGTGGCGCCGCCCCGGTGCACCCACAGGCGGTAGGTGAGGGTGACGACCTCGCCCGGCGGCAGAGTCACCGCCTCGAGCCCGGGCCAGGCCACGTTCAGATCGCCGTAGTGCCGCAGCGTCCACGGCGGCGGAAAGGCGGGGTGGCTGGGATGCACGAGGATCGCGATGCCGGAGGGCGTCTCACGCCCCTCGAAGCGGGCGGAGAGGTCGGCCCACTCGAGCGGGGCGCGGTCGCCGTCCTTCGCCACGCCCTCGTTCGTCGTGATCACCGTGTCCTCGCGCGGAGCGAAGCGCAGGTTCAGCCCCCCGTACCCCTTCTGAGCCGCCCCCTGGAGAGTGATCGGCTCGTCGAGCACGGTGATCTCGACCTCGAGGTCGATGGCGCGCCCGAGATCCGAGGCGGGATGCACGTGGTAGCGGAGCACCTCGCGGGCGGCCTCCCGGCCGTCGTCGAGGATCCAGTCGTTCGCCACGACGAGCCGCGCTCCCTCCGCATCGACGCGACGCTCTCTCCACTCCGCGAAGTGCTGGCGGATCCCCTGGATGTGCCACAGCTCGACCCCTCGCTCGCCCACCTTCATGCGCGGCCACATCAGGGAGAGCCCGCGATGGTGGTAGTGATCGGCGGGGAAGTCGTCGGTGATCGTCTCGCCGTCGAGCCCGAAGATCGGATGCACGTAGGACGAGCGCGTGCGATCCGCGGCGACTCCCTCGGGGAGCTGATCGCCGTACAGGTACGACAGCACGGGCAGCTCTCCCTCGAACAGGTCGAGAGCGCCGCGGGTGGGATCGTCGACGATGCGGAACGGGTTCTCCGGCGCGGGATCTGCGGTGACACAGGCCGCGAGGAGTCCGAGGGGCAGGGAAGCGCAGGTCAGGAGGAGCCCGCGACGAGAGAGACGGAGAGCACCGGGATCCATGACGCGCGGTACGGTACCACGCGAGGATCGGGCGGGCGAGCGCGCCGGGGGTCTGCCCGAGGGGGCAGGATCCGCCTCCGGTGTCATCGTTCCGTTTCCCGGGGCGATCGCGAGAGCTTTCCGATTGCCGCTCCGGGCGCCGCGTGTAAAAAGGGGGGACTCGAATCGCACATCCGCCCCGACCAACCAACCCCCGAGGAGAGATAGCGATGTTGATCGTCACGTCCGTGATCCTGACCGCCTCCCTGGCCCTGCCCCCGCCGGAGCCGGCCCCCGTCGCACCGGCGGGGCTGGCCTCGGTCCAGGACGCCGAGAAGCAACTGATCGACCTCGAGCGCAGGTGGACCGAGTTGATGAGGGAGTTCAACCGGGCCGTGAGGGCCGCGAAGCCCGAGGAGCGGAGCAAGCTCTACGCCAAGGCTCCGAAGGCGGACGATCTCGTCCCCAGCTTCATGACCCTCGCCAAGGACAACCCCAAGACCGAGGTGGCGGCCAAGGCGCTCGCGTGGGTCATGCGGTTCACGCATAACTCCAAGAGCAAGTCCATGGCCATCGAGACCCTCCTGCGCGATCACCTCGCGAGCGAGGCCCTGGTCGGCGTCTGCGCAACCTACGAAGAGGATATCGTCGAGGGCCCCGAGATCCTGACCAAGATCCTCGAGGGCAGTCCCTCCGAGAAGGTGAAGGGCAATGCCTGCTTCTCCCTCGCGAAGAACCTGAAGGCGACCGCCGAGATCGCCGAAGGGCTCGAGGCGGGGATGAAGGACATGTACCTGGGCCGGTACGGACCCAAGACGGTCGAGCACGTCTCGGGCGTCGATCCGAAACTCCTCGCCGAGGCCGCGGTGGAGCAGTTCTCGCGCATCCTCGTGGAGTTCGAGAACGTGCAAGGGCGGCGCGGCCCCCTGGGGAAGGCCGCCGAGTCGGAGCTGTTCGTGCTCGAGAACCTCTGGTACGGGAAGACCGCACCGGAGATCGAAGCCGCGGACCTCGACGGCGTGACCTTCAAGCTGAGCGACTACCGGGGAAAGGTGGTCGTCCTGGACTTCTGGGGCCACTGGTGACCTCCCTGCCGGGCCATGTACCCGCACGAGCGGTCGCTCGTGGAAAGGCTGAAGGACGAGCCCTTCGCCCTGATCGGCGTGAACAGCGACATGGATCTCAAGGAGCTGAAGAAGGCGATGGAGAAGGAGAACATCACTTGGCGCTCCTTCTGGAACGGTCCGGGGGGCAGAAGCGGTCCCATCTCCAAGGCCTGGAACATCTCCGGCTGGCCGACGATCTACATCCTCGACCACAACGGCGTGATTCGATTCAAGGACGTCCGGGGCGAGCCCATGGACAAGGCGGTGGACATACTCCTCGCGGAGATGGCCGCCGAGAAGAAGTAGCAGCCGCGCCGCCCACGCGGCGCAGGTCGGAAGATCACGGTTTGGATCGGGGGTCGCGCACCGTACCCTGAGCGCGGCCCCGATCCCCTTGCCACCCCGTCGAGGGACTCTCCATGGAAGGTCCTCCCTCTTCTCTTCCCCCCACCTTCTGGCTGCTTCGCCACGAGCTCGACCCTCCCGAGGATCCCTCGTCCAAGTCGGGCGATCCGAAATCACGGCTCGAGCGCGGGCCGATCCGCGCATGGTTCGTTCAGAACCACCGTCGCGTGAAGCCGGAGGACGTGGTCTTCGTGTGGACCGGGACCGAAAGCGACGCTGCCCTCCTGGGCTGGTGGCGAGTCGCGGAACCTCCGAAGCTGGACGCGAGCCGGGGCACCACGGCGAGCGTGGCCGAGCTCGAGCCCGGGGTGGTCCTGAAGGAACCCCTCCTCTTCGCGGACGTCGACGGCTCCGCCGACCTGCAACACCTCGTCGATCGGGGCCTGAGGGAGGCGGCGTTCCGGATCCGGCCTTCGGACTTCGAGGGCTTCAGCGTGCTGCTGGAACGGGCGGGCTTCGATTCGCTGCCCCCCGCCGACGAAGCGCCGGTGGGACTCGTGGACTGGGAGCAGGCGGGCTTCGATCTCGATCCGGAGACCTCGTCGATCGTCGAGCACGCCATGCGTGGCCGGTGGGAGCGCGAGCGGCCCATCGCCCTCGGCTCTCCCCTCGTGCTCGCGGCCTTCGCGCACCACGCGGAGGACGCGACGCCTCCCGAGGACGTGACACCCGGGCTCGTCCGCTCCCGACTCCGCGTCGCGCTCGGCGCGGTGATCGACCGCGGGCTGCACGGCGGGGATTCCGCGGGCAAGGCCGGGGAGATGATGTCCCAGCCGGTGACCCTCGAGTTGGACGAGACCTTCGATCGCGCGGAGGAGATCGCCTTCCGCACGACGTCGAGGGAGCAGATCTGCCCCCGTCACCTGCTCGCCGCGCTGCTGACCTACGAGGCCTTCCCCGACACGTCCTCGGTGGCGCGCCTCCTCGAGGAATTCCTCGTCTCCCGGGAGGACATGATCGCCGAGCTCCGGAAGCTCACCGTCGAGGGGGCCTCGAGCGAGGATCCCCCCTTCCCGAGCGACGACCCCGACGCCTGGGCCGAGGTCCTCCGGGAGGGGCGGCTCGACGAGAGACCCGTGCTCGTCGCGTACGCTCCCGACGCCGCCGCCGAGCGGGACCTGCTCGGCATCGCCGGGGACGTGAACTCCCTGGCCTCCTTGATCTCGGCCAAGTCGGTGGTGCCTCCCCTCTCGATCGGCCTGTTCGGCGACTGGGGCTCGGGCAAGACCTTCTTCATGCGCCAGCTCCAGCAACGCGTGGACGAGATCACCCAGGATGCGCGAGCGTCGGGAGAGCCGCAGCGGAAGATCGCCTTCCACAAGCGCATCGTCCAGATCGAGTTCAACGCCTGGCATTACGTCGAGAGCAACCTCTGGGCGAGCCTCGTCGAGCACATCTTCGACAACCTGCGGGTCTCGCGGGACGACGAAACCGACCTCGTCAAGAAGCGCCGCAAGCACTGGCTGGAGCAGCTCGGGGTCGAGCAACGAAACCTGGAGGGCGCTCGGCAGGCGAAGGAACAGGCGGAATCCGAGCTCGGCGATGCGGTCGACGACCTCGAGGTCGCGCGCGGGGAGCACGAGACGGAGGTTACCAAGCTCGCCGCCGCGGTCGCCGAGCACCGGGACCCGATCGCCCTCGTCACCCTCCAACAGGAACTGCGGGAGGAGATCCAGGGCACCCTGAAGAACGCCGGGGTGGACAAGGCGGTGGAATCGGCGCGCGAGCTCAGCTCCGCCCTGGACGACTCCCTGACGACCATGCGGCGAGGCTGGGCCCTCTTCGCGCCGCTCTTCCACGCCGACGACGCGAAGAAGAGGACCCGGCAGCTCTACCTGATCCTCGGGCTCATCGCGGTCGTGGCGCTGGTGCCGGGCCTGATCCTGAGCTGGCTGGACCAGGACGTCATGGCCGTGCTCACCTCGGCCACCGGCGCCATCACCACGGCGCTGACGGGAGGCGCGAGCTGGCTGAAGAGGCAGACCGGCTGGGTGAACGACTGGATCGCCCGCGCCGAGCAGAACCGCCGTAGCATCGACGAGCTCGTCGCCGCGAAGACGAAGGAGAGCGCCCGGAAGGTCGCGGCCATCGAGAAGACGGTCGAGCTGCGCTTGCGCAAGTACGAGGCGGTCGTCCAGCGCGAGCAGGCCATCCGCCAGCGCATCCACGAGATCGAGGAGGAGCTGGCCCGCACCACGCCGACCCGTCTCCTCGCCCAGTTCATCGAGGAGCGCGCGGACAGCGAGGACTACCGCAAGCACCTCGGATTGCTCGCCCTGATCCGCGAGGACTTCGAGAAGCTCTCGAACCTGGTCCAGCTCCACAACGAGGCACTCGAGGACGGGACGGAAGCCGGCGGCGACGAATACGAGGACATGATGTTCAACCGCATCGTCCTCTACATCGACGACCTGGATCGCTGCCCCGAGGATCGCGTGCTCCAGGTCCTCCAGGCCATCCACCTGCTGCTCGCCTTCCCGCTCTTCGTCGTGGTGGTGGTGGAGGTCGTGGAGGTAGACGAAGTGGCTTCCGGCGGCGGGGAGATCAAGCCCACACCTGGTGTGGAATGTCGGATGCGCCCGAT
>CAYRXS010000003.1:9679-59153 GCA_964428225.1 uncultured Planctomycetaceae bacterium
CAGCGCTTCTATGCGAAGCACGGGATGAAGAAGGACGCGCGCTGGGTTGCGCGCGCGCTCTTGCGAGGATACCGCGGGCTCCTGCACTGGCGGGACGAAGGCCGGAACGGGCGCGCGGAGCGCGAGCTGGGACGGCTCGCCTCGCCCCAGGACTACCTGGAGAAGATCTTCCAGATCCCGCTGTGGCTGCGGCCGATCAACGAGGCCGGGCGCAGCTCGCTCATCCACGGCCTGCTCGCGTCCAGCGTGGTCGCCCCCCCGGCCGAGGTGAAGGGCGAGGGATCCTCGGAGGACGAGGACCGCGACCGGGACGACGAGAACGGCGACGAGGGCGGAGGCGGCACCCCCGCGATGAACGAGATGCTCCCGATCCCGCTCACCGCGGAGGAGGAGTCGGCGCTCGGTCTGCTCGGAGAGCTCGTGGCCGAGCCGGAGTCGCGCAAGCGCGCGGCCGCGCTCTTCCTGCAGTTGCGGGGGCTCGCGGAGCACCCCGAGCTCGGGTTGTTCCTGAGCGCGGTCGTCGCGGGAATGCCGGGCATCCGCCGCCCCTTCCTCTGGACGATCATCGCCCTGTACCGCGAGGAGGTCGCCGCGGATCTCGGGACGGAGGCCGCCGACCTGACGCGGGTGTTCGAATCGCTGCGCGAGGACCGGCGGGTCGGCCGCCACCCCGATCTCCAGCGCCTCGAAGAGATCGCGACCGAGTTTCCCGGTCTCGACACGCCGCTGAGCCGACTCGAGCCGTGGGCCCTGGCGATCGGCGGGGAGACCTACGCCACGGACATGAATCCCGAGTCGCTCAGCATCCACACGGAGGAGCTCGAGTTCATGGACGAGCTCGGCTCCATCCTCGGCAGCTCGCCCCGGTCGGTGAAGCGCTTCGTGAACCTGTACCGGCTGATCAAGTCCGGGTTGCATCCCCAGGAGCAGGCGCGCTTCCTGGAAGGGGAGTCGCCCGGGGCCGACTTCGAGGTCGTCCTCTTCCTCCTCGCCATCGTGACCGGCCTGCCTCGAGCATCGAAGCCCTTTTTCGAGATGCTCCGGGCGACGGATGAGACTCCCGAGCCACAAGACCTGGCGACGATGCTGCAGACCCTCTCCCGCGCCACGGATCTTCAGGGCGCGGACGAGCTCGAGCGCCTGATCGTCTGGACGAGCAAGAGGCGGGACTCCGGGTGGCCGGAGCTGCCCGTCGCCGACCTGAGGCCCTGGGCCCGCCGCGTCGGACGCTACTCGTTCCGGATCGAGCGCGCCTAGGAGATCCCGGGGCTCAGTACCCCGCCATGTGGCTCGCCAGGAAGCGCTTGCTCGGAGCCTGGCCGAGGACCGTCGCGAGCATGCCGTTCATCGTCGCGAGGTCGTTGTCGAATCCACCGTGGCTCGTGGCGCGGGTCTCCCCGGGATGGTCCTCGGGATTGCGGTTCACGATCCGGCTGGCGATCCCGGTGGTCTTCAGCTTCTTCAGGTACTTCGCCATGCCCATGATGGGCACCACCTCGCCCTTCTGCTGGTAGGACCGGGAGACGAGATACAGGAGCGACTTGCGGTAGATGTTGCCGACGTCGTCGTCCCGCTCGGCGTCGTCGTCGAGGTGGTAGTGGGTGAGACGCTCCACGCGTCGGTCCACGAGGGCGGGGAAGATCTTCTCGTTGTAGAGCTCCGTCGTGCAGGCGGGGGCGAACAGGACGAGGTTGTCGAACTTCAAGCCGGGGCACAGCTCCGGATCGGCCGCCTGGCGGGCGAGGAGGTGGGAGAAGAAGATCGAGCCCGCGCTGTGGCCCACGAGGTGCAGCTTCGGACGGGGAGTCGCGCCGGGATCGGAGAGCTCTTCGTGCAGGATCCGGAGCAGGCGCGCACCGGCCGCGTCCGGATCGCGGCGCCGGCCGGGCGGCGCGAAGGCCGCAGCCGCGTCGTCCCGCATCTCGCGCCAGAGGGCGCGGCCCGCCCACCCCGTGGTTTTCTCGACGACCTTGTCCCACCAGTCGGAGAATCCGCCTGCGCGTTCGCGGGCGTGCTTCTCCTTGCCGAGGATGATGTCCTTCAGCTCCGCCCAGAGGCCCGTCTCCCAGACGACGTGCATCTCGTGGATCCGGTTCGCGGCGAAGATCTCGCGCCAGGCCCGAACCCGGCAGGCGCAGGACTTGATCTTGTTGAGCCCGCCGTGGGCGTAGATCACGATGTGCTTGGGATGTGCCCGGCCCGAGGCCTGCAGAGCGTCGCGCAGGGTCTCGCGCAGCTCCCCCTCCGAGGACGGGTAGTTGCCTTCGCCATCGAAGCGGCCATCGTCGATGTGCACGTAGTGGTCGCGGATCTCGAACTGCGACGGCGCGCGCTCCGCGAGCTGCGTGCCCGCGTTGCCCGCCTGCAGCCGTCCTCCCGCGAGCGCTCCGAGGCTCTCCACCGGGAGCGCCCGGCGAGCGACCCAGGCGTCCCAGACGTTGTCGTCGAAGTCCTCGTACTTCCAGATCGCGAGACCGGGATAGGTGGTTCGACCGTGCTTGAGACCTCCCCAGCTCTCCCCCCACGAGTTCTGGACTATGAAGCCCTCCTGCGTGTAGCCGACGATGGCGAACGCGTGCCCGTTGTCTCTCTTCCAGCGCGGGTTGTACGGAATCCGCCCGTCGACGACCCGGTCCGGGTCCCACCCGCAGTGGCAGGCGGCGGTGGCGAACACCGCGTGCACCTCGTTGAGCGCGGCGTGCATGTCGCTCCGCTTCGGCATGATCCGGTAGTACGCGCCGAGCGGGAAACGCAGGGCCGCCTTCTGCCGGGCCTTGGTGAGCCACGTCGCCCGATCGCCCTGATACTCCCAGTCGGCCTCGGGGCAGACCCCGTTCTTGTGCCACCCCTTCATCGCCCCTCGCGCGGAGGATCCCGCGTAGCTCTGGCCGGGCCAGCGGTCGTGCCGTTTCGCCATCTCGTACAGCATGCGAGCGCTGACCGGCGTGCGGATTTCCTCCTCGCGGTTGAGGTAGTCGATCACCGCGGCGAGACCGAACCCGGTGCAGGAGCCCTCCTGCAGCTGGTCGCGCAGGTGGATGTTCCTCTTTCGCGGCCACGATTCCTCGGGCAGCGGAAGCAAGGCGGGCTGGTAGATGCGATCCCGGAAGTCTCGGGAGTCGCGCTCCGTCACGTGTTTCCTGGGCATGATTCTCTCCTGGGGTACGGGACCATCCTCCGGGGAGGGAGAGCCCACGTTGCGAGCCGGTGGGCGAGCGTGATCGTCATCGTACTCGGAGGGCGATGCCGATCCAAATCGGGGGGTGGCGGAGGGGTCCCACGGGTCTGTAGGCTGCGCAGAGGAGCGAGCACCGCCGCAACCGACGATCCCCGCCTGCCGGCGACATCGACATGAGCAAGAGAACTTCGTTGGCGACGTCCACGTTCGCGTGGGCCTTCCTGTCCTTCCTCGGCTCGATGGCGTGCGCGAGCGCGCAGACCTCCGACGGCGAGCCCGCGTCCGAGGCCATCGAAAGCTGGCAAGACATGCGGTTCGGCATGTTCATCCACTGGGGACCGATCTCCCTGAAGGGAACCGAGATCGGCTGGTCGCGCGGCAAGCAGGTGCCGCGCGAGGAATACGACGCTCTCTACCAGGAGTTCGACCCCGTGGAGTTCGACGCCGAGGAGTGGGCCCGCACCGCCAAGGATGCGGGCATGAAGTACATGATCCTCACCAGCAAGCACCACGACGGCTTCTGCCTGTGGGACACGCAGCAGACGGACTACGACATCATGCGCTCGCCCTTCGGCCGAGACGTGATCGCCGAGCTGTCCGCCGCGTGCGCGAAGGAGGGGATCGCGTTCGGCCTGTACTACTCGATCCTCGACTGGTACCAGCCCGACTACAACACGGCGGGCACCTACGGCGGTCCCGGCTACCCGTTCCGGCCAGGGCAGAAGCCGAGCATGGACCGCTACCAGGACTACGTCCACGCGCAGCTCGACGAGCTCGTGAACGGATACGGCCCGCTCTTCACCATCTGGTTCGACGGCGAATGGGAGGAGCCGTGGACCTACGAGCGCGGCGTCCGACTCGCCGAGTACTGCCGCGCGCTCGATCCGGACATGCTCATCAACAACCGGGTCGGCAAGGCGCGTCAGGGAATGGCGGGCACGACGAAGCAGGACTCCGGCAATCCCGGCGACTACGACACGCCCGAGCAGCGGATCGGCACCTACAACGACGAGCGCCCGTGGGAGACGTGCATGACGATCTGCACACAATGGGCGTGGAAGCCGGACGACGCGATGAAATCCCGCGAGGAGTGCATCCGGACTCTCCTCCGGACCGCGGGGGGGGATGGCAACCTGCTGTTCAACGTCGGGCCGATGCCCGACGGGCGGATCGAGCCGCGCCAGGCCGAACGCCTTCGCGAGATGGGCGCGTGGCTGGAGAAGTACGGCGACGGCGTCTACGGCACGCGTGGAGGTCCGTTCGAGCCCGGCGAGTGGGGTGCATCGACCCGCCGCGACGACAAGATCCACCTGTTCGTCATGAGCTGGCAGGTGGACGACCGGCTGGTGCTGCCCGCGATCGGGAGAAAGGTCACGGGATGCCGCACGCTCAGCGGCGGTCGCGCGATCCTGGAGCAGAGCGACGCGGGCCTCGAGATCGCCCTGCCGGAGGCCGATCGCGCCGAAATCGCCACGGTGATCGAGCTGACTCTGGACGGTGCCGCCTCGACCATCGATCCGGTGGACGTGCCCGATCCGGCGAAGGCCTACATGCACGCGCCTCCGGAGGCGATCGAGAGCTGGAAGGACAAGCGGTTCGGCATGTTCGTCCACTGGGGCCCGGTGTCGCTGAAGGGGACGGAGATCGGCTGGTCCCGGAAGGGCCCGCGGCGCGGTCGGGCACGCGGCGGCACCGGCTCCATCCCCATGGAGGAGTACGACAACCTCTACAAGCAGTTCGATCCCGTGGAGTTCGACGCCGACGAGTGGGTCAAGATCGCGCAGGACGCCGGAATGCAGTACCTGGTGTTCACGTCCAAGCACCACGACGGCTTCTCAAACTTCGATTCGGCCCACACCGACTACGACATCACGAATCCCGACTCGCCCTACGGCAAGGACATCTGCAAGCAGCTCGCCGACGCGTGCCACCGCCACGGGCTCGGCCTCGGCTGGTACTACTCGCCACGCGACTGGTATCACCCGGACTTCGCCACGGAGCGGCACGATCGCTACCTGGAGTTCTACATGGGCCAGCTCCGCGAGCTGTGCACCGACTACGGCGAGCTGGACATCCTCTGGTTCGACGGCCTGGACAGCCCGCGCGAGCTCTGGAAGGACATCCCGGAGCAGTCGTACGTGATGATCCGCAAGCTCCAGCCGGACATCGTGCTCAACAACCGCGGCGGCCTTCCCGGGGACTTCGACACCCCCGAGCAACGGATCGGCGGATTCAACCGCGAGCGGCCGTGGGAGACGTGCATGACGATCTGCCGGCAATGGGCATGGAAGCCGAACGACGAGATGAAGTCGTTCGAGCAGTGCATCCGGACGCTCGTGTCGACGGCGGGCGGCGACGGAAACCTGCTCTTCAACGTTGGCCCCATGCCCGACGGCCGCATCGAGCCCCGGCAGGTCGAGCGACTGGCGGAGATGGGCGCGTGGCTCCGCGAGCACGGGGAGAGCATCTACGAGACTCGCGGCGGTCCGTTCTATCCCGGCGCCTGGGGCGCCAGCACGCACCGCGGAAAGACCGTCTACCTTCACGTCTTCGACTGGGGGGACGGAGAGCTCGTGTTGCCCGGATTGAACCGGAAGATCGTCTCCTCCGCGGTCCAGGGGGGCGGAGAGAGCACGGTGGTGCAGACCGACAAGGTCATCACCATCTCCGTTCCCGAGGCCGATCGAGATCCTGTCGACACCGTCGTCGTGCTGACCCTCGACGGCCCGGTAGCCGAGATGGCGAAGCTGAAGCACGCGCCGACGGCCTTCGACCTCGGCCTGCACGGCAAGTGGCTGTCGGAAGGCGCCACCTACGCGACGAGCTCGCGCGCCGCGCAGTGGAGCACGCACGAGAAGCACCTGCTCACCGATGAGGACTACCCCGGGGAATGGTCCTTCCACACGGAACAGGAGAAGGATCCTTACATCACGATCGATCTCGGCGCATCGAAGCTCGTCCGCGGGATCGAGATCGTCAACCGCAGGAAGAGCCTGCAGGAACGCGCCGCGGGGCTGACCGTCTGGCTCTCGGAGGAGGGCGAAGCGTGGAGGGAGGCGTGGAAGGCCGGTGGCGTGGAGGATCGCTGGGACGTCGTCCTCGGCACGCCCGGTGCTCGCGCCCGCTACGTGAAGATCGGCCTGCATTCCGACGAGGGCCAGTACCTGCACCTCTACCGCGTGCGTGTCTTCGGCGACGAGTGACGAGCTCGAAACGATGGGAATGACCTCACGAGAGCGAGTGCTCGCGAGCATCGATCACCGCGAGCCCGACCGTATCCCCGTCGATCTCGGAGCAACGCCGAGCACCGGCATCTCCGCGATCGCGTACGGGCGCCTGAAGAGCCACCTCGGGATCCGCGAGGGGCACACGCGCGTGTACGACGTCGTCCAGCAGCTCGCCCAGCCCGAGGACGCGATCCTCGATCGCTTCGGGATCGACGTGGTCGACGTGGGGCGAGCCTTCGACGTCGAGGACGCGGACTGGTACGACGTCGAGCTGCTCGACGGCTACCCCGACGACTTCGCGGAGCTCCCCGACGTCATGGGCAAGATCCTCTGGGCCGCGTTCGCCCACAGCCCCTGGGACCACGCCGGCGAGGAGGGGTTCTGGGAGGATCTGCGACGCCGCGCCCTCGCGCTACGCGAGTCGACCGATCGCGCGCTCCTGATCGGGGTGGGCTGCAACCTGTTCGAGTGGGGCACTTTCGTGCGTCGCCTCGACAACTTCGTGTGCGACCTGATCGTGCAGCCCGCGGACGTCGAGCGCTTCCTCGATGCCCTGATGGAGCTCCACCTCGCCACCCTCGCGAAGGTGTGCGAGGCGGTCGGCGACGTGGTCGACATCGTGAAGTTCGGCGACGACCTGGGCATGGACACGGGTCCGTTCATGTCACCCGAGGTCTACCGCCGCCTCTTCAAACCGCGGCATACGAAGCTGTGCGAGTACACCCGCGCGCACAGCGGCATGCGCACGTACCTGCATTCGTGCGGCTCGATCTACCAGCTCCTCCCCGACCTGATCGAGGCGGGTTTCGAGGTGATCAATCCCGTCCAGACGAACTGCCGGGACATGGAGCCCGAGCGCCTGAAGCTCGAGTTCGGCCGGGACATCACCTTCTGGGGAGGCGGCTGCGACACGCGCCACGTCTTGAACGTCGCCTCCCCTTCCGAAGTGCGCGAGCACGTGCTGCGGCGCCTGGAGACCTTTTCCCCTGGCGGCGGTTTCGTCTTCAACACCGTCCACAACATCCTCCCCGACGTCCCCCCCGAGAACATCGTCGCGATGTACGAGGCGATCGCGGATTTCGACGGCTCCTGAGCCCGGAATGGCCGTCACGATCCCCGCCTCCCGCCGTATCGTGGTCCGCGAAAGGCAGACACATGAACGCACAATCCGGCATCCTGGACTCCGTGCCCCCGCTGGCGCGGTACCTGACCTTCTCCCTGCGCGACGAGGCGAAGGTGAAGAAAGCCATCGGAGCCCTCTCCGGGCTCTGCGACGGCCGCTCGACCGTCGTCGGCCTGGGCCGGTCGACGGTGGCCGCACTGGGGGGAGAGATCGAGGGGCTGCGACCGTTCCCGGAGCACTCCGCCACGGGGATCGACGTCCCCTCGACACCGGCCGCCCTGTGGTGCTGGCTTCGGGGTGACGATCGCGGCGACCTCCTGCATCGCTCGCGGGCCATCCGGAGCGCCCTCGCCCCCGCCTTCGATCTGGAGGATGTGACCGACGCCTTCCAGTACGGCGAGAGCCGCGACCTGACCGGCTTCGAGGACGGCACCGAGAACCCGACGGGGGACGAGGCGGTTGAGGTGGCGATCGTGAGCGGGCAGGGCAAGGGTTTCGATGGCTCGAGCTTCGTCGCCGTGCAGCGTTGGATCCACGACCTCGACCGCTTCGAGGCGATGGCCCCCGCCGATCAGGACGACGTCATCGGTCGTCACCGCGCCGACAACGAGGAGTTCGACGAGGCTCCTCCCTCCGCCCACGTCAAGCGCACCGCGCAGGAGAGCTTCGAGCCCGAGGCCTTCGTCGTGCGCCGGTCCATGCCCTGGGCCGAGGGATTCGTGGCGGGCCTGGTGTTCGTGGCCTTCGGCCGGAGCCTCGGCGCCTTCGAGGTCCTGCTCCACCGCATGGTGGGAGCCGAGGACGGCATCATGGACGGCCTGTTCCGCTTCACCCGCCCGGTCACCGGCAGCACCTTCTGGTGCCCACCGATGCACGACGGCCGCCTCGATCTCCGCGCGCTCAGGAAGTAGGCACGGTCCGGACGCGCCCGACCATGTCGATCATCACCGGCGGGAACACCTGCCGGCGGCCCAGGAGCCAGCGGCCGATCTCGATCGCCCGGAGGAGGCGGAAGAGCAGGATGGACAGCATCCGTCCGTAGCGCCTCTCCTCCCTCGCGCGGCGGGTGCTGAGGAGGATCCGGCCGAGGTCGGAATCCAGGGGGCGCACGTCGCCGGCCAGCGAGGTGTGCATGCTCGAGAGCTCGGGGGGGAACTCGAAGCCGGGGAACAGGATCTTGATCGCCTCGGGCGTGAAGCGCCAGTAGTCCGAAGGGTAGCCGTGGAACTCCCAGGCGAAGGGGACGGAGACGTAGACCGTCCCCCCGGGCGCGAGCAGCCGCTCGATGTTGCGGCACATCGCGAAGGGATCCTTGCAGTGCTCGAGCACGCTGAGGCAGAAGACGGTGCCGAAGCGCCGGCCTCCGAGCGCGGCGTCGACCGCGTCGAAGTCCTCGGTGAGATCGACGACGTGATCGACGCCGGCCCCGGCCTGCAGGTCCACGCCGACGTAGTCGTCGCCGGGGAACAGGGGACGCAGGTTCGGAGTCGACCCGTAGTCGCGGCTGCCGATCTCCAGGATCGGGCCGCGGAACTCGTCGCGATGACGACTCGCGAAGTCAATCTGGCTCTGATCACCCATCGAACTGGAGGCCGGGGAGACTAGCATAGGCTCGATGGGCACTCCAGCGACCCAGGAACGCGAGCCGTTCGCGATCGGAGCGATGCGCGGCTTCCGCTACGCGGCGCTCGACGCGGATCTGTTGCGGCGTCTGCCGAGCTGGATCCAATCGGGGCGGGTCCCCGAGGGCGAGGAGGTTCGCGCCGGACGCCTGTACCGCCACGGACGGGTGATGGTGAAGTTCTACGCGCCCGGCACGCGGTTGCGGGATCGGCTGCGGCCGACGCCGGCGATTCGCGCCGCGGATCTGCACGAGAGGCTGAAGCCGGTGGTCACGCCCCGGCCGGTCCTGGCGCTCGAGGGACCCATCGCGGGCCGGAACCGCTCGAGCCTGCTGGCCTACGAGTACGTCGAGGGAGCTCACCTCACCGACCTCTGGAACGAGGACCCCGCGGCCGTCGAGGCCTTCCCCGGATTCGTGGCGGCCATGCATCGCCGCCGCGTCTACCACGGGGACTTCCACCTGCACAACATGCTCTGGGACGGGACGAGCTGGGTCCTGATCGACGTCGATGGCATTCGCCACCCGCTGCGGACGCTCTTCCCCCGTAGGCTCGCGATCGGGCACTGGAGCCGCGTGATGTACGACCTCGCGTACCACTGCGGCGCGGGAGGGGGCGACGTGCGCGCGCTGTTCGTGGACTACGCGAACCGCTTGCCGCTGGCCCGGCGCGACGCGGCCTGGGAGCTCGTGCGCCGGCGTGCGAGGCGCCACCTCGCCGGCGCGAGCCCCTGATCCGGACGCGGTTTTCCGCGGAATCCCGCTTCACGGAGGCGGGCACCTGGTGCACCTTGGCCCCATGGTGGACAAGAACGACATCCAGCCGGGCGAGAGGCTCCTCTTCATCGGTGACAGCATCACCGATTGCGAGCGCCTCGAGCGCGCGCGGCCCCTGGGCTTCGGCTACGTGCAGATGGTCGCGGCTCTCGTGCGCGCGCACCGCCCCGAGCTCGACTTCGAGGTGATCAACCGAGGGATCTCGGGGGATACGATCGTGGACCTCGAGCGACGCTGGACCAAGGACGTGCTCGAGGAGCGGCCCGATCGTCTGTTCGTCATGATCGGCGTCAACGACGTTGTCAATCGCTACCAGGAAGAGCATCTGGAGCGGGCGGTGGACGACGAGCGGTATAGGGCGACTTATCGCCGGCTCCTGCGCCTCACCACGGACGAGTTCGGGTGCCGGATCGTCCTCCTGGAACCCACCTGCCTGGATCTCCCGCCGGACCTGGAGCCCAGCCGGGACCTCGCGACCCTCGCGAGGATCGTCGGAGAGCTGGGGGACGAGCTCGACCACCCCGTTCTTCCCGTCTTCCAGCGGCTCGCTCCGTTGATCGGAACCGGCCGGACGCAGGGGTGGTATTCCGACCACACGCATCCCTGGTTCACCGGCCACGCGTTCGTCGCGCTGCTGATCCTCGAGCACCTGGGCTTCCGACTGACGGAAGGCTGAATCGCGCATCGCACGCGAAGCGCACGTTCCCTCGCGGGCGGCGAGTCAGACGAGATCGCAGCGCGCGAAGTGCCGATCGAGCCACGCGCGGTGGGCGAGCTGGGCCGCCACGAGGAGGAGTACCGCGCCCGCCGCGAGCAGCACCGGGGACACGTCGGACTCCAGCGCGAACCACACCTCGGTGAAGCCTCCGATGAGGTAGCCGCCCACCAACCCTCCGAGCATGATCACCCCCGCCCCCACGAGCGGCTGCTCGTGAATCGAGATCTGGGACAGAAAGCGGAGGTGGAACCCGGCGACGACCGGATGGAGGATCAGGGCCAGGATCAGGATGCGCACGAACCTCGGCAGTCCCGGTCCCCGGTCCTCGAGCCCGCCGTATCGACGGGCGACCTCGGCGACCAGGGCGAACGCGATGCCCGTGGCGACGAGGATGATCAGGCTCTGGATGGCGCCGCCCCAGAAGAGGATCTGGGCTCGGTGCTTGCGAGCGAGGGGATACACCGTACCCCGCCGGAGCGCGAAGACGTCCCACCCCCCGAACACGAGGAGCCAGACGAGGATCGCGATGATGAGGTGGGGAGGCGAGCTTCCCGGGAGCATCTCCGAACGCGGGTGAACGAGCATCCCGTGCACGGATGCCCACGCGCTCCGCGCCGTACCGTCCACTCCGAGGCCGTCCCAGTACCCCATGGTGGCGAGGAAGCCCCCGATGCCCAGGACGACGACGACGATCGTGCCGATCCGGAACGGGAGCCCGCGACCCCTCGGCTCGTAGACCGCGGCGCGGATCCACCGCGCGATGCTCGTCCCCATCCTCGGCAGGGACCACAGTCGCTCGTGGCGGGGCTCGAAGAACGAGGTCTTCGCGGGCTGCGGGCCGTACTCGGGCCCGAGGTCGTAGTCGGTGGCGATCGCCTTCGCCCGGGCTCGTGTCGTGTGGAGGAGCCACACCAGGTATCCGCCGCCCCCGACGAGGGCGACCGGCGCCGCGAGCCAGGGCCAGGCGGCCGCCCCGCGCACCATGGGATCCGCCCCGACGAGCGCGGCGAAGAAGAGCAGGATGCTGTACCAGCGCAGCCGGCAACCGGGTCCGGCGTCGGCGAGCGCCGTCCCCACCGCGAACCAGAGGAAGGCGAGCGCAGACATGGGGAGGCCGGGCTGCGGCCCGCCGTTGGCGGCGAAGCCCGCTCCCGCTCCCACCGCCACGAGAGCCCCCGCCCCGAAGATGGCGAGCCGGAGCCTCCGCCGCAGATCCGGCAGGAGGAAAGAGAAGGGACAGACGAGAACCTGCACCACGGCCTCTCCGCACAGGATTCCGAGGCTCACGGGCCCGACGACGACCAGCAGAGCCATCGAGTGCGCCGAGACCACGAGGCCATCGAGGGAGGACAGGAACAGGCCGTTGCCAACAGCTTCCGAAGCGCGCCAGGGCAGCCCCCGGAGGAAGATCGGCTCGCAGACGAGGGTTCCCAACGCCATCGCCATGACGAAGAGCAGGCTCTGCAGACCCTGCCGCCGGAAGAGCAGCCGGGAGAAGGCGAGGACGGCGCTCATCGCGGATTCTCTCCCACGAGCAGCGGGAACATGCGCTCCAGGTTGACGCGACGCTCGTTCACCTCGGCGTGGTACTTCTTCTGGAAAGCCTCCACCCGGCCGGATGCCTCGCGCACGAACAGCCGCGCCGCGCGGGCGTCGCCGGAGTGGGCCACGACCCACTGCTCCTCGAAGCGCGCCGGGAGCCCGCCGTTGGTCGACGTGACGTTCCACTCGGCGTACCGCTCCTGGAGGTCGTCGAGCGACGCGTTCTCGACGAGACTCCCCTCCTCGAGGCACACGATCCAGTTCACCACGCGCTCGATGTCGCGCAGCACGTGGGAGGACACGACGATCGTCAGCTCGTCCTGAGCCACCATCTCGAGCAGGTACGCGAGCAGGCTCTCGCGCGCGATGGGATCGAGGGCGGACACGGGCTCGTCGAGGAGCAGCAGGTCCGGGTGGTGACAGATCGCGAGCAGGACCGCGAGCTTCTGCGCGTTGCCCGGCGACAGCCTGGCGATCCGCGCCCGGGGATCGAGCTCGAGCTCGTCCAGGAGCCGTTTTTGCCGCGCGTGATCCCAGGCGTCGTAGAACGAGGCGACGTAAGCGAGATGCTGGCGCACGGTCATCCACGACAGGAAGCGGTTCTCCTGCGGAACGAAACCGATGCGCGCGAGCTCCACCGGCCCGAGGTCCTCGGTCGGACACCCCAGGGTGTGGCACTGTCCGCTCGTCGGCAGGAGGAGCCCGACCGCGTGGCGCAGGAGCGTCGTCTTCCCGCTCCCGTTGCGCCCGATCAGCCCCACCACCTGGCCGGGGGGAATCGACAGGGTCACCTCCCGCAAGGCATCGACCTCGCGGAAGCGCTTCGTCAAGTGGCTGGCCTGGAAGGCGTCATCCATCGTTCTCTTCCTGTTCGTCGAGGAGCGATCCGAAGATCTCCAGCGCCCGCACCCGATCGATGCCGAGCTGGCGAGCGATCACCGCCACCGACCGCAGGCTCGCCCGGAGCTGCTCGGTCCGCTCCGCCTCCGCGTCCTGCGCAGGCCGCGGGGGAACCACGAGCGAGCGCCCCGGCCGCCGCTCGACCACCCCTTCCCGCTCGAGCAGCCCGTAGGCCTTGCTGACGGTCATAGGGTTCAACCCGTGCTCCGCGGAGAGGACCCGGGTCGAGGGCAGCTCGTCCCCCGCCGCCAGCACCCCGCTCGCCACCGCGAAGCGGATCTGGTCCATGATCTGGCGGTAGACGGGCAGGCCGGAGTGGCGATCGAGGACGAGGAGCATGGTCAGGTGCCTTACTGTATATGTATCCATATACACCAGTACAGTCGACCGCGCAAGCCCCGAACTGAAGAAAAAGGCCCTCGCCAAGGCGCAAAGAAGAGCCAGATGGGCCTTTCCTGTCTCTTCCTCTTTGCGTCTTTGCGCCTTTGCGAGAGCTATCCCTCCCCTTCCTCCCCCTCTTCTTCCTCTTCCTCCTCCTCCAGCCGCGGCACCTCGGGCAGCAGCCGTTCGGGCCGCCCGTGGTCCCGGAAGACGGTCAGCCAGTGGGTCAGGCGATCGTCGAAGCCGGAGTGCTGCATGAGGAAGGGCACCGCGACGCGGATGACGTTGCTCGAGTCGACGAAGAGCAGCCAGCGCTTGTAGCGATCCGGCGCGTCGTCCATCCCGGGGGGGATCTCCCCGGTGTGCTCGTGCAGGAGGAGCACGTGCGGCTCCTCGTACTTCTCCGCGAAGTCCCGCTTGATCTCGGCCACCGCCTCCTCCCCGATCGCGCGGGGCACGGCGACCGCGAAGGGCTGGGGAGCTCCCTCGCGGTAGAGCTGCTCGCTCAGGGTCTCCGCCCCCATCCGCGCGCGACGCACGACGCTGTCGGTGTCGAGGGTCTCGTCCTCCTCGAGCCACGGGATCGGCACCCAGAAGACCAGCCGGCCGTTCGGCGAGGGAGGCATTCCGAACAGGGACCGGTTCTCCAGGTCCCCGAAGTCGGGCGAGACGGGCGAGGCGAGGTTGAGGCTCGTGGGGGCTGCCTCCACCCGCCGCGCGAGACGCGAGCCATCGAGGCGCTCCACGGTTGGCTTCTGCACGCGAATCGCGCCCATGCCCGTCGCGAAGCCCAGGTAGCCCTCGATCGGCGCGCCGTCGACCGTGTGGTAGATCCCGACCCGCTCGCCGTTGATGAACGCGACGAGGGTCGGACCGTCCACGAGGATCTCGAGATCGAAGGCGGGCACCATCCGCCCGAACTCGAATCGGCCCCCGCGATTGGATCCGGACAGCGGGCCGTCGCGATCGCGAAGGCCGGCGATGCTCCAGCCCATGTTCTCGAACTCCGGCTCGTCCTCGCTCTCGCCGATCGCGTACATGAAGTCGCCGGCGTTGAAGTGCAAGCGGATGTTCCGGTCACGACGCGTGTAGCCGAGGATCACCGCTCCCGAGACGAAGGACGTCGTGAACTGGATCCGGGTCCGGATGCGGTAGACGCCGGGCAGGAGCCAGTCCTCCGTGCGCACGAAAGCGTGCCGCTGGTGCGCGGCCCGGTCCAGCTTGCCCGTCCCCGAGCGCGGCCGCTTGCGGCCGACGTGCAGGTCCCGTTTCTCGTCCTCGTACCACAGGCCGGGCACGCGGCGCTCCTCGTACCCGGTCAGGCCCGTCTCGGTCCAGCCGACGAGCCCGATCATGCGCTCGACGTCGTGGAAGGGATGGAGCGCCTCCACGGTCGCCGCCGCGCCGTCGCCGACCGGCTCCACGCCGAGGCGCATCGCGAGGCGATCGTGCTCGCCGGTGAGGGAGCCCGCGGCGAAGACGAGCTTTCGTTCGCGGGCGTCGCCGACCGCCTCCGCGAGCAGACCGAGGTACTCCCTCGTCCGCGGGAGCGCCTTGAGGAAGGGCGCGGGAGTCGCGGGCCAGACGTCGGGGAACGCGTTGCCGTGGTCGAGGACCCACGCGGCGTCCTTCCGCTTCATACCGCGCAGCACCTCCGCCAGCATTCGCTCGACCTCGGGGGTGCGCCCGTCCTTGGCGAGCCCCCAGACGAGGGCGTGCACCGCCTCCTCCTTCCTTCCGAGCTCAAGCAGGAGCAGCCCCGCCTCGCGCGCCTGGTCCTGACCGAAGTAGGGCTCCGCGCGGGACCGCGACCAGGTCCAGGTCGGCTCGTCGTACACCCAGCCGTCCCCGGGCTGCGACGGCACCTCCGTGGTGTAGATCCCCGTCCAGGGCTGGCGGTTCTTCCAGTAGAAGCCGCTGATGTACGTCCCGAACGCCTCGGCGAACGCCTCGAGGTCCTCGGGACGTCCGGCCTCGCCGTCGCAGAAGTGATCCGTGAAGTGCTTCCGGGGATTGCGCGAGCCCCGGGCGGCGGCCTTCATGAACGCCTGCAGCCGATCGTGGAAGAGGCGGCGACCGCCCTCCTCCCAGGTGTTCAGATAGACGTAGAGCGCGTACCCCGCGAAGTAGTTGTCCCGGTAGTCCTCGATCGTGCCGTCGATGAGGTCGGTGAGCTTCTGCAGGCCGCCGTAGCCCTCGATGAACGTGTGCTCGATCGTGCCGAAGCTCGCGTGCATCTCCACGAAGCCCTCGTCGCTCGAGTGCCCGTAGGCCCCGCCCGTCCAGACCGCCTTGCCCTCCGCGAGCCACGCGGGAATGCCGGGGTAGATCGCGCCGTCGAAGCGGTGCGTCAGCTCGTGGGTGATCCCGTGCCCGAGCCCCTCGATCGTGCCGCACGAGAAGCGCATCGTCGTCACGTCCCCGCCCTGGAAGCCGCCCGCCCACCAGAAGGGCGCGCCCTCGGACTCCAGGCCGTACGCCTCCGGCACGATGCGCGCGATCCCCGGCCGGCCGACGAAGGGATCCTGTCCGAACCAGTTCACGAGGCGCTGGTGGTGCAGCTCGATGGTGCGCGCCACGCCGAGCAGGGTCTCGTAGCCGCAGTCGGTCTCGATGCGGTACCAGTCGCGCGGCGAGACGGCCACGCCGGGAAACGCGAAGCTGTCGTGCGCGCGCGTGAAGGCCTCGCCCTCCTCCTCGGTGAGCCACTCGAGCTGCTCCACGGTCCACGGCTCGCCCACCGTTTCCCAGAGCTGCTCGCGAGCCCGGGCCAGGCCGGCTCCCGCCGCCTCGCGGTACTTGTCCATCCCCGTCGGCCGCGGCCCCTTCAGGTCCTTGAACGCGGCCTGCGTCGTGAAGCCGTGCAAGCACCGCGCGAGCCGCATCGCCTCCCCCGTGCGCCGGTTGTTCAAGGCGTTGGTCATCGCCCGCTGCACGGCCTTCAGCGTCGGCCCGTCGAAACCTCCCGGCACCTGGAGCGCGGGCTCGAGGTCTCTCGCGTGCGCCCGCCTCAGCGCCGGCGACCTTCGCGCGAGCTCGAACGCCGCCCGCCGTGCCCAGTTCCCGACGAGCAGCTCCTCGGGCGACCGCCCGCCCTTCTTGTCGCGCTTCTTCGCGAACCCGATCAGCTCCCCCACCGCCTGCGCCCGCGCCGCGGCGAGCTTCGCGGGGTACGCATCGTCGGGCGCCATCCGCCGCCGCGCATCCCCCGCCGGCTTCGCCTTGCCTTGCGCATCCCCCGCCGCCGCGTACCACTCGTGGGTCCAGAGCGTCCGCGCGTCCGGGTCCCCCGCCGCCGTCTCCAGCAGCAGCTCGAGGATCTCGGTGGAGTGCGGAGCGTAGGGCAGCGCGTTCAGGAAGTGCTCGCACGCGGTCGCGCGGTCTCCGCGATCCAGCGCGTTCTTCCCCGCCTCGATCGGCGCCCCCGTGGGATCGGGAGAGCCCACCCCCTGGGAAACCGTCTCCCCGGGGCGGGCGACGGCCAGGAGGACGAGGAGGGCGCCGGCGATCCGGACCGGGCTCGCCGCGGACGTGGTTCGTGACGCGACCATGATCCGGGTTGTACCCGATCCGCGGGATCCTGGGAATCCACGACGGGCGGGGGGAGGCCGCGAGAAGATCCCGGAATGTCTGTCCCCTTCGCCGCCCGTTCGCATTCGGACGGACATGAAGGTAACACCGAGCATACGGAGTGCGATCCCCACCCGTCTCGCCCTCATCGCCCTCGTCCTGGCGGCCGTCGGTCTCGCCGGGACAGCCCCGGTCCACGCGCAGCGCGGATGGAGCTGGCTGGAGGAGGCGAAGATCACATCCGCCGACGGGGCCCCCGACGACCTGTTCGGCGTCGGCCTCGCCCTCGAGGGCGATACGGCCCTGATCGGCGCGTGCACCGACGACGACCTGGGCTCGGGCTCGGGATCTGTCTACGTGTTCGCCCGCTCCGGCACCACCTGGACGCAGCTGGTCAAGCTCCTGGCCAGCGACGGCGCGATTGGCGACAGGTTCGGAGGGAGGATCCGACTGGATGGAGACACGGCCCTGATGACCGCCATCTACGCCGACGGGGCGTACTACAGCACCGGAGCGGTGTACGTCTTCGTCGGGTCGGGATCCTCCTGGACCGAGCAGGCCAAGCTCACCGCCGGCGATCCCATGGCCTACCACGGGTTCGGCGGCGACGTGGCCATCGACGGGGACACGGCGCTGGTCGGCGCCGGCAGCGACGGCGATGTCGCCTCGCACGCGGGCGCGGCATACGTCTTCGAGCGCTCGGGATCGTCGTGGACCCAGACGGCCAAGCTGACCGCGGGAGATGGTGAGGCGAGCGACTACTTCGGCCGCGCCGTCGCCCTGTCGGGAGACACGGGCGTGATCAGCGCGTGGGGAGACGACGACCAGGGGGACGAGTCCGGATCGGTCTACGTGTTCGTCCGACAGGGAACGGTCTGGACAAGCCAAGCCAAGCTCATCGCGCCCAGCGTGAACGAGGACGACAAGTTCGGGCATTCCGTGGCCATCGAGGGAGACACGCTCGTCGTCGGCGCCGTGGGCAAGAGCCGCGCCTTCGTGTACCAGCGCACGGGCACGACGTGGAGCTATCAGGCCGAGCTCGCTCCCTCCGTCTCCACCGGCTGCTTCGGCTACGCGGTGGACGTCGAGGGCGACACGGCCGCCGTGGGCGCGGATGGATTCAATCCCAGCGGCCCGGGACGCGCCTACGTGTACCAGCGCACGGGCTCGACCTGGTCCGAGGAGGATTGGTTCCGCCCGGGAGACTCCTTCCACTGGGATCGCTTCGGGGGAGCGATCTCGCTGTCGGGCGGCACGGTCCTCGTGGGAGCGTGCAACCAGGACGGCACTGCGTCCTCCGCCGGCTCGGCCTACTCCTTCGTCCGGACGGCGGTGGCCTCGGCGACGGCGCGCAACGCGGGCACCAATCCCGCGAGCTACGATGCCGTTACCCTGCCGGTCCTCGGCGCCACCTACACGGGCACCGTGGATCTCGGGGGAACGACCGGCCACAACCTCGCCTGGCTCGTGGGGTACACGACGCCCCTCACCCAGCCCCTGGGCGGAGGCCAGACCCTGCTCGTCAACGTGAGCGATCCCAACGGCGAGCTGCTCATGCAGCCGACGAAGCCCGGTCCCCTCGCCACCTACGACTTGTCAGTGCCCGGCGACCTCGGGCTCCTCGGCTTCACCCTGGCCACCCAGGCCCTGCACCTGGGGGGAATGCAGCCGTTCGCGCTCTCGAATGCCCAGGACCTGTTCCTGGGACAATGACCGGGATCATCGGGACGCGATCAGGCTCTCCAGCAGCGCGCGAATCCCCTCGTCCGTCCGGAAGCGGTCGTAGCGAACGCGGATGCGATCGCCGCGGATCGGGTGGCGCGGCTCGGGCGCCGGATCGCAGCGGACCGACACCGGGCGATCGAGGAGGTCGGAGAGGATCGGGGCCAGCGAGGCGCGGTCGAGCCAGCGGTCGAACGTGTTGTACACCTCGCCGCGCAGACGGGGATCCCCCACCGCGTCCGCCAGGATCTCTGCGCAGTCCTCGACGGTGATCACGTAGGAGCCGGTGCGGGTGCGCAGCTCGCCGTGATCGATCGCCTCGTCCACCGTGGCGGACAGGGCGGTCCGCGTCCGGTCCTCGCGCGCGCCCAGCACGTGGCCGAGACGGAACACCGACGTGTTGAAGCCGTAGGCGTGCGCGGCGGCCACGACCATCTTTTCGACCGCGGCGCGAAGGGCTCCGTAGGATTCGCGCGGCCACAGGGGGAAGTCCTCGTCGAGCGTGAACCTCTCCGCGCGCGGATCCAGATCCGCGTCCGCGCCGTAGACGGCCAGGCTCGAGACGTAGATCAGCTGCTTCTCCGCGACCGACGCCGTCCGCTCGAGCAGCCGCATCGTGCCCATGTTGTTCGTCAGCCCGTAGTGCTCGGCGGAGCTGCGCCCCTCCGGGGGCGGCTCCTCGGGGCGACAGAATGCGGAGTGCAGGATGACGTCGGAGCCTTCCACGAGCGCGTCGAGGGACTCGATCTCGTCGAGCCCCCCCTCGATCCAGCGAAGGCCCTCCTCGTCCCGGAGCGCGCGGTCGGGCCGCGGCCGGACGAGGACCTGCACGGCATGGCCGCGGCGTCGGAGCGCGGGGAGCAAGTGCCTCCCGAGCAGCCCCGTTCCTCCCGTCAGCGCGACTCTCACGTCACGACCTCCATGATTCACTCGATGACCACGATGCGTTCCGCATCCATGGCCTTCTCGCCCTCGTACACGATCAGGGCGCTCCCGCGGCCGCGGACGATCCAGCGGACACGCAGCTTCTCGCGACTGCCGAGCCCGGCGTCGCGAACGAGGCGGGCGGGATCGTGCTCCTGCAGTTCGATGTCCGCGGGGCGGTAGCGATCGTGGCGGATCCCGCCGGCGAGCACCTCGACGGCGTCGCCCTCCAGGCGGAGGAGGTCCGGCGCGCCGATTTCCTGCATCGCGGCCCGTGCGGTGCGGGTGGGGATGACGTTCTCGTTCTCGAACACCACATAGATGGCGAAGACGTCTCCCCCGAGGTCGACCACTGCGGGCTCGCCGATGACCACCCGGGGCATGGCCTCGGCGTGGAGGATGCAGAACAGCGCGTTGCGATGCAGCATCTCCTCCATCAGGAAGCTCGGTGCGAGGCTGCCGGTGCCCTTCTTGAAGCCGCCGATCTCGACCTCGCCGTAGAAGGGATGCTCGACGGCGTGCCAATCCACGAAGCCGTCGCCCATCAGCAGGTGGTCGTCGAACCAGTGACGATCCGCCCTCGAGCGGTCGAGGCGCTCGTCGGGGCTGTTTCGCTTCGTGGTGAACAGCTCGTTCGTGAAGCTGATGATGCCGAGGTCCTCGTAGGCCCACGTGGCGAAGCCTCCAAATGCCGTGTAGAGGTCCTTCCAGAGCACCATGTAGCGGTAGAAGGGCAGCATCTTCTCCCCGTCCTGCCCGAGCTCGTCGAAGACCCGCACGTCGCCGGCCGGGTACTCGCCGATGATCTCGCCGCACGGGCCGCGCAGGATCATTCCGCCCGTGTGGTGGAACGACTGGACCCCGGCGACGTTCGAGTGCTCGTAGAGGAAGCGCGCCACGCTCCTCGTCTCGGGCCAGTAGAGGGGATAGGGGCCCGCGCCGTACTGCACGTGCTCGGGCTGCCAGATCGAGGGCCACGAGCGATTCATGTCGTAGCCCCCGATGCCGTCCTCGTTCAGGCGCCCGTCGCCGTCGTCGTCGATGCCCTCCGACCAGAACAGGTCCCAGTCGCCGGGAGGCTCCGAGCCGTCGCCCGCCACGCGGACCATGATCCGGGGATCGTCCGGATCGAGCCGGTACGCCCCCTCGCCCGGAACGTGCTTGCGCATCTGCAGGATCTGCCCATCCCCGTCAAGGTCGTTCGGCGGGTCCTCGTCGAACAGACCGTCGCGGTCACGGTCCACGGGGAACACTCCCGAGCGCGTCGGGCCACCGCGGCGGAACCACAGGCTCCGGGCGTCGGGGTTCACCGACGGCAGCAGGTAGAAGGCGCTGTCGTCGAGCAAGCGCGTGATTCGCTCGTTGGTGCCGAAGTTCTCCAGCAGGTACCAGGCGAGGTAGACCACGACCTCGGAGCCCTGGATCTCGTTGCCGTGGATGTTGCCGTCCACCCACATCGCCGGCTTCTGGCTCGCGGGGCCGGTTGCGCGATTCGTGACCGTGTAGACGCGAAGCTCGCGATCCTCTACGGAGCGGCCGACGACCTCGTGGGAGACGAGCTCGGGCCACGTCGCCTCGAGTCGGTCGAGCAGGGCGAGGATCTCGTCGTAGTCGTACAGCCGGTTCCACGCGATCTCCACTCGAGGCGCGCCCGCCTGGGGATGACCGGCGAAGCCCTCCGTGTCCTGCGGCGCAGGGAAGGCGGCGAGGGAGAGAAGCAGGCTCGTGACGATCACTGCGCCACCTCCGCGGTCCGGCGGGCGACGCCCGCGTTGTCGGTGTCGAGGCTCAGGACGATCGGCGTGTCACCGGGTGCTCGCACCAGCCATGTGTAGGTTCGTCGACCTCCCGTACCGGGAAGCTGTCTCAGGAGCTCCTGGATCGATCCGGACAGCAGCATCTCCGACGAGGGAAGCTCGAGCCGGAGGCGTGCGGGTCGAATCGTCCGGGCGCGGAGGGCGGCGCGCGTCTGCAGGGGCAGCAGCGCCGGGTTCTCGATCACCGCCTCGACCTTCCACACCCCGGCGCCGAGGTCCTCCCTCGTGAAGCTCGCGATCCGCGGACGCGGCAGCAGCTCGCCCAGCCCGAGGAAGAAGGCGTACTGCGCGTCCGCGAGGGCGACGCGCTCGGCCAGCGGCGGCACCGTCCGCGCGTGCGGGGCGAAGCCGCCGATCTCCACGGCCCCGAGGGTGGGGTGATCGAAGGAAGTCCACGGCACGAACCGCCAGGACTCGCCGGCCGCATCGATCCAGGCGAGGCGCTTCGCGTCCGCGGAGGGCTCCACCTCGTCTTCCACGACCGCTTCGGCCTCGTCGTCGGCCTCGTCGTCGGTCTCCACTTCGTCCGGTATCCGCCACGGCACGACGTTCAGGGTGAGGAGCCCGCGGTGGTCGTAGCACCAGCGCTGAAAGCTGCCCGCGTCGTCGCCCGCGCCGGTCGCCGTGCTCTCCGTCGAGTCGCGGTACGTCTCGCCGATTCGCTCGAGGAGCTTCGCGTCGGACGCGAGTACGCCGGGCGCGGGAATCCTCATGGTGGCCCGGGCGTCGTCGTCCACGCTCGTCGGGGCCTCCACGAGGTTGTCGAGGCCGTCGTAGGTGACGACCATCGCGAGATCCCGGTGAGCGATGACGAAGTCCATCAGCGCCCGCGCCTCCGGCTCGTCTCCGGGGAAGAGCCCCGCGTCGGGCGCGTGCTGCTCCCACCCCGCGGGAAAGCTTCGGTTCAGCACGGTGTCGTGGGGCGCGTCCTCCGCGACCTCGCCGTCGCCGTCGTGATCGAGCCCCTCGGGGAACACCTTCCACTCGCCGCGCCGCCCCTCTTCGGGATCGGGCTCGATCATCACGCGCGGATCGGCGGGATCGAGGGTCCACTCGCCCTCGGGATCGCGCACGCGGATCCAGGTGATCATCCCGTCTCCGTTCAGGTCGGAGGGCGGGTCCTCTCCGATCCGTCCGTCGCGGTCCCGGTCGACCCCGCGTCCCCCGGCCGCGCGCTCGACGCGCGGGATCCGGAAGAAGGCCTCGGCGGCGTCCGGATTCGCGCGCGGCACGACGTAGACGGTGGTCGTGTCGAGGAGGGCCTTCACCGCGGGATCCGACGGGTAGCCCGCGGCGAGCCTCTGCGCGACGCGCAGGGCGACGCTGCTCGAGAACGGCCGCGGCCCCTCGAGGTTCGCGACGAGGAGGATCGCGGGACGCGCGTGGTCGGGCTCGCCGCTCGTGAGGCGCAGGGCCTCGATCGCGCGCTCCTCCCGCGAGGTCCCCACGGCGAGGATGGAGACGAGATCCGGGTGGGCCTGTCCGAGCGCGTGCATCTCGCTCGTCAGCTCCTCGTGAGACAGGAGCGCGAAGGTCGCCGCATCCCCTTGGGCCACGGGACCGACCGAGAGGGAGAGCGCAAGGAGAATCGGAGCGATCGTCATGGGAGACTCCGGGAATGCCACGCAGGGGGAAGAGCGGACCGACATGAGACCGTATGCGCCTCGCCCCGCGCAACCTCCGCTCGTTCCGGTCGGGGATCTTTGCACTTCCATTGCCCGGTGCCTCGGGGAACCGGTATTCTTCGGACGGCGGTCGGCTCGGACCTCGCCGCGAGCAAATGGCCCGCACTATCGGGAAAGCAGCATCCACGATCCTGTCCGAGCTGAACGAGCGGCTCGGCACGGTGGACGATTCGTACGTGGTCGAGCCGGGCGATACCGAGGCCGTACACGACCTGACCGACGAGCATTGCTTGCTGCCCGCGGACCATCCGTGGATCGTGGAGCGGCTGCGCGGCTACCTCGCCGACGATGACATCGACCTGCGGGAGCGCTGGGCGTCCGAAGTGCGTGCGGGGCTCACGGAGCTCTTCGGGCCGGCGAGCGACGTCGTCGTGTGCTCGAGCGGGTCGGCGGCCGCCGCGTGGGCGGTCGAGGAAGCCCGCGCGAGGACCAACCGCGAGGCCGCAGTGGTGTCCGCCCGCCTCGATCCGTCGGAGATCGCCGAGACCGCCCGCGCTGCTCGTGCGCGTGGCGCGCTCGTCCTCGCGGACGAGATCCTGACCGCCGGTCGATTGGCCCGCGGGATCTCCCCGGTGATCGCAGACGCGAGTCCAAACGTCCTCTGGGTCGGCGAGAGCTTGGCGTGTGGTCTTCCCTTCGGCGCAGTGATCTCGAATGAGCCCTGGATCACGCCCCCGCCCGCCGCGGAGGCCGCTCCCCTCGCCCTGGGCCTCGCCGCCGCCACCCTGGACGTCCTGCGCTCGCATCCCGTGCACGAGCGGCTCGCCGCCGTCGGCGAGGCGGTGCGCGAGCGGATCGCGGAAGCCTGCGCGCGGGAGAACGTCCAGGCCGAGCTGCTCGGCCCGCCGACCCTCATGCGCATCCGCTTCGCGGGGCAGGAGAACGCGACTCCCGAGGAGATGCTGCACCACTTCCGGCTCGAGCTGGAGAAGCTCGGGGTGCGGGCCGGCGAGCGAATCTTCCCGACCGTGCCCTTCCCCACCGACGATCCCGAGCGGATCCCGCGCGCCTTCGACGTCGCGATCGGCCGCATCCGCACCCTGCTCGTCGAGTACAACTCCTGGCTGAGCGGCGGGTTGGCCTACCCGTTCCCCACGGAGGAGCCCCTCCTGCGCGAGCGCGGTCTCGCCCGCTATCGCTACCCGTCCACCGCCGACACGACGATCGGCTCGATCGAGCGCGGCGTGCGGATCACCTTCGCGCCGGAGGACGGCAAGCTCACCTCCTCGGGCTTCTACGTCCCCACCGCATTGCGTGACGACTTCGAGCTCTCGATCGACTACGAGATTCGCCGCTGGCAGCCCGGCCCCGGTTGCGCGTGCTTCGCGCTGTTCGTCCAGAACGAGCCCTCGACCTCACGTCACTACGCCCAGCGCATGACGACTGCCCCCGCGTCCGATCGCCACGAGCTCCTCGGCGTCGCCTGCGGCGTGGAATCCGAGCGTCGCCCCGTCTCGTCCCCCCGCGGCTCGTTCCGCCTGCGGCGCCGCGGCGCCCGGCTCACGACGTGGCACCGCGACGCGGACGCGGACGAATGGATCCTGCTCGGCACCGACGAGGACGCCTCGGCCGACGACATGATCGTCGGCGCCAAGATCTGGACCCTCGAGCCCAACGAAGGCCTCGAGGTCGACTTCACCGACCTGCGGATCGAGGCCCGGATCCCCGCCGATCAGATCCCCTTGATCGGAGAACGCGCGGATCCACGCGGGAACCACTGAAGGCCGGAAAGACCGCCGAGGTTGGCAGGTCAGTCGGGCGGGGGAACGGCCTTCTGCGCGCGCACGCGGATCTCGGTGAGCGTGAAGGCGTCGGACTCGCTCGGGGGGAAGGTCACGTTCAGGTTGCCCAGCTCGTCGACCTCCGCGCCCGAGACCTCGACCTCTTCGTCGTGATGGAAGGGGATCGAGCGGGTCGTGCCCTGGCGACCGGCGATGCGCCAGAGGACCTCGTCGTCGGTGGCGGCGATCTCCACGAGGCGGGGCTCGCGGCCGGGCTCGCCGCAGGGAGGCAGGGTCGCGGGGAGAGCAATGTCCGGGCCCTCGACGACTTCGAGCGCCAGGGCCATTCCTTCGGTCAGCTCGCGATCCTCGAGGCGGACCTCGACCATGCCGCTCGGAAGGACGGTTCGCGTCACGCGCACGGGCTCTCCGGAGAGGGAGGCGGAGCGGACGCGCGACAGAGGCGGCAGGAGCGGGGCGATCCCCACCCGGATCGCCGGCCCGGAGATCCGCTCGACCTCGACGCGCCATGACGAACCGCCGCTGCCGTGGTCGCGACGCAGGTGCAGGTCCAGAGCCGTCTTCCCCACCACGATCCCCTCGAGAGCGGCCCGATCCCAGTGCGGCGGAAGCGAAGGACGAAGGTCGAGCCGCGGCACGGTCGCGTCGAGCTCGAGGCCCAGGACGCCGAGCATCGTCACCTCGGGAATCACGTAGGAGGAGAAGATCTGGTGAGGAACACCGCGCGCGGGGATCTCGGCGCGATCGCCCACGAGGTGCTCCTCGACGAAACCCAGCCCGCCGAAGCCGAAGAGCGAGACCTGGGAGCCGAGCACCTGGTGCGCGGCGGGAGCGAGGGCGTGCCGGAACAGCGCGGTCGCGACGTAGCCCGTCAGGAAGGGAAACACCGCCCCGGTGTTGTAGTGCTCCGGATCGTAGGTCTCGGAATCCTCGGCGAACATCCGGGTGCCCCAGTCCGTGGTCAGGACGGGATCGTTGAGGAGGATGGCCGACGCGAAAGCGCGCTCGGGCTCGCCGAAGCCGAGCGAGAGGGGAAAGCCCAGGTAGGCGTTGCCGTCATCGAACAGGACGCCCCCCTCCAGGTGCGCGAAGCCGTAGCCGCCACGCGTCGGCGACCAGAAGCCCTCGAAGACGCGCTCCGCACGCGCGAGGAGGTCCCGGGCGTGAGCCGCGTGCTCGGGGAGATCGAGCTTCTCGGCGATCCAGGCCGCGCCACGCAGGGCTCCCATCCATGCGCCCTGCAGGAAGACCTCGTCCTCGAGCCGATCGGAGAGCGGACCGGCCTCCACCGCCGCGATGCCCGCCTTGCGGATGGTCATGCAGCCGGTCTCGTCGGTACAGCCCTCGCACCAGCGAACGGCGCCCGCGATCGTGTCCCACAGGTCGCGCGCGAGCTCGAGGTCGCCCGAGGCGCGCACGTACCGCTCGACGCTGATGACGAAGTCCGCGGCGTTGATCCCCTTGTAGTAGGCGTAGGGGTAGTCCTCGAGCCAGCTGCAGAGGTTCGCGGAGAGCGTGAGCTCGTGCATGAGCTTGCCGTCCTCGCGCTGGTGCGACGCGGCGAAGCGCAGGATCTCGCGCACCCCCTCGAAGTCGCCGTACAGGGACATCGCTCGCGCCGCGATCATCGCGTCGCCGTCGAAGAACCACGCGTAACCGGGCCGGGTGCTCCCCCCGCTGGGCGCGAGCCCCGCGACCAGTCCCCGCCCGATGCCGTCCACGGAAACCCACGCCCGCTCGATGGCGATCTTCGACCAGAGGAACGCGTCGTCGTGCGTCGGGTCGGAGCAGGAGAAGCTCGCGGTCCTCGCGAGATGACGATTCCAGTGGGCCTCGACCCCGGCCCGCTCCTTCTCGTGATCGCGGGACAGCTCGCGCCACAGCTCGCGCGCGGCCCCGACCACCTTCTCGGCGCGGGCAAATCCGGTGGCGGACTGGGCGAGCCCGAGCCGGGCCTCCGGGGAGAGGGGCCCGGGGTCGAGCTCGGCCCCCGCGATCACGAAGACCGCGGGCTCTCCGCTCGGATCGAGCGGCATCCACTGGTGGATCGGATCGGTGGGCAGGGCGTGGTCGCCGCCGCCCGCGGCGAGACGAGCCGTCGGTCCCCCGATCAGGGTCGCGAAACGGCCCAGCTCCTCGGTCAGGAGGAAGGCGCCCGTCTCGGGGTCGCGCGCTCCGATCTGACCGCCCAGCCCCGCGGGCCACATCGGTCGGAAGTCGCCGGAGAAGGAGATCTCGAGCCCAAGGGACTCCTCGGCGCGGAGGAGGAAGGTGAGGACGATCGCGCGCCGCTCGCGGCTGGCGAAGAGCTCGGTGCGCAGCGCGATCCCCTCGGCCCGCTCCTCGAAGGCGAGCCCGCCCGGGGTGACCTCGACCCGGCGCTCCAGCTCGTCGCGCGCGAGGGGCCCGGCGCCGCCCGGCCGGTGCAGGGTCCAGTGGAAGTCGTGGCAGACCTCGAGCGGCCACATCCAGCACTCGAAGACGCCCGACTCGAGGCCGAGCAAGGCGATTCGCTCCCCCACCACCTCGACGAAACGCCGATCGTCCGCGGGGGCGGAGAGGGTCGGTACATCGGAGGAGTTTCGCGCTACGATCTCCACGGGATGCAAAGGCTATCGGGCGAAAGGGCACCTGCCACGGTTAAGTCGGATTCGCCGCGCTCGAAGGGGGCAGCGAGCCGGGGACGCCGGTGGACGCGCGGGGGCGCGGTGCTCGCGGCGCTGCTCGCCTCGACGACGAGCCTCGGCGCCCAGCGGCGCGATCTCGTCGTGATGGCCGAGGACATGCACATGGAGTCCTGGCCGGTGCTCGAGGTGCTCGCCGAGGAGTTCGAGGCCGAGCACCCCGAGGTCGAGGTCAAGCTGCTCACCATCGGCGGAGCGGCCGGCGGGCAGGACAAGACGCGGTTCATGCTCGCGGGCGATCTCCAGATCGACGTGATGCGCATCGACATCACCGAGCTCGCCGCGTTCATCACCGAGGACGCGCTGATCGATCTGCAGCCGTACTTCGACGCGGACCCGACGTGGAATCCGGACGAGTACTTCCCGGTGGTGCTCGATGCGATCCGCGACGACGACGGGCACCTGTACGGGCTCGCGTCGACGTTCACGCCCTACGTCATGTACTACAACCGGGACATCCTCGAGGGGATGGGGATCCCGGCGCCGTCTCCGGACTGGACCTGGGACGAGTTCCTGGAGCTCGCGCGGCGGACCACCGTCGATCTGGACTGGGACGGGAGGACGGATCAGTACGGAATCTCGCTCACCCAGTGGCTACAGGCGGTCGTGCCGTGGGTGTGGCAGAACGGGGGCGATCTGCTCGACGAGGCCGGGCAGCGCTCGCGGATGAACGAGCCCGAGTTCGTCGAGGCGATGCGATTCCTGCGCGACCTCCTGCACGAGGAGGAGGTCGCGTCGTTCGACGCGAGCTTCGCGAACCAGCTCTCCCAGGGGCTCTTCCAGGCCGGGCGGGCGGCCTTCTACGGACCCGTGGGGTACTGGGAGACCTTCCGGTTCAAGCACATCGACGAGTTCCGCTGGGACGTGATGCCGCTGCCGCGCGGCCGGGAGCCGGCGACGGCGGTGGCGATGACGATCTACGTCGTCCCCCGTACCTCGCGCGAGCCGCAGCTCGGCTACGAGTTCATCCGGATCATGGCCGGGGAGCGCTACCAGCGCACGATGGCCGCGATCGGAAACGGGGTCCCGGGGATGATCTCCGCGGCGCGGTCCGAGGACTTCCTGAAGCCCGACGTTCCTCCGGACAGCGAGCACGTCTTCCTCGACGTCATGGCCCACGCGCGGTTCATGCCCCCGCTGGCGAACTGGCGCAAGATCCAGTCGCTCTGCCAGTCGGAGATGGAGGGGATCCTCCTCGTCGACGACTACGACGTCGACGCCGCGTGCGCGAGCATGGCGGCCAAGACCGACGCCTATCTCGCCCGCGAGCGCGAGCGACGGTCGAAGCCCGTGCTGCCCCGCGGAGTGATGGAGCTCGCTCTGACCGTCTCCTTCCTGACCCTGGCCGGCACGTTCCTCCTGCGCCGCGGTCGCGAGCCGCGGCCGCTGCTGCAGAGGGAGGAGCGTCACGGTTACGGGATGATCACCCTGTGGGCGACGGGATTCCTGCTCTTCCTGATCGGACCGGCGGTCGTGTCCCTGATCATGTCGCTGTGCGAGTGGTCGCCGCTGCGGGATCTGAGCGACATGCGGTGGGTCGGGGTCGAGAACTACGCGCGGCTGGGGACCGATTCCACGTTCCACACGTCGCTGTTCGCCACGACCGTGTACGCGGTCCTCTCCGTGCCCATCGGCCTGTGCGTGGCCCTGGGGCTCGCGATGCTCCTGCGGCACGAGTCGACGGCGGCGAGCACGATCCGCACCGCCTGCTACCTGCCCGCGATCATCTCCCCGGTGATCATCGCCGCGGTGTGGCGGTTCATCCTCGACTCCGATCGCGGGATGCTGAACCGGGTGCTCGAGGGGATCGGAATCGAGGGGCCGCCCTGGCTGCGGAGCCCGACCCTGGTGATCCCCGCGTTCGTGCTGATGAGCACCTGGAGCATCGGCGCCCAGATGCTCGTCTTCCTCGCCGCGCTGAAGGCGGTGGATCCCACGCTCGAGGAGGCCGCGCGCGTCGACGGCGCGGGGCGGTGGCGGCGGTTCCTGCACGTGACCTTCCCCGCCCTGACCCCCGTGGTGCTCTTCAACCTGATCACGGGATCGATCACCGCCTTCCAGCTCTTCGCCCAGCCCTACGTCATGACCGAAGGCGGGCCCGGCGACGCGTCGCGCTTCCTCGTGCTGTACCTGTACGAGAGCGGCTTCCGCCACCTCGACATGGGGTACGCGTCGGCCATCGCCTGGGTGCTGTTCGCGATCCTGAGCGTGCTCTGTCTCGTCCTGCTGCGCACGTCGCGGCACTGGGTCCACTACGCGGCGAGGAACCGGTGATGGGAGCGCGAGGCTGGCACCGGGTGCTGATGGTCGTGACGGGGTTGGTCTTCGCCGTGCCCCTGCTGTTCATGGTGTCGGTGTCGCTGCACCCGGAGGGCAAGGGGCTCGGCGGATCGGTCACGGACCTCGCGAGCGACGCCCAGTTCGAGAACTACGCGGCGGCGTTGAGGCAGATGGGCGACTTCCCGCGCCTGCTCGTCAACACCGTGTTGATCACCGTCCTGAGCATCCTCGGGCAGCTCTTCACGTGCTCCCTCGCGGGCTTCGCCTTCGCGCGCCTGCGCTTCCGCGGACGCGACGCGCTGTTCCTGCTCGTGCTGGCCACGATGATGCTGCCCGATCAGGTGACGGCAATCCCGCGGTTCCTGCTCTTCCGGATCCTGGGGGTGGTGGACACGTACTACCCGCTCGTTCTGCCCACGGTGCTCGGCGGCGCCCCGTTCTTCATCTTCCTGTTCCGCCAGTACTTCCTCGCCCTGCCCAAGGAGCTGGACGAGGCGGCGCGGATCGACGGGTGCAGCCCGTTCCAGAGCTACTGGCGCGTCTTCCTGCCCCTTGCGCGCCCGATGCTCGTCACGGTGGCGATCTTCACCTTCCTCGCGACGTGGAACGACTTCTGGAATCCCCTGATCTACATCCTCTCGCCCGAGAAGCGCACGCTCACGCTGGCCCTCGCCGAGTTCAATCGCACGTACAACACGGCCGTCGAGCACATGATGGCCGCGTCCGGCGTCATCCTGTTCCCGTGCATCCTGATCTACTTCATGGCCCAGAAGGTCTTCATGCGAGGCGTCCAGGTGGCGGCCTCCAAGCACTGAGAGAACCACCGTGGCATCGCTGAGCCTCCAGAACGTTTCCAAGAGCTTCGGAGCCAATCGGGTCCTGACCGACATCTCGATCGACGTGGACGCGGGCGAGTTCCTCGTGCTCGTGGGCCCCTCGGGGTGCGGGAAGTCCACGCTGCTCCGGATCATCGCGGGCCTGATCTCCGCGACGACCGGCGACCTGTACCTCGACGGCGAACGGGTCAACGACCTCGAGCCGCGGGCCCGGGACGTGGCGATGGTGTTCCAGAACTACGCCCTCTACCCGCACATGACGGTGCGCAAGAACCTCGCCTTCCCGCTCAAGCTGTCGAAGGAGAGCCGGGCGACGATCGAGCAGCGAGTGAGCGAGACCGCCGAGATCCTCGGGCTCACGCCTCTCCTCGACCGCAAGCCGGGCACGCTCTCCGGCGGCCAGATGCAGCGCGTGGCGGTGGGCCGGGCGATCATCCGTAATCCGCGTGTGTTCCTCTTCGACGAGCCCCTGTCGAACCTGGACGCGAAGCTGCGCGCGGAGATGCGAGCGGAGATCGCGCGCCTGCACGAACGCCTCGGCATCACGACGGTCTACGTCACCCACGACCAGGCGGAAGCGATGACCATGGGCTCGCGCATCTGCGTGCTCGACGCCGGGGTCATCATGCAGATCGGCACTCCCATCGAGGTGTTCTCGCGGCCCGCGAACGGCTTCGTGGCCTCGTTCATCGGCAGCCCGGCGATGAACCTGGTCCAGGGCCGGGTGGAGGCCGGGCGCTTCCGGGTCGGCAAGATCTCGGTCCCCTGCGAGGTCGTGCCCGACGGCCACGAGGTGATCCTGGGCGTCCGCCCGCACGAGGTCGGCGCGGGCGGAGCCTTCGAGCTGGAGGTCACCTACTCCGAAGAGCTGGGCAGCCAGACCCACGTGCACTGCGCCCTGGGCGACCAGATCCTGCTCGTGACGCGCGAGGGTCACCTGCCCTGCTCGCCCGGCGACAGTCTGCCCGTCTCCTTCGACACGAGCCGGCTGCACTGGTTCGACGTGCGGCGGGGTGAGCGGCTCTAGCTCGCGCGTCTCGCCTTCCCAGACGGGGCTCCCGCGCTAGAATCCCCGCATGCCCCACACGGCCATTCCCCCCGTCGTCTCCGATCCCGCGGAGATCGAAGCCCGTCTCGCCTCCCTCAATCGTCTGGTCGGGAGCACTCCCCTGCTCGAGATCCGCTGTCGTCTTCGCGGTCGCGAGATCCGGATCTTCGCCAAGCACGAGAGCTACAACCTCACGGGGAGCATCAAGGACCGGATGGCCCTGCACATCCTCGAGGTGGCCCACGCGGAAGGGGCGATCCGGCCCGGGGACACGATCGCGGAGGCCACGAGCGGCAACACCGGGATCTCCTTCGCCGCGCTCGGTCGCGCTCTCGGCCATCCGGTGCGCATCTACATGCCCGACTGGATGAGCCGCGAGCGGGTCCTCGTGATCCAGAGCCTGGGCGCGACGGTCGTTCCCGTCTCGGCCGAAGAAGGGGGATTCCTGGGCAGCATCGCGCAGGCCAACGCCTTCGCCGACGAGAACGAGGACGTCTTCCGACCGCGCCAGTTCGAGAGCCCGGCCAACGTCGAAGCTCACGAGCGCACGACCGGTCCCGAGATCCTCGAGCAGCTCCGCGGCATCGGCCTCGAGCCCTCCGCCTTCGTCGCCGGCGTCGGAACCGGCGGAACGGTGATGGGGGTCGGTCGATTCTTGCGTCGCGAGCTCGACCGGGTGTCGGTCCATCCCCTCGAGCCGGCGAACTCCCCCACCCTGAGCACCGGCTGCAAGCTCGGACACCACCGTATCCAGGGCATCAGCGACGAGTTCGTCCCCGCGATCGTCGACCTCGCCGAGCTCGGCGACGTGATCGACGCGTGGGACGGCGACGCGATCCTGATGGCCCAGAAGCTCGCCGGCGAGCTCGGCCTCGCGGTCGGAATCAGCTCCGGGGCCAACTTCATCGGCGCGCTCCAGCTCGCCGAGCGCAAGGGCCCGGACGCCGTCGTCGCCACCGTCTTCCCCGACTGCAGCAAGAAGTACCTGAGCACCGACCTCTGCGGCGAGGAGGAGATGAAGAGCGACTACCTCTCGCGGCAGGTCGAGCTCCTGAGCTTCCGGGTCGTCTCGCCCCCACCGAACCCATGCCCATCCTCGACGTCGAGCTGATCGGTCCCGTTCCCGAGGAGGTCCGCGACGGGCTCGCGGCGCGCATCGCCGACGCCGCCGCGGCGGTGCTCGCATCGCCCCCGCAGGGAACCTGGGTCAAGCTGCACTTCCTCGAGGCGGACGCCTACGCCGAGAGCGCCGGGGGACCACCGGCCGACGTCCGACCGGTCCTCGTTCGCCTCCTGCAGGCCGAGGTGCCTCGGGGGCCGGAGCTCGCCGAGGTGACCTCTCGCCTGACGACCGCCATCGCCGAGGCGTGCGGCAGGAACGCCGAGAACGTCCACATCCTCCACGAGCCACCCGCCGCGGGCCGCATCGCCTTCGGCGGGCGAATGCGCGAATGACGCGGTCGCGGGAGCATCCCCCCCGCATCGCACGGCCGTGGGGCGTTCCCTCCCGCGGCTTTTTGCTCGGACGCGAATGCGTGCGGTGCGGTGGAGTAGCATCTGGACATGGGTTACTACTTGCGAAAGAAACGGGCGACGATGAGGCCCTTTCGCAGGTTCGGGGCCCTTCGCCGCAAGATCCCCTGGAAGCACCGGGAGAAGAAGCGCCGGCGGGTCACGACCAGCGGCTATTGCCTGTACTGCTTCTACTCTCCCCTCGATTCTTCGCACCGTTGCGTCGCGTGCGATCAGGTCTCCTTGCCGTCGATGCGGAGGGAGTACTGGAACCTGCACCCGCGGCTGATCCGCTTCGAGAAGCTCGGGAAGCTCCTCGGCCTCGTTGCCCTGCCCGGAGGGGTGTTCGCGCTGTGGATCGTGTCCATCATTCGTGGAGGAGGATCCGGCGGCGGCTGGGTGTGCGTGATGCCGCTCCTGGTGTCCGTCGGAATCTGGAAGACCGCGGGCAAGATCACGCGCCACGATCCGTACTTCCGGCCGAGCCTCATCTGGGGTCTGACTGGGATCGGATTGTGCGCGGCGTTCCTCCCCATCGATCTGCGGCTGTCGGCGGCGTTCTTCGTCATCGCGGTCATCGTGATCCTGCTCTGCGTCCGCGCCGAGCGGTGGAAGCTGTCCCTCATAGGATTGCGCGGGGAGGAAGCCGAGGCGTGAGCGAGCTGCACGACTACGCCCTCGACGACCTCGACCTGGAGAACAAGACCGTCCTCGACGCCGCGGTCGGCGCGGGGCGGTTCACGCGGATCCTGGCCGAGAGGATCGACGACGCGGGAGGAACCTCGAGGATCATCGGCGGCGACAACGATCTGCCCTCCGTGTGGCGCGGGAGGTCCGCGACGGTATCCTCGAGGACGGTTACCTGACAGGCTCGCCGAAGTACGTGGTGAAGTGCGTGAAGGAGTCCCGATGAAGAATGCGACTCTCGTGGCGTTCCTCGCCCTCGCCGCCGGTCACCTCGGGGCCCAGGAGCAACGGATCGTCGACGCCCCGACGCCCGGCGGCTTCGTCTGGAAGTCGCGGCCCCCCGCGGGCTGTCCCTTCGAGCCCTCGAAGGAGCTCACCCGGATCTGGTTCACCGGCGTGCACAGCGACTACCGCTGCGGCGACACCTGGTACCCCTCATGGGCGAGCGACGACAAGCAGTACTCGCCGTGGACGGACGGCACGACCGAGGGGGTCGGCTGCTCGTCGGGGGCCGGCGAGAACGCCCGCACCGCGCACGGGGTGATGATCGGCGACGATCCGCTCGCGCTGACGATCGAGAACACGTCCGCCCCCCACCGTGCCAGCGCCCTCCCCTACCAGGGCCGCTACCCCTGCGGGAGCCTGGTGCACGACGGCGTGTGGTACTACGGCACGTACTGCCTCGGACCGTCGGGCAAGGTGCACCACGAGGGGATGGACTGGAACTGGCCGGTGCTCGGGCCCATGCCCGGTTTCCGCATCTCGACCGACTTCGGCAAGACGTGGATCCCCTCGCCGCACTCGCCGGAGAAGCCGCTCTTTCCCGAGCCGAGCGAGCACCTCGGTCCCGTCAAGATGGGCGCGCCCCACTTCGTCGACTTCGGGAAGAACATGGAGCACTCGCCCGACGGCAAGGCCTACCTGCTGGGGATGGGCGCCGAGGCGGACGATCCCTCGCCGCGCTACGCGAACCTGAGCTGGATCTCCGCCGATCAGATCTACCTCGCGCGCGTGACGCCGAGCGTCGAGAGCATGGACGACCTCGCGCGGTACGAGTTCTTCGCGGGGCACGACGAGCGGGGCGAGCCGACCTGGTCGAGCCAGTTCGAGGACATCGAGCCCCTCCTCGACTGGAACGACAACATGGGCTGCGTCACCGCGACGTACGTCCCTCCGCTCGGGAAGTACCTGATGTGCGTCACCGACGGCTGGCCCACCGTCGCGCGCATGAGCTCCTACGTCCTGGAGGCCGACGAGATCACCGGTCCGTGGCGGCTGGTGACGTACATGAAGGACTTCGGCCAGCAGGCCTACTTCCTCAACTTCCCCTCGAAGTTCATCGGCGAGGACGGCCGCACGCTCTGGCTGTGCTACTCCGCGAACTTCAGCCAGAACTGGAACGACGTCCGGCTCGAGTTCGATCCGCCGGGCGGCCGCTACGGGCTGTGCCTGCACGAGCTGCGGTTGCTCGCGCCGGGCGAGGAGACGCCGGAGTCGCCGCCGAATCCCCTCGAGGCCGTGGGGAACCTCGCGCGCGCCGCAAGGGTCACCGCGAGCTCGACCTACGCCGGATACGACGCGAAGGGCGCGGTGGACCGCGTGGTCGGCGGCTATCCCGGCGATACGGCCCGGGAGTGGGCCAGCGACGGCGAGACGGCGGGCGCCTGGATCCGCCTGGAGTGGGCCGAGCCCGTCGAGATCGACCGCGTCTGGCTCTTCGACCGCCCGAACCACCTCGACCAGGTCACCGCCGGTCGGATCGAATTCGGCGACGGATCGACGGTGGAGCTGACCGAGCCCTTGCCCGACGGCGCGACGCGGGGTGTCGAGCTCCGCTTCCCCGCCCGCTCGGTCGAGTGGCTGCGCTTCACGGTGACCGGCGCCAAGGAGGGCTCGCCCAACATCGGCCTGTCCGAGCTGGCGGTCTTCGCGAGCCCCCCGCGGGCCGGCCGGAGCGAACAGGACGTCGAGGCGGACCTCGAGATCGCGCACGTGCGCTGTCAGATCCTCCTCGCCGCGGCGCGGGACGCGAAGGAGGAGCGCCGTAAGCTCGAGCTCTACGAGGAGGCGTTCGCCGCCTACGATCGGTTCCTCTCCCGGACACCTCACGGACCGGTCGGACCACGGGCGAAGAGCGAGTACCTGGACGCCTGCCTGGCCTACGTCCGCCTCGCCGAGCTGGTGCTCGGAGTGGCCGCGGAGGAGGAGGCCGAGGAGCTCCGATACCGACTGCGCGGTGTGCTGGAGAAAGGGCTGGAGCTGACCAGCTACATGCGGATGCAGGTGGTCGAGGCTCCCTCTCGTCGCGAGGGGATCGTGGCGCGCGCGCGCAGGATGCACCAGCGGGCCGAGATGCTGATCACCCGTGCCAGGCTCTCTCCCCGAGAGGATCTGGGCCTTCTCGAGGAGGCGGAGTGGATCCTCCAGGAGTTCGGTGACGAAATCGGAGGCACGCCGACCTGGTCCTGGGCCGAGCAGTGCTACGAGGAAGCGGAATACGCGGAGGCTCGCAAGTGGTACCTCCGCGTGCATCCATGGGAGGATTGCTTCGAGCCGGCGCGGACCAAGGCCGCCTTGTGCCTCTACAAGCTGGCGGACGTTCAGGGTGCGAAGGAGGAGCTCCTCCGCTACCTCGAGGAATACGTCACGCATCCCGCGGCGGCCGTCGACACCCCGGCCCGGAAAGAGGCGCGGCAGAAGGCCATGGCCCAGGCCACCTTCTACCTCGGGCGGATCGCGTACGCGGAAGACGACCACGAGCGCGTCGTCGAGCTCTACACCGGCTACGACGAAAGGTTTCCCGACCAGAAGAGCTACGCGGCCAACGCTCTCTACCTGCTCTTTCAGGCCCACCTGACGCTGGAGCACTACGACGAGGCGGAGGCCGCTCTCGCGCTCGTTCGTGAACGACGGTTCCCGACCTCGATCGGGACCTCGTCCCCCGCCTCCCTCGAGGGCGCGAAGACCGAGGTCTACAAGACCGTCGGGGACGTGGAGCTCGCGATCCACTGGTTCGAGCCCCGCTTCGCTGGCTTCGGGCCCCCGAGCTGCGCCCTCGAGCTCCCCGAACACCCTCCGCGGTCGGCGATCGTGTTCTTCTTCGGAGGCGGCTGGAACGGCGGATCCGTGCTGCAGTTCGTTCCCCTCTGTCGAGCCCTCACGGGAATGGGAACGGTGGCCATGGTCGCCGACTACCGGGTGAAGTCGCGGCACGGCACGACGCCCTTCGAGTGCGTGGAGGATGGCAAGTCCGCGGTGCGGTGGATTCGCGCCAACGCGGAGCGGCTGAACGTCGACCCCGATCGCATCGCGGCCGGCGGCGGCTCGGCGGGAGGGCACGTCGCGGCGGCCACGGCCACGGTCGTGGGCCTGGAGGCGGAGGGCGAGGACCTCTCGATCTCCTCGGTGCCGAACGCCCTCGTGCTCTTCAATCCCGTCTACGACAACGGCCCCGACGGCTACGGCCACGATCGCGTGAAGGAGCGGTGGGGGGAGATCTCCCCTCTCCACAACATCCGTGAGGGAATGCCGCCGACGATCGTGTTCCTCGGCACGGAGGACAAGCTCATCCCCGTCGCCACCGCCGAGGCGTTCCGGGAGCGGATGCGGGCCGTCGGCAGTCGCAGCGAGCTGCGCCTGTACAAGGGGCAGGGCCACGGCTTCTTCAACAGCCCCGCGTACCGCGAGGGCGCATCGGAGCTCCTCTACTGGCTCACCATGGCCGAGACGCAGCGGTTCCTCGCCTCGATCGGCTTCCGGTGATCGCCCTCGACGATCGCGACCGAGCGGGAAACCGGCGGCCGGTCGCGGGGTAGGACGACTGACGGGGTCCGCGGCCCCCTGGCGTGCTCTTTCGACGGATCGGCGCCATACCGATCCCCAACCCCCACCCCGCCATGAAGCTCGCCTCGCCCCTGCGTTTCGTCCGCGCCCCCCTGCTCGGGATCCTCGTCCTGGGATGCGTTTCCGCGGCCCAGGAACAGGACGAGCGGATCGAATCGGACCTCGCATACGCCCGCGAGCTCGTCTCGCGCTTCGGGTACACGGATCTCGCGGAGGATATCCTCGATGAGCTCGAACGGGCCGGGATCCCGGCCGAGCTCACCGACGATCTCGCGTTGCTTCGGTGCGAGATCCACCTCGCGGCCGCGTGGCGCGCGAAGAAGACGAGCCGGAGACTGGAGCTTTGCGAGGAGGCGTTCGCCGCCTACGAGGAGCTCCTCGACCGGGAACCACGGCGGATCGATCGACAGGCGGTCGGCGAGTACCTGGATGCGATCATCGCCTACACGCGGTTGGCGGAGCTGACGCTCGGAGTGGCCGATTGGGAAGAGGCGGAGGACCTCCGCTACCGGATGCGCACGGCGCTCGAGGGAGGGCTCGAAGAGACCGGGTTCTGGGGGTGGCGCGAGCAGCCGACTCCCGCAGAGAGGATCGAGCAGGCGCGTCGGACGCTGCAGCGGGCGGAGATGCTGATCGTCTTCGCCAAGGTCTCCCAGGTGGGCACGTTCATCTTCACCTCGGCGGACAAGATCCTCGAGGAGCTCGTCATGGGGCCCGGGGAGACGACCAGCTGGCAGATGCGCGCGTACGTGCTCCTTGTCGAATCGAAGCGCGCCCAGGAAGACTACGAATTCGCCACCGATCTCGGAGAGTTCGTGGTCGACCTGATGGTGCCCTCGACGGAGGAGATGAGGAGGGAGCTCGAGTGGGACTCCATTCCCCTCGACTACAAGACCCGTCGCTGGGAGATCGTCGAGCGCGCCGCGGACGACCTCCTCCACAGCCTGGTCGCCCTGAGGGACTGGGCGAAGGCGAGCCGGTGGGCGCTGCATGTGCACGACTCGTGGAAACGCGAGGGCTTCACGCTGAGTCCCGACGGCCACCTCGCCCTGCTCGCGGTCTCCCACGCGCTGCTCGAGTGTGGCGGCTGGGTGGGCGGTCGCATCGGCCAGGAGGACCTCCGGTGGTTCGAGACCGAGGAGGCGATGCGCGAAGCCGGCTTCTCGGGATCGCGCAACACCCGCCGCGCGGCGGACCTCGCCTTCTCCCTCGCGCTGCACGTCGACCGGGAGAATCGCGGGAATCTCCTGCAACGCTACGCCCAGCGGCACCTCACCGAGATCCGCGACCGCGCCGACGTCGAGCTCTCCCCCGAGGTGCTCTTCGACATCGCCCGCACCGAGTACGAGGCGGGCCGCTACCTGCAGGCGCGCGTCGCCCTGAAAGACGTGCTGCGGGCCATCGATCCCGACGACGAGGCCACGAAGCGCTACCTCGTTCCCCGCGTCCTGTACTACCTCGGCCAGACCCTGCAGGGAATGGACCGGCCCCTCGAGGCCGCGATGGTGTTCCAGGAAGCGGTGACCACGTGGCAGGGCGATCCCGAGTACGACGAGCGGAACGCCCGGTGCTTCTACGAGACGATGGGAGGGCTTCTGCGCGCCGCCCCGGACGACGAGCGGATCCGCGACCTCTGGCTCGAAGCCGAGAACGTCGTGATCATTGTGCCGTCGACCGACGTGGACGACATCCTGTGGCGACAGGCCGAACGCCTCTTCTCCGAACGCAGGTACGAGGAGGCGCGCGCGAAGTACCTCAAACTGGACGAAGAGCACGTCAGCCACGAGCGAGCTCTGGTGAAGGCCGCCCTGTGTCTCTACAGGCTGAGTGACGTAGAGCAGGCCCGGGTCGAATTCGCCCGCTACCTGGAGGAGATCCTCCCGCGGCTCCAGGCCCGCCCCACCTCGCCCGCGAAGGTCCAGGCCCGGCAGATGGCCAGGGCGCAGTCGGTGTTTTACCTCGGCCGGATCGCCTGGTCGAAGGCCGACTACGAGCGCGTCGTCGAGCTCTATACGGACTTCGAAAGACGGTTCCCCAAGCAGACCTCCTACTCTCCGAGCGCCCTCAAGATGCTCCTGCAATCCCACATGGGCCTGCGGAACGGCGACGAGGCGAGGAAGATCCTCGCGAGGATGCGCGAGAAGTTCCCGGACGATAGAGCCACCGGCGTGGCGGCTCTCCACATCTACACGCTGGCGAAGACGGAGCTGGCCGCGGCCGAGAGGGCGGAAGACGCCGAGCAGGCCCTGGAGCTGAAGCGCGAGATGGCGGACTGTCTGGGCCTCGCGAACGAGATCGATCCGGACCCCGGATTCGCCAACCTCCGCCGGGAATCGACGCTTTGGATCGAGCTCGAGGAGTGGAAGAGGGCCGAGACCGTCCTGCGCCGCACCCTCGTGATCTTCGGCGACGATCCGGACGCTGAGAACGAGAAGTACGTGCAGCCCGACCTCGGTCTTTGCCTGCTCCGCCAGAAGCGCCTCGCGGAGGCCCTCGAGGTCCTGGACTCGCTCTTCCCCGATCCTGACGATCCCGAGGACACGCGCAAGCCGTCCGCGGAGGTGACGGAGCGCTGGTGCCGCGCGGTCTGCGGCTGGCTCGAGGGCGACGCCGAGGAGATCGTCGTCGTTCCGGGAGTGGGCGACGCCGCGGCGCTCGAGAAGGCGAGCGAGCGGTGGCTGATGCTGACGAACCAGGAGAGGGACCGGGGCAACGCGTGGGAGAAGCCCTGGTACGAGCGGAAGCTCGACCTCCTCTACTGCTGGTATCGCTGGGGCCAGGTCGACAGCTCGCGGCGCGAGAGCTGCAAACGCCTGGTCGCGGACTTCCGCGATTACGCCGGACCGCTCTTCGAGCACGTGAGGGACGCGTGCGAGGACGAGGTGCTCCAGAGGCGCTTCCAGTGGCTCTGGGAGCGCGTGCGCTGACCCCGTGGTCTCCCGCGAAGCCGCGGCCGAGCGCCGCGGCATGGAGTACGCGGATCACTACGGCGCCGGGTCGACGCTCGCCCGCAGGTCCGCGACCGTGACCTCGTCGAGGCCCGACACCACGCGGGCGACGTCGGGGTGCATCGTGCGATCGCCGACGGCGAGCACGGCCATCCCCGCGCGCCGGGCGGCCTCCACGCCGGCGGAGGCGTCCTCGACGACGAGACAGGCGGAGGGATCGACGTCCAGGCGCTCGGCGGCGAGCAGGAAGGCCTCGGGATCCGGCTTGCTGCGCGTGGTGTCGTTTCCGTCGACCACGACGTCGGTGCTGCCCTCCAGGTCCACGCACTCGAGGATCAGGGGCGCGTTGCGGCTCGCGGAGACGATCGCGGTGCGAAGCCCTTCCTCACGCAGGCGCGCGAGCACGCCCCGGGAGCCGGGGAGGATGTCCGCGGGCGTCATCGTGCCGAGGGAGTCGCGGTAGAGCCCGTTCTTGAACGCGAGCATCTCCTGTCTCTCGGCTTCGGCGTACTTGCGCGAGGCCCGCTCGAGCAGGATCTCCAGGCTCTCGGCGCGACTGACCCCCCGCAGGCGGTGGTTCGTCTCCCAGTCGAAGGGGATGTTCTCGCGGCGGGCGAGCTCGCTCCAGGCCCGGAAGTGGAGGCGGTCCGTGCTGACGAGCACGCCGTCGAGATCGAAGAGCACCGCCTCGATCCGCCGCGGCTCGGGCTCGCCGAGCTCGAACCGCGCGGTTTCCCCGGGCGACACGATCCGCGACTCCCCGACCACACGCACCGCGAGCTCCGTCTCGCCGCGATTCGTCACCCGCGCCTCGGCGGGCGTCAACTCGATGTGCACCGGCGTGCCCTTCCACACGAGCGGGAAGCCCAGCCGCGCCCAGGCGTCCGGCAGGCGTGGATCCAGGGTGAGCACGTCCGTCGCCATCGCGCTGCGCACTCCCGCGAAGCCCGTCACCGCCTGCATCCAGACGCACCCCGCGTTGGCGATGTGGATCCCCTCGGCGGCGCCGCCGTGACGCGGATCCGTGTCGAGGTCGCGCGAGCGAAGCCAGAACGCCCAGGCGTCGTCGCGCCGGCCGAGCCGGCTCGCCACGATGCCGTGGATGCCCGCGGAAAGCGAGGAGTCGTGGGTCGTGTACGGCACGTAGCGCTCCCAGGCCGCGCACACCTCCTCGTCGGTGAACTCGTCGGGGAAGAGCGCCATCAGCATGAGCACGTCGGCCTGCTTCGCCGCCTTCGTCCGGTGGAGCCGCTCCACCCCGACCTGCGCCGCCAGCGGCCGTGTGCGATCGGGCCAGAGCTCGTCGAAGTCCGGCTCCTCGAGGCCCTCCCACTCCTCGGATTGCAGGACGAGCGTCTCGTCCGCGGCGCGCGGCACGGGCAGCCGGCGCGCGAGGCCCGCGAACCGCTCCCGCTCCTCCTCGCTCGCCCCCCCTCGCGCGCCCGCCTCGACGGCTGCCTCCAGGGCGAAGCGAACGAGCCGGTTCGTGAACGCGTTGTTCGTGCAGGAGGGCGTGTACTCGTCCGGGCCGAGCACACCCGCAAGCCGCAGGCGGCCGTCGCTCGTCTCCTCGATGCGATCCGACCAGAACCGCGCCGTCTCCACGATCGCCTCCGCCGCGGCCTCGGCCAGGTACTGCGGCTCCGCGGCCCGCGCGTAGTGGGCGAAGCCGTACACGACGTCGGCGGTGATGTGGACCTCCTGCTCGTCGTAGGGCCACGCCGGACACTGCTCGCGCCCGCTCGTGCCGGATTCCCAGGCGTAGCGCGCGCCCCGGAAGCCGCCGGCCCGGGCGTTCTCCCGCGCGCCCTCGAGGGTAGTGCGACGGAAGTCGACGAGGGTGCGGGCCTTCACAGGATCCGTGTAGAGGAAGAAGGGCAGGAGAAACATCTCCGTGTCCCAGAAGAAGCGCCCGTAGTAGGCGTCTCCCGCGAAGCCCTTCGCCCCGATCGCGACCCGCGGGTCGTCGGGCACGTGGCTGCGCAGCAGGTGGTAGAGCGCGACGCGGAGCGCGCGTCTCGATTCGGGATCTCCGTCGACCTCGACCTCGCACCGACGCCAGCGCTCGGCCCACACGGCGCGGTTCTCCTCGACGAGCTCGTCCCACGAGAGAAGCATGACCTCCGCGACGTGGTCTCCCAGGGCGCGGCCGCCGAGGTCGCGCGAGGTCGCGACCACCGTGCGCTTCTCGAGCACGAGCGGATCGGTTCCCCCCTCGAGCTCGAAGATGCGGCTCACGCTGCCGCACCGATCCCCGGACGCGGCGAGCGCCCTCGTCCCGTCGTGGAGGAAGCGGGAGAGCATCTCGACGACGTCTCCGCCGTTCGTCTTCACCCGGCAGACGACGTCGTGCGCGTCTCTCCCCCGGCATTGCGTGCGCGTGAGGTGATCGAAGCCGTTCGTCCGCACGTCCGCGTCGATGAACGACGTCACCTGGATCCCCAGCGGGCGATCCGCGGACAGCGAGAGGCGCTGCAGGCAGGCGTGGGGGCGAGCTGCGCTCACGAACCGCTCGAAGACGGCGTGGACCTGGCCGCCGGAACGGGTCCTCCAGCGAACCTCGCGCCGCAGCCGGCCGTCCCGGAGATCGAGCGTCCGCTCGTGGACGAGGAGATCCGAGCGCGACGCGTCGAGCACGTCGTCGCCGCACCGCAGCGCCCAGCCGAGGAAGAAGGGCAGGTTCACCATCTCGTGCCCGAGCGTCGGGTGGTCCGCGAAGACCCCGGGCACGTAGGTTCCCCACTTCGCGGGGAGGTCGGGGAACTCCTCGGCGGTGACGTCGCCCGGCTCGCGCAGCCGCTCGAGGTCCTGGGGAGCGCCGGCGACCGGCTCCTCGAGCGAGCCGCGCACGTGCAGGTACCCGCTGCCCTGGGTGAAGAGCCCTTCGTGGTGGCGGGAAGTCGCCGGATCGTGGCCCCGCGCGCGCAGGAGCCACCCGGGCTCGTGGACTATCTCGCGCGATGAGGAAGGCGCGGTGCCGGTCATGGAGCGTCCTCGGGCATGGCGGAACAGCCTAGTCGATCCACGTATCCCCCCACAACGCGGGCCCGGGATTGCAGATGGTACGATGGCGCCGTCCGCAACCGACCAGGAGTCGAGCCATGCACGACCGGACACGCAGGAGATCACGTCACGCCTCGACGCTCGGAGTCGTGCTTTCGCTCTTCGTTGTCGCCTGCTCGACAGAGGAGGAGCCTCCGCCGACCCGTTCCGACCCGACGGTCGGACGAGTGATACGCGAGGAGGTGACCTCGGAGGCTCTCGAATCGATGACCTTGGAGCAGATTTTCCAGCTCGGGGTCCGTCGCCTGCACTGGGATCCGGATGGTCCTCCCGAGGGCGTCCCCAAGGCCAAGCTCATCGAGTGGTACCTCGAGGACGAGGAGATCAAGGACTGGGGACACTGGGGCTACTTCGGCATGGACGCGCGGTCGCTGGAGGACCAGGGATACACGGACGAGTAGATCACGACATGACGACACGCGTTCTCCTCCTGATCCCCCGCGGCGCCGAGATCCTCGAGACCGCCGCCTTCGTCGACGTGCTCGGCTGGGCCACGACCTACGGCGCGGAGCCGATCGAGGTGGTGAGCGCCGGGCTCGCCGAGGAGGTCCGCTGCACCTTCGGAATGCGGGTGCGGCCGGATCGACGCCTCGATGAGGTGAGCGTCGATCACTTCGACGCCCTCGCCGTGCCCGGAGGCTTCGAGGAGCACGGTTACTACGAGGAGGCCTTCTCGGACGAGGTCGGCGCTCTCATCCGCGACTTCGACCGACAGGGCAAGCCCATCGCGTCCATCTGCGTCGGCGCGCTGCCTCTCGCCCACTGCGGAGTGCTGCGCGGCCGCTGCGCCACCACCTACCACCTCTCCGGCGGGCGGCGCCGCCGGCAGCTCGAGGGATTCGAAGTGGAGGTCCGCGACGAGCCGATCGTCCACGATGGCAACGTCATCACGTCGACGTGCCCCGCCACCGCGGTCGACGTGGCCCTGCGGCTCCTCGAGACGCTGACCGATTCCGAGAACGCGCGCCGGATCCGCGAGCTCATGGGCTTCGCGTAGCCGGCGGCTCGCTACTGGATCGCGCCCTCCTTGCCCAGCACGCGACGGATCGAGCCGATCTGACCGGCGTGGTAGGCCTCGTGGAAGAGCAGCGTGGCGAGCTGGTTGGCGCAGGTCTCCGTCTTCGTGTCGTCGAACAGCTCGGGAATCTCCTGCGCCAGGGCCGCCTCGTCGAGAGACGCGATTCCCTCCATCAACGTCTTCTGCGACGCCTCGAGGAGCTCGACCAAGGTGTCCAGGGTCGGATGATCCGAGCCCGGGCTCAGGGGCTTCGATCCGCGCCCGTACAGCGCGCGACCCGCCTCGTCCATCACCGGCGCGGCGCCGATCCGCGCGAGCATGACGTTCCGGGTATTCACCATGTGCCCCAGCACCCAGTTGATGCAGTTGCCGCCCTCCTCGGCGGTGACCAGTGCGTCCTCGTGGCCGAGGCCCCGCAGGTTCTCCAGCGTCGCGTAGTAGGTGTAGCCGAGCTGCGTCAGCAGAGCTTCTCTGATCATCTCGTCTCCCGGGTTCGTGCGCCGAGGTTGCGCCGTCGGGCGCGATCACTCGCTACCATACCCTACGCACCGGAGAGGAGCCGATGACCGATACCGAGCATTACCGAGGGATCCTGCGTTCGATCGTCGCCGGTCGTCCGTGGATCGTGGCCCACGATGTCCTTGTGCCCGCCGGCGCGCTCGCGGAGATCCTGAGCGACCTCGGAGCGAGTCGCGTATGCTGCCTCGCGGGCAGCCGGGGCACCGGGGACGTGCCCGACCCGGAGCGCTTCGAGCAGGTCGTGCTCGGCGTCGAGGGCCAGGGCATGATGGACGGCATCCGCGCCTCGGCCGCCGCGCTCGCGAACCTGCCCGAGGAGGTGTGCGCGAAGCTGGACGCCTTCGATCCCGACCGGGAGGCGAGGGTCCTGACGAGCATGGTCTCCACCGGCGCGCCCCTCGGCGGGCGAGCGCAGTTCGGGGGCGTCCGCCCCGAGTGGAAGGCGCTCGAGGACAAGATGATCGTCGACGAGCTGTGGGACCGCACGGGGGTCTCGCGCGCGCCGCGGCGGATCGTCGACGCCGAGCTGTCGAGCCTGCGGCGGGCGGCGGCCGAGCTCGACGAGGGGCTCGGCACGGTGTGGGTCGGCGACAACAAGGAGGGCTTCCACGGAGGCGCCGAGTACCTCCGGTGGGTCCGCGACGAGGAGCACGCGAGCGAGGCCGCCGCGTTCCTCTCCGAGCACTGCGATCGGGCGCGCGTGATGCCCTTCCTCGACGGAATCCCGTGCAGCATCCACGGCATGGTGTTCGCCGAGACGGTGATCGCGTTCCGCCCGTGCGAGATGCTCGTGTTCCGGGTGCCCGGCTCGTGCCGCCTCGGGTACTCCGGGGGCTCGACCTTCTGGGATCCCACGCGTGAGGATCGCGAGGAGATGCGACGGATCGCGCGGGCGGTCGGCGTCCACCTGCGGGAGACCGTCGACTACCGCGGCACGTTCACCGTCGACGGAGTCATGACCGCGGAGGGTTTCCTTCCCACCGAGCTCAACCCTCGCTTCGGGGCCGCGCTCAGCACCGTGGCCTCGGGGCTGGGCGACCTCCCGATCTACCTGATCCATCGCGCGGTGGCCGAGGACGGGGATCACGACTGGCGTCCCGCGGAGCTCGAGAAGCTCATCCTGCGCGCCGCCGATGCGAACCGACGCGGCGGCGGAGTGCGCGTGGTCGAGGAGAAGGTGGAGGAGCAGCGCGAGCTGACCATGGTCTGTGACGGCGAGACCTGGCGTTCCGCCCGCGAGGGCGAGGAAGCGGACGGGAGCCTGATGCTCGGCCCGAGCCCGAGCGGAGGATTCCTGCGCGTGGGCTTCGTTCCCGAGCGGACCCCGATCGGACCTTCGATCGCGCCCCGAGTCGCGGCGGCCCTGCGCTTCGCGGACGAGGAGTGGGACCTGGGCATCGGCCCGCTCGAACCCGCGCCGGAGCTGCGATCCGGAGGAGACACGGGATGAACGTCACCACGATGAACTCGCTCGCCCTGCTCGCGATCGTGCTGGCGGGATGCCGGGCGAACGACGAGCGATGGAAGGACGCCGATCCCGAGCGGCCCTGGCCTGTCGAGCGGGCTTGGGCGTGGTACGAGGAGGTCGGGGCGATCCGCGGCTGCAACTACCTGCCGCGGTCCGCGACGAACACGACGGAGATGTGGCAGGCGGAGACCTTCACCCCCGACGTGATCGACGAGGAGCTCGGGTGGGCGGAGGACGCCGGCTACGACGCGGTGCGCGTCTTCGTGCAGTTCCTGGTGTGGAAGCACGACCGCGAGGGCTTGCTCGCGCGGCTGGACGAATTCCTCCGGATCGCCGACGGTCACGGAATCCGCACGATGCTCGTGCCCTTCGACGACTGCGCCTTCGGGTATCCGGCGAGGACGGATCCCTACCTCGGGCCGCAGGGCGATCCCGAGCCCGGCGAGTACTCCCCGTACTGGACACCGAGCCCCGGCCACTCGCGGGTGGACGATCCGGAAGCCTGGCCCGAGCTCGAAGCCTACGTGAAGGACCTCGTGGGCACGTTCCGGGACGACGCACGCGTGTTCGTCTGGGACCTCTACAACGAGCCGACCATGTCTGGCGCCGGCGAACGCAGCCTGCCGCTCGTCGAGGCCGCCTTCGCGTGGGCGCGCGAGATGCGCCCGTCCCAGCCGCTCACCGTCGGGGCCTTCGCCGACTTCCGCAGCGAGTCCTCGCGCCGGTGGTTGGAGCTCTCCGACGTCGTCACCTTCCACGGCTACGATCCGGTCGGGGGGCTCGCGGAGAAGATCCGCATCTGCAACGAGTACGGACGCCCCGTCCTGTGCACGGAGTGCATGATCCGCCGCAACGGCAACACGCTCGCCGGTTTCCTGCCTCTGTTCGCCGAGCAGCACGTCGGCTGGTTCCAGTGGGGACTCGTCGCGGGGCGGACGCACACCTTCTACCACTGGGGATCGAAGAAGGGCACGCCGGTGCCCGAGACGTGGCAGCACGACGTCTTCCATCCCGACGGCACGCCTTACGACCCGGCGGAGATCGAGCTCATCCGCAACTGGGAGTTCACCGATCTCGCGCCCGTCGAGATCGCTCCGGTGGACGAGGGGCGGTCGTGGCGCTACGTCACGGACATCCCCCTCTACGGGTGGCATCTCGAGGAATACGACGACTCCTCGTGGTACGAGGGCCTCGCGCCCTTCGGTACGCGCGAGACGCCCTGGGTCGACGTGAAGACGCTCTGGAGCGCGCGGAACATCTGGCTGCGGCGGAGTTTCGAGCTCGAGAAGGTCGACTTCGTCAATCCCCACCTGCGCATCCGCCACGACGAGCACGCGGAGGTCTACCTGAACGGCGTCCTGGCCGCGAAGGTCGAGGGCTACAACACGACCTACGACCTTGTACCCGTCGGCGAGCGCGCGTGGGCCAGGTTGCGCCCGGGAACCAACGTGATGTCCGCGCACTGCCACCAGACCTGGGGGGGTCAGTGCTTCGACGTGCAGCTCGTCGACGTCCGCTCGCCCGAGGGATTGAACCGCGAGCCGCGGCCCTCCCCCACCGTACCCACCGAGCCCGGCGAGCCCTGGAGCGTCGAGCGCGCGCGGGAGTGGTATCGCGGGCTCGATCCGATCCGCGGCTGCAACTACCTGCCGCGCACCGCGGTCAACTCGGTCGAGATGTGGCGCGCGGAGACCTTCGATCCCGCCACGATCGACGAGGAGCTCGGGTGGGCGCGGGACGCCGGCTACAACAGCCTGCGCGTTTTCCTGCAGTACGTCGTGTGGAAGAACGATCCCGACGGCTTTTGCGAGCGGTTCGAGCGGTTCCTGGAGATCGCCGACGCCCACGGGATCACCGTGATGCCGATCTTCTTCGACGACGTGTGCTTCGCGATGAAGCTCGAGCCGATCGACGCCCCGCAGGACGATCCCGTGCTGGGGATCATCAACAGCGGGTGGGTGCCGAGCCCGGGTTACTCGATGGTGCAGGATCCCTCGACGTGGCCCGAGCTGCGTGCCTTCGTGCACGACGTGGTGCGCCGTCACCGGGAGGATCGGCGCGTCGTCGTGTGGGATCTCTACAACGAGCCCGGTCCCTTCTTCGACAGCACGTTGAGCTTCCCCCTCGCCCGCGCCGCCTTCGGGTGGGTGCGCGAGCTCGATCCCGTCCAGCCGCTCACGATCGGGTTGTGGGGCAATCCGTCGTCGCGCGAGTTCCTCGAGCTGTCCGACGTGATCTCGATCCACAACTACGGCGGCGGGCTCGAACCCTTCTTCGTAGAGCAGGAGAAGGAGTCCGGCCGGCCCGTCCTCGTCACCGAGTTCCTGATGCGCCCCGGCCCGGGCGGCTTCGCCGACCAGCTCCCCGTCTTCGCCGAGCACCGCGTGGGCTGGTACAACTGGGGCCTCGTCGCGGGGCGCACGCAGACGTACTACTCCTGGGGCTCACCGAAGGGCGCGCCGATGCCCGAGGTGTGGATGTGCGACGTGCTCCGCCCCGACGGCACGCCGTACGATCCCGCGGAGATCGAGATGATCCGCCGCTTCACGTTCCCCGTGGAGTAGGCACGGTTCGCCGGTGCCGAGCGGCCGGGTAGACCCGGGTAGTTGCCCACCCGGGTCCCCCACAGATCCGGACGTGC
>CAYRXS010000004.1:0-59112 GCA_964428225.1 uncultured Planctomycetaceae bacterium
CCCCGGAGATACGCTGTTCCGGTACTACAACAACGTCGAGGAGAATATCGATCCCGACGTGGAGATCCTCTATGCCCACGAGGGACTCGAGTGCGTGACGACCGTCCACCGCTATCCCGGCGGGGAGCGCGTCATCTCCACCGGCTCGGTCAACGTGGCGGGTACCGCGTATACGCTGCGGACGACGCAGATGATGCAGGCGCACGTTCCGATGCTCTTGCATCCGGCCGCGAAGGAGGTTCTGCAGATCGGCTTCGGCAGCGGAGAGACCTCCCGCATCGTAACCAGCTACGACATCGACCGGCTGGACGTCGTGGACATCAGCCGAGGGGTCATCGTGACGTCCGCGATGCACTTCGAGGACATCAATCACGGCGTGGTCGAACGTGACAACTTCAACGCCATCATCATGGATGGGGCGAATTATCTGCGGGTCACGGACCGGAAGTACGACGTCATCATGAATGACTCGATCTGGCCCTATCTCGCGGGCAACAACGCGCTGTACACCCGGGGCTACTTCGAGGCCGGTCGGGATCGTCTGAAGCCGAACGGTTTCATGACGAGCTGGCTGCCGCTCAACATGCCGGTACCCAGCTTCAAGATCCTCCTGCGCACGTTCCACGACGTGTTCCCCCGAGTTCAGGTCTGGATTGCCCTGAATCACCGCAATCGCCACTGCCTCATTCTGGGCTCGCAGGAGCCAGTGTCCATCGACGTGCCCCTCTTCCTCCAGCGCTTCGACCAATACGCCCAGGAGGACCTGAAGGTCATCCACCTCCAGGATCCGTCGCTTTTCCTGGCGAACATGTTGATGGACGAGAGCTCTTTCGCGGACGCGGTGCAGGACGCGCCGCTCAACACGGACAACCACCCGATCCTGGAGTTTTCCTCTTCCGAAATGGAGAAGGCGGAAAGGACGGGCATGCACTCGTTCGATCTCGTGGGTGAACGTCCCGCCAATGTGCTGCCCTATCTCGTCGGCATCGATCGACTCGGCGCGCGCGCCTCGGCGTTCCGGGACGGCATGCAGGCGGCGATCCGCGCCTCGGAGCACCTCCTCGCCGCCGCGGTCTTCCGCGAGAACCAGAACGAGCGTTTCGTGGCCGAGCTCGAGGCCGCGCTGGAGGCCTATCCGGACCACCCCGGAGCGCAGCGCCAGCTCCGGGGCGTGCAGAGTCTCGCCGAGTTCGACGCGAGCCATCTGGACGCTATGGACTCTCGGGAGCTCCTCAAGCTCGCCCAGAAGCTGCACACTTCGGGAGCCGTCGAGAAGGTCGAAGAGGTCCTGCTCGTCGCGCGGGAGAAAGATCCATCCCTCCACGAGGCCCACTACCTCCTGGGCATCGTTCAGGTGAGACAGGGACGGATCGAGGAGGGAGTCGCCTCCTACCGCGAGACCCTCCGGCTGCAGCCGGACAACGCCGCCCCCTACAACAACCTCGGAGTCGCGCTCGCCCGCCTCGACAGGCTGGACGAGGCGGTCGAAGCCTACGAGAACGGGATCCGCCTGGATCCGGAGTTCGCCCACGCCTACCACAACCTGGGCCGGGTGATGATCCGGCTGCAGCGTCTCCCCGAGGCGATCGACGCGTACGAACGGGCATTGGACATCGATCCTGGTCTCACCGAGACCCACTATCTCCTCGGACGCGCGCTCGCCCGAGCGGGGAGACACGGCGAGGCCGTGAAGCGGTTCGAGACAGTCCTGGAGCTGCGTCCCGATCCGCATCCCAAGAACTCCCCGGTGCACGAGGCTCTCGAAGCCTCGCGCAAGGCCCGCGGCGGGTAGGCGTCGTCTCCGCGAGAAGCGGGGGATTCCTTGCCCGACTGCGGGACGGCGATATCTTGCATACGACTTGCCCGGATCGACCCACGCACCCGAGGAGACGGAATGAAGCAACACCTCCCCCGACAGAGTAGCGCGGACCGCCGCGACTTCCTGAAGGGCGGCCTGGCCGCCGGCGCGCTCACCCTCGGACTCCCCGGCCTCGGAGCGGCCCAGCCGGCGACCAGCGCCAAGTTCCGGATGCACTATGGTCCCCACCTCGGGATGTTCCGTCACTCGGCCGGCGAGGACTCCGTGGCCCAGCTCGAGTTCATGGCGGACCAGGGCTTCACCGCCTTCGAGGACAACGGCATGGCCGGGCGCCCCGTGGAGGAGCAGAAGCGGATCGCGGCGGCTCTCGAGCGCCTGGGGATGAAGATGGGCGTCTTCGTGGCCCACACGCATCTGTGGGAGAAGAACCTGAGCACCGGCGACGCCGCCCCGCGGGACCGGTTCGTCAAGGACATCGAGAACGCCGTCGAGGTGGCGAAGCGCGTCGGGGCGACCTGGTGTACCGTCGTGCCGGGGATGGTCGAGCCCCGGCTCGAGCCCGACTATCAGACCGCCAACGTCGTGGAGGCCCTGCGCCGCGCGGCCGACGTCTGCGAGCCCGCGGGGCTGGTCATGGTCCTCGAGCCGCTGAACCCCTGGCGCGACCATCCGGGGATGTTCCTCGCGAAGATCCCCCAGGCCTACCTCGTCTGCAAGGCGGTCGGCAGCCCCTCCTGCAAGATCCTCTTCGACATCTACCACCAGCAGATCACGGAGGGGAACCTGATCCCCAACATCGACCGCGCCTGGGACGAGATCGCGTACTTCCAGATCGGCGACAACCCGGGCCGCAAGGAGCCGACCACCGGCGAGATCAACTACCGGAACGTTTTCCGCCACATCCACGCCAAGGACTTCCAGGGAATCCTCGGCATGGAGCACGGCAACTCGAAGTCGGGCGTCGAGGGCGAGCGCGCGCTGATCGAAGCGTACCGGAGCTGCGACGACTTCTGAGCGGCTGCGGATCGCCCGCCCCGCTACACCGACGAGGCGGCGTGGCGCTCGAGGTAGTTCGCTCCGGCGGGCCTACGCGGGGATCTCGGCTTCGGCCCCCGCGAGCCTCAGCTCCTGCTCGCGGATGGCCCTCACCCGGCCCTCGAGAAAGCGGGCGTAATCCAGGAGCGCCTCGAAGACCTGGCCGTCGTCGACGCGCTCGTCGTTCCACAGCATCTCGAAGGGATGCGGGCAGTGTGCGCGCTGGTGGGTGATGGCCCCGTCGAGCTGCTCGGTGGTCAGGAGGCCCTCGCGCACGGCCAGCTCGCCGAATCGGATATGGGGCTCGTCGAACTGCAGATCGAGCAGGCGGATGACGTCCCTCATCCCCAGCATGCCCAGATCGAGCATCGCCTTGCCGAGCGGATACCAGAGCTTCCGTTGACGATCCTCGAACTCGTCGAGGATCTCCCTCGGGATGTCGGAGCTTCGGCCCAGGTAGGCCCAGAACTCCTGCATCGAGCCGAGGGGATCGGGCGCGGCGGAAAGTTCGTCGGGATCCATGGGAGAGGTTGGTGGGGCATCCTGGGGAGGGGGCCTCCTCGTCCTTCGGATGAAACCGGTTCGATCTTGACGAATTCGCGCCCGGTCGATGTTCCCGTTCCTCGATCGACTGCTCGGGCGCGCGACGCCGCCCTCCTGGTTTCGGGGCTCGAGAGCCGACGTCGAGAGGGCCGAGGCGGGGCACAGCCCCCGCGTGATTCCTCAGAGGCGCTCGAGCTCGGCGAGCATGCCTCGGATCAGGCGCGTCAGCTGCGTGTCGTCCGCATTGCGGACCAGCTTGCCGATCTTGCTCGCGAAGCGCTTCCCGGCGGCGTCCTTGCGCCGGGGGAACAGCACGGGACGCTTCTCCTCGAGCTCGATCCAGGTCCGGGCGTCCAGGAACGAGCCGGCGCCCTTCGCGATCTTCTCCACCAGCTTGCGGGTCTTCGCCCAGTCGCCGCCGAAGTAGGCCGCGACGGCCTTCTCCAGCTTGGAATCCAGGTTGCGATCCAGGGCGAGGGCGGGCCAGGAGAGCAGGGCGGCGTGGCTGGCGGCCCGCAGGTCCTTGAGAAACGAGCCCGGGCGAGGGGCGCGCTCCGCAGGCGGCTCCGCGCCCTCGGGTATGATCTCCGATTCGCCCGAGGGCTCCGGTCGGGAGACCCCCGGCAACCCGGAGGAGGTGTCGTCTTGAGTGTCGCGCGAGCTCACGTCCCGTCGTTCCTGGTGGTCATGGCCCTGGTCGTTCTCTCGATGCCGGGGGCGAGCCAGGAGAGGAGGCTGACCGTCGAGGAGGCGATCGACCTGAAGGAGGTCCGGTCGCCGGCCCTCGGCCCCCGGGGCGAGTGGGCGGCCTACGAGCTGTCGGTGCCGCGGAGTCCGGACGAGGGACCGGGGAGCGGCCATACCGAGGTGTGGGTGATGCGGCCGGAGGGACCGGGCCTGCCTCGCCGGTTCACGCCCGTCGGGGTGGACTCGCGCTCGCCGGCCTGGTCGCCGGATCGGAAGACGCTCGCGTTCCTGTCCCGGCGCGCGGACGTCCACGAGGAGACGCAGATCTTCCTCGTCCCCCTCGACGGGGGGGAGGCGAGCGCGCTGACGAAGCACGAGACATCTGTCTCCTCATTCGCCTTCTCTCCCGACGGGGGACGGATAGCGTTCGTCGCGCGCGATCCCGCGTCGACGGAGCGGAAGGAGGCGGAGCGGCGGGGACACGACTGGACCGTGGTCGACGAGGTCCACGGCCACGACCGTCTATGGACCGTCGACGTTCGCACCGGCGAGATCGCGAAGGTGTACGAGGCCGACCTGAGCGCCGGCACGTTCGTGTGGACCCCAGACGGCGATTTTCTCGTCTTCCACGGGAGCGCCTCGCCCCAGGTCGACGTGACGATGATGTACTCCCGGCTCTACCGCGTCGCGGCCGGGGGCGGAGAGCCCGAGGTCCTGTTCGAGACGGTGGGGAAGCTGGGCGACCTGGAGGTCTCGCCGGACGGCTCGCGGCTCGCCTTCCTGGGGGCGGTGGACCTCTACGACCCGCTTGCCCAGAGTGTCTTCGTCGGACCGATCGAAGGCGGCGAGGCTCGCTACGTGAGTCAGGAGTACGAGGCGAGGGACCTCGATCGGAATCCGTTCATCCTCGGGGGCTGGCCAAGCGGTGCGTCGATCTCCGAGATCACCTGGATCGACGACGCGTCCTTGCTCGTGCGCTCGACGAAGGGGACGCGCTCGTTTCTGAGCCGGCTCACGATCTCCGACGGAAAGCGCCGGGAGATCGCAAGGGGCGGATCGATCCGCTCGATCGACCTGCACCGCGCGAGCGGGACGTTCCTCGCGGTGGGGGACTCGCCACGTCACCCGGGCGAGCTGAAGGTGGGCACCCTCGAGAGCGGCGACCTGCGGCGCCTGACGACCAGCAATCCGCAGCTCCCCGAGTGTTCGCTGGCGAAGCAGGAGACGATCGCGTGGATCGCGGAGGACGGCGAGCGCATCGAGGCCATCCTGACCTACCCGGTCGGGTACGAGCCGGGCGCGAAACACCCGATGATCGTCAATCCCCACGGCGGCCCGGAGGGCGCGGATCGCGAGGGGTGGGACATGATCGCGCAGCTCTTCGCCGCGCGCGGCTACGTCGTGCTCCAGCCCAACTACCGCGGCAGCGCGGGGCGCGGCGTCGCGTGGTCCAAGGCCGACCACCACGACCTGGGGGGCAAGGAGTTCGGCGACGTGCTCGCGGGGATCGACCACGTGATCGAGGAGGGCCTCGTCGATCCCGACCGCGTCGGGATCGGCGGCTGGTCCTACGGCGGCTACTTCTCCGCCCTCGGCGCGACGCACCACAGCGAGCGCTTCGCGGCGGCGATGGTGGGCGCCGGGATCTCCAACTGGATCTCCTTCCTGGGCACGACGGACATCCCCCACGAGAACTACCTGGTGCACTGGGAACGCTGGCTGCCCGGCAACGACGAGCTCATCTGGGAGCGCTCTCCCCTGTCCGCAATCGAGAAGGCGCGGACGCCGACCCTCATCCTGCACGGCGCGGGCGACACGCGCGTCCCCGCCTCCCAGGCGATGGAGCTCTACCGGGCGCTGAAGGACAAGGGCGTCGAAACCCAGCTCGTCCTGTACCCCCGTGCCGGGCACGGCGTGCGCGAGCGCGCCCACCGGATCGACCTCTTCACGCGCGAGCTGGACTGGTTCGATCGGTTCCTGAAGTGACGGGCGTCGCCCGATCCCCGCGGAGGCCGGCGGCGGGCGGATTCACGGCCTCGCGGGTCAAAAGCCTATACTCGCGGACCGTGGAACGGGCTCTCGTTCGGGAGCACTGCCACGAGGGCTTCCCCGGGCCACGGACCGACGACCATTCCCAGAGAGGAGGTTCGAGAATGCAGCTCGCAGGATTCCGCGGATTCGAGACCGTCTTCCGGTGGCGATCGCTTTCGTTGATCGGCGTCACCGCGTTGCTCGTCCTCACCACCGGGTGCCCGTCCGCCGGCACGGCGCCCGACGAGGTGGAGTGGTTCGGGGAGAGGACGTTGCCCCGTACCTTCGACAAGGCCTGGTTCAGGACCGACGAGTCGCCGGGACTGATCCGCGCGTACTCGAAGTCGGGCGAGCTCGTCATCGGTGAGACCGGAATCCGGTTCACCGATGGCGACGAGGTCCTGGACATCCCCTTCCGCGACGTGACGGCCGTGCGCCGGAGCATGCTGGGGAGAGACACCGTGAACGTCTGGGCGATCCTGGACTACCGGGACGGGGACGAGATCGAGACCGCGGCCTTCGTCGACGGCACCGGTCTGGGGTGGGGCGGCGTCTCCGACGACATCTATCTGACGCTCGAGTACGCCGCCGAGGTCCTGAACGGCGTTCCTCCCCACGCGACCGCGCCCCGGGACGTCGCCTCGTAGGTCGTGTCGTTGGGCTCGTAGGAGTCGTCGCGGGGGCCGATGCACGCCGCGAGGAGAAGGGCGAGCGACGCCGACGCGAGGCCGGTACCCCGCCGCCGCGACGATGCGAGGTTCATGTTCATGAGAGGAATGGGTAAGGCCGGGAGGCGTCAGCGGATGGGCTCCGCGAGCGCGGTTCCGATCGGCTCGAGCTCGGCCGCGATCGCCGCGGCATGGTCCTCCGAGACGAAGCGGGGAACGAGCCGGCATTCACTGGGGCTACGATTCTCGAAGGTCAAGGCGATGAAGTACGTCCTGCCGGGGAGGAGCTCGACGGGCATCGATTCCGACACCCTGATCGGGCGATGGTCGGATCCATAGAACTTGCCCGAGTAGTAATCGAAGAGGATGACGCCCTTGTACGGTTGCAGGCGAACGACGCAGTACTCGCCGCGAGCGACTTTCGCCATCCTCCCCCCGGCCACGTGGACGTTGGTGACCTCCCGGGGCGCACGATGGTCGTCGAGGCTCGGGCCGAGCAAGTAGACCCGGACCGTGTCCGCATCCGGCTGGCTCGCGTAGAGATAGTGGTCCTCGTAGACCTTCGTCGTGCCCGTACAGCTCGCGAGCGCCAGGCCGAGCGCGACGGCCGCCGCCCATCCTCTGAATCCCGTGGGCATTTCGAACCTCCGAGTAATCGGCCGTCCTTCCCGCCGCGTCCGGCCGCGGGAAGCGACAGCCGGGTTGCCACGACCATCCTGGCAAATTCGGAGAGCTTCGGGAACCGAACGAACGAACCTCCGCCCCGGTGGGGCCTCCAGCCGCCGTCAGCCGTCCATGAGGTCCAGCGCGGTGTCGATCATGCGCTCCCGGTGCTCCGTCACGGTCACGAGAGCGGCGTCGACGGTGGCCAGGGCGGTGAGGGCGTTGGAGTACGTGTCCACGAGCGTGCCCTCGATTCCCAGGGCGGTCGCCGTCGTATCCGGCAGGTCGAGGAGGATAGGGACGGCGAGCGGTGACCGGCCCCGGAGGCCGACGTCGGTCGTTCCGTCGAGCAGCTCGATGCCCTCGAAGCTCACGTTCTCCGCGATCGCGTCGGTCCGCTCGAGGTCGTCCTGGTAGAACGCGCTGAGCGCCATCCGATCGCCCGTGTTCAGCGTGCCGTCCAGGGCGAGGAACGCCAGGTCCTGCATCCGCTCCAGGACGCGCTGCTGCTCGCGGAGTCCGCCGTCCGCGGGGCCGTCGCGGAGCGCGAGCGCGTCCCGCCGGATCTCGACGCGATACTGCTGGACGGTGTCGAGCGCTTGATCGACCGTGGCCAGGGCCGCCGCGGCGTTCGTCACCGTCGTCAGGTCGAAGCTGCCGCCGGTGAGGTCGAGGGCAGTATCCGTCGCATCCGGCAGATCGAAGAAGACCGGCACGCCGTCCACGCAGATGTCCACGGTGCCGTCCATGACCGGGATGTCCCAGAAGGTCGTTTCGGAGACCGAGTCGACCATCGCGATCCGCACCTGGAAGGCCGCGTCCAGAGCCGCCCGATCCCCCGTGTTCAAGGCGCCGTCCGAGGCCTCGGTCGCCAGGTGCCTCATCACCTCCAGGTGCCGCCGGTCCGCGGTCAGCGCCTTCGTGACCACGAGCGAAAGGCCCGCCCCCTTGCGGTAGGGAATATGGATCGAGTTGCCGCAGACGTCCGGCCCCGGGAAGGGGTCGCCCGTCCACTCGCCATCGGTCACCCCGACGAGCCGCAGGCTGTCGGGCCAGGTCACGATGCGGAAGGGACTGCGCTCGTCGGAGGAATCCCGGCCGGAGGATGCGGCCAGTAGCCGCGGGTCGAGCTCGGGATCCCAGCGCACGGCCAGCGCCCTCGACTGGCCGAGGAGGAGGCTCGTGATGGAGAGGGCGGCGATCCAGGTGCGGCGATGGCGCGGGTCGATCTGCATGGCGCGAGGGGTCGGAGCGGGGGAGGGGCCGCCTCTCTATCGGCCCTCCCCGCGATTCGCTGAATCCGATCCCGAGGCGCGGCTCAGGGGATCCGAGGTGGACGGGGCGCGGATTCCTCGTCCTCGGCCGCGCGGAGCTCGGCCTCCCGCGCGGGCGTGCGGATCCACATCGTCTTGCTCGCTTGATCGACCGTGAGTACCTGGTCCGCGAGGGTGCTCGAGCCCAGGACCGCGAACTTCATCACCTCGGCGAACTCGACCCCGGGATTCTCCAGGCGCAGACCGCCGAGCACGAACGTGCCCTCGACGGTGGCTCGCTTGTACTCGAACTCGCCGGTGATCGTCCGCCCGCGACCCACGACCTTCGGCTCGCCGATCAGCGTCAGCTTCTCGACGAACGCGGGCGGGAGCATGAGCCCGCCCATCTTGCCCGTGTCGATCATCAGGTTCTCGATCTCGATCCCCGCGATCCCCGCCCGCGCCGTGGGGACGGAGTCCGGGTCGTTCGTGAGCTCGACGAGCATCGCGCCCTTCGGCGCCCGCAGGGGGCCGCGCTCGATCCGCACTTGCTTGCCCGCGTAGTCCAGGGTCAGGACGTGGTCGGCGAAGAGGTGATAGCCGAGGATGCCGTCGATGCGCGGCAGGCTGCGACCGTGCGCGTTGTAGTCCCGCGAGATCGCGCGAACGTCCTCGAACACCGCGTCGCCCACGAGGAGCGACTCGAGCTCCACGACGGCCATCGAGACGCCCGCCCGACCCGACGGATCGCCTCCCGTCACCTCGCCGACGACCTCGAGCCCGAGCTTCTCGATCAGCGAGACGTCAACCCGCGCCGATCCCTGACCTCCGGTGTCGATGGCGAAGAAGAACGGTCCCTCGCCGTTCACCCACACCTCGACCCCCGGCTGCGAGCCGCGCATCTTCATGGGAAGCACGACGGGCTCCTCGGGCACGGTCGCCTTGCCGGGGCGGAGCCGGAACGCCTCCGGCGAGGCCTCCTGGTCCTGGGGTGCGCCGATCGGCGCGCCGATTGGCGCGGTTGTGGCGAGAAGGGGAAGGGCGAGGGCGAGGACGGTGGCGTTCATGGTCTCCTCCGGGGACGGGATTCTCGCGGTCGACGGGGATGGTACGTCGGGGTGGGGGAGGGGTTGGCGCGGACTCCTAGCGGGATCTCCCCGGATCGGAGGCCCGGAACACCGCGGCGGCGATCGCCATGTCCTGCACCGCGACGCCGGTCAGATCGGCCACCGTGATCTGCTCGGGCGAGGTCCGCCCCGGGATCGCGCCGGAGATCACGCGGCCCAGCTCGACGACGTCGCTCTCCTCGATCCGCCCGTCCTCGAGCGCCCGGTGGATCTCGCCGCGCAGGAGGCACTGGGGGATGCTGTCCGCCACGACGAGGTCGGCGCGGGCCAGGATGGCGGATTCGAGCTCTTGCTTGTCCGGCGTATCGGAGCCGACCGCGGTGACGTGCGTTCCCGGACGCAGGTCCGCGGCGCGCAGGAGGGGAGAGGTGGAGGGGGTCGTGGTGACCACGAGGTTGCAGGTCTCGAGAACGGACGCGGCCTCGAGCGTGCCCTCGACGACGAAGCCCAGGGGCTCGACGTCGCGACGGTAACGCTCGATCCGGTCCTCGCCGCGGCCCAGCACGAGCACGTCGCGGCACGACGTCAACGGCCTCAGGTGCTCGAGCTGAAGGCGCGCCTGGACTCCGGTGCCCACGATGCCGATGCGCGCGACGCGTTCCGGCGCCAGGTGCTTCGCGGAGATGGCTCCCGCGATCGCGGTGCGCACATCGGTGAGCAGGCCCTCGTCCAGCAGGATGCTCGCCGTCTCCCCCGTGTCCTGGCGGAACAGCAGCATCATGCCGTTGCCCGTCGGCAGGCCGAGCTTCGGATTGTCGTGGAAGCCCGAGGCGATCTTGATGACGTAGTGGTCGTCTCCGCGCAGATACCCGTACTTGATGTGCACGCCGCCGGCGTCGAGCCGCAGCTCGCCCACCGGAGGAACGACGGCGCGGCCCTCCGAGTAGCCGACGAAGGCCGCCTCGATCGCGGGCATCAGGTCGAGCGAGGGAAGGATTCGCTCGATCTCGTTTCGCGGGAGGATCTTCACGGGCTTCATGCCTCCGGCAAGACCGTTCGCAGGGTTTCCAGACCGATGTTCGCGCCGCAGATCACGACCACGACGTTCTTCCCCTCGTACCTCTCGCACGTTTTGCGGAGGGAGGCGAGGGACACGGCCGCCGCGCCCTCGATCAGCATGTGGTGGACCTCCAGGAACTCGCGGAGGTTCGCGGCGATCTCGTCCTCGGTGACCGTCACGTACTCGTCGACGAGCTCGCGGCACAGCTCGAAGGTGATCGCTCCCGCCTCGACTCCCCCGGCGGTGCCGTCGGACAGCGTGGGGAGCGAGGGCAGGTCGAGGATCTCGCCGGCGCGGACGGACTCGATCATGACCCGCGATCTTTCGGGAGAGCACCCGACGACGTGAACCGTGGGCTTCACCGTCCTCAGGAATCCCGCGACGCCCGAGATCAGGCCGCCGCCCCCGAGCGAGACGAACACCGCGTCGACCGGCGCGAGCCGCCGCGCGATCTCGAGGCCGACCGTGCCCTGCCCGCCCACGACGCGCGGATCGTTGTAGGGCGAGACGTAGGTCATCCCGTGCTCGGCGGCATGGCCGCGGGCGTGGGCCTCGGCCTCGATGCAGTCCGCGCCGTGGGGGCGGACCTCGGCGCCGAGCTCCTCGATGGTGCGAAGCTTGGCGGGGCTCGCGCCCTCGGTCACGAACACCACGCCGGGTACCCCGAGCTCGCGCATGGCCCAGGCGACCGCCGCGCCGTGGTTGCCGGTCGAGGCGGCCACGACGCCGCGCTCGCGCTCCGCGTCCGTCAGGGACAGGATCTTGTTCAGGGCTCCTCGCAGCTTGAAGGAGCCCGTGTGCTGCAGGTTCTCGAGCTTGCAGTACACGTTCGCGCGGCAGAGCCGGCTCAGGTACGGCGAGGGCTCCAGGGGGGTGTCTCGCACCCACGGGCGGAGGCGCGCCTCCGCCTCCCGGACCTCCCTCGCGACGTTCGTCATCGAGCTACCGACCCCGTAGCTCGTCGACCAGCTCGTGGATCCGAGACAGCGCCGCGGTCAAGTAGTCGTGGGGGAGACCGAAGCTGATGCGCAGGAACCGGTCCAGGCCGAAGTGGTCGCCGGGGACGACGAGCACGCCCTTCTCCTCGATCAGCCGGTCGACCAGCTCGGTGGAGCCCACGTCCAGGTCGTAGCGCACGAAGGCGATGGCCGCGGCCTGGGGCGGCGTCAGGCGGAAGGTCCCCTCGTGGCTCGCCATCCACTCCTCGAGCACCGGATACCCGTTGCGAATGTACTCGCGCGTCCGCGCGATGAGCCGCGGTCGCACCTCCGGCGAGAGAGCGACGGCGGCCAGCTCGTTGGAGAGCCGGGTGGCGGAGAGCGTCGTGTACTCGTGACGCGCCCAGACCTCCTCGAGCACGTCGGGCGGACCGGCCGCCCAGCCGATGCGCAGCCCCGGCAGTCCGTAGGCCTTGCTGAGGCTGCCGATGGCGATGACGCGCTCGTAGCGTCCGTAGAAGGTCGGCGTGTCCTCGTCGGCGATCCGCTCGGCGCCGCGGTACACCTCGTCGGCGAGGATCCACGCCCCCGAGCGATCCGCGGCGGCCACCACCGCGTCCATCTCCGCCTCGGTCAGGATGTGTCCCGTCGGATTGTCGGGATTGCAGACGGCGATCAGGCGCGTGTTCGGGGTGACCGCCTCGTTCAGCTCGGCGACGTCGAGCGCCCATCCCTCCTCCTCGCGCAGGTGGAACTCGCGGATGGAGAGCCCGTGGTTCCTCGCGATGCCCCAGATCTGCATGTAGTTCGGGAGCATGATCGCGATCTCGTCGCCCGGGGAGAGCAGCGTGCGCGTGGTGATGAAGTTCGCCTCCGCCGCCCCGACGGTGACGAGCACGTTCTCGGGCCCGGGAGCCCCGTGGAGCCCCGCGACGAGCTCGCGCAGCTCGGGGCTGCCGTTCGCGTAGGCGTAGTCGAGGTCCGTCTCGAGCAGCCTCTCCCGGCGCACGTCGTCGTCGCCGAGGAGCTCCCTCAGGAGCACGGGATGCACCCCGCTCTCCGAGAGGTTGTAGTCGACGTCCTTCTCGTGCCTGGACATCATCCGTTCCATCTGGAACGGCTGGAACTCCGCTCTCGTGGCGAGCTCGGGCATGGCGGTCTCCCTGCTCGGGTGGTGGTATCGTCGTCAGTCCCGATCGCCGCGGTCGAAGACGACCTCGCCGTCCATCTCGAACAGGAGGTCGTGGCGGCAGACGTCGGCCACGACGCAGACCGCGGGGAAGCCGTCGAGGCCGCGGTCGGCGATGGCCTTCCAGAAGAGCTCGGCGTACTCCGGCTCCTTCACGAAGGCGGTGGCCGAGCAGATGTCGCGGAGGCGGGCGCCCTCCTGGCTCAGGAGCGCCTCGATCTTGTCCAGCGTGCAGTCGATCTGGGCGACGGGGTCTCCGACGTACACCGTCGCTCCCGTCTCGTCGATCGAGGCCGTGCCGGAGAGCTGGATCACGTCGGCGTCCTTCTCGCGGATGAGAGCGCCGCGCGAGAAGGCCGAGCCGTAGCGGAAGGCGTCCTTCTGCCCCTCGTTGCTGAGCTGCTTGATCCTCGGTCGCACTCCCTCGGCGCCGATGGCCGCGATCAGGTCGACCGCCTCGGCCGAGCGGTGAGGCGCCACGCCCGAGATGCCCGTGCTGGCGGGGAGAGGGATCTGCTCCAGGCCCTCCCGGGGCATGATGCCGATCTCGTCGTACTTGCCCGACCGCGCCGCGTTGAAGTCGTCGTACCAGTCCAGGATGTCGTTCAGGTAGAACCAGGTGCGGATCACGTCGCGGTACGTCGCCCCCTGCTCGCGCAGGATCCGCTCGGCCCGCTCGATCGTGCGGCGGGTCTGGTCGGGGCGGCTCGGGCTCGCTCCGGGATCGTCCGTCGTCCCGTTCATGTCGTGGAGGAAGAGGAACGTCGTGTCCCCGTTCCGCCACCGGCGCCCGCACGGGACGCCGCCGTCGCGGATCGTGGTGACCTCGCTCTCGCCCTCGCGCGTGGCCACGGCGTGGACGAGCGCGCCCGCGAAGCCGTCGCCCCAGGGAGGGTGGCCCTCGATGTAGGTGACGGGAATGTCCTCCGCCACGATCCCGATCGCGCCCAGGGCCCGGCTCCTGCCCGACATCACCGCGGACTCCGCGGAGAGGCTGCCGAAGATGCGCTCGTGCACGATCTCCATGCCGCGGTCGCGCAGGAAGGCGGCGACGTCCGCGTAGCAGGGTCGCGCGGCCTTGCCCGGATCGGGCCCCGCTTCCGCGGCGGCCACCAGGAAGACCTGCTCCTCGCCGACCGCCGTGACGTGCAGTCCGGCGACGTCGGCGGGCGGGCCCGCGCCTCGAGAGGGGGAATCGAAACCAGCGCGCGACGGCGCGGTGGGGGGGTCGCTACCTTCGTTCATGGGGTACGGCTCCAGCGGTGGATTCGACGTATTCTGGAGGCGCGGTCGGGATTCGTCATGCGGAAAAGCGCCATTCGCCGGCCCGGCGCGCGGTCAGGACGGATCCTGGACCAGCCGGGCCGAGAGATCGGGCGGAATCGCGGGCGTGGCGCCGGTCCGGCCGCACACGAAGCTCGCCAGGCGGCCGGCGCGCTCGTTGATCTCGTCGAGCGGCCATCCGCGCAGGAAGCCCACCGCGATCGCCGCGGTGAAGGCATCTCCCGCCCCGACGGTGTCGACGACGTCGACGGCGTGGCCCGGGTGGCGCGAGTTCTCGGGGGGAGCGAGCAGCCGGCTGCCCTCGCCGCCTCGGGTCAGGGCGACGGCGCGCAGCGAGTACCGCGCACAGAGCTGCTCCAGGAGCGCGTCCTCGCCGCCCGTGAGCTCCACCAGCCTTCCGACCACGGGGAGCTCCTCGTCGTTCAGCTTGACGAGATCCGCCCGCTCGAGCAGCTCGCGCACGAGGTCCCCGTCGAACCAGTCGTGGCGCAGGTTCACGTCGAAGATGCGCAGGCAGTCGCCCCGCGTCGTGTCCACGAAGTCGCGGATGGCGCGGCGCGAGGGGCCCGACCGAGAGCCGAGCGAGCCGTAGCAGACGGCGTCGGCCCGGGTGGCCAGCTCGAGCCGATCGGAGTCGGGGGGCAGGTGGTCCCACGCCGCGTCCTCGCGGATCGCGTAGACCGGGATCCCCCCCGCGTCGAGCCGCACGTCGACGGTACCCGTGGGGTGATCGGGATCGACGGCGACGTGGCGGCGATCGAGCCCGAGCTCGTCCAGCCGGCGCAGGATCTCGCGGCCGTCCTCGTCCGCGCCCACGCAGCTCACGACCGCGCCCCGGGCTCCCAGGGCGCGTGCGTGGTAGGCGAAGTTCGCCGGCGCTCCTCCCAGGCGGCGTCCCCCGGGAAGCTCGTCCCACAGGACCTCACCGAGGCCGACGATCACCGGACCGCTCGCGTCGTGCTCCGTCATCTCTCGACCGACGTCTGGACAGGACGCCGGTCGACCGGCATCTTCAGGCAGCCCCGCCATTCGAGTCAATCGCCCCTTCGGATCCATGCTCGTCGCGAAACCCGAAGCACCGCCTCGCTCCCGTGGAGAGTGGATGAGGCGGGTCCGTGCGAACGTCGAGCACTTCGACGAGCTCAACGAGGGCGAGGACCTGTTCGATCCGCCGGGGTTCTTCCGGCTCCTCCTCCAGATCGGGGCGTTGGGAGGGATGGTCGTCTTCGGCGCGATCTTCCTCGGAGCGGTGCTCTTCTTCCGGAACCCCGCGGTGGTCGTCGGAGCGGCCGTCCTCGGCGGGATCTGCCTGGTCTACAACCGGATCGACGTGACGCTGCAGCGGCGACGGCGCCGCCGGATCCACCCCGGCGCGAGGGTGGGGCTCGGCGCCCTCGTGCAGGCCAACTCCGACCTCTTCAACGAATCGAACGAGCTCGAGTACTTCGGGTGCCAGGTGGTGACCGCCGACGAGGATCTGGTCGAGGACCCGTGGCCCATGGTCGAGCTCGCACACGACCTGTTCGCCTACGCCAAGGAGGGGGTCGAGCCGGTGCCGGAGGAGCTGCGGGACATCGTGGAGGAGATCCGCTCTGAGAGGCCCCGGCCCGACCTGCGGCGGCCCATCCCCGAGGGGCTGCTCGGGAACGACCGGACGTGGCTCATGCACACGCTCTTCGCACCCGCGGACCTGCCCCGGGGCCGTGTGGAGCGCTCGCTGTGGCCCGTCCTTCACCACGAGACCCTCCACGAGCTCGCTCCCCGCGTGCCGCACCGGGAGCTCTGGTGGACCCCCGAGATCGACCGGCTGCTGCCCCCCTGGGACGAGGGGGACGAGGGACCGGTCGAGGAGGTCGACTCATGAGCGGCTGCGGGCTCGTGGGCGGGATGCACGAGACGGCTCGTCCGCGGCGGGCGACGGACGGCACCCTCCGGTTCCGCCGGCTCGGCACGCTCCCGTTCGTGCTGCGGCTCGCGGGCGGGGTGGTGGGCTTCCTGCTGTTCGCCCTGCTCGCCCTCGTCGCCGCGGCGTTCCCGGAGGAGATGCCCGGCGCGCTCGTGCCGATCCTCGCCCTGATGGGCGCCACGGTCGCGATCGTGGCGTGGACCCTGCGCACCCGGGCCATGGGCCTGCGCCTGGAGCAGGAGGGCGTGACGATCACCGGCTTCCTGCGGACGAGCTTCGTGCGCTGGCCCGACGTCTCCTGCGTGCGCGCGGACGGCTACTCGGTGAAATTGCGGGGCGCCGACACCGGCGGGCGCTCCGTCCGCGGGCGGGCGAACGTCACGAAGAGCGAATACGTGCAGCTCACCGACGTGCTCCTCCTCGCCGTGCCGCGCCTGGCCCTCGTCGCCTGGGGAGTCGGCCTGCCGGACGTCCCCGAGCCCGCCCGCGGTAGCTCCGCTCTGCCGGATCGCGTGTACCAGGAGCTCGACGAGATCACGATCGAGGGCCCGGAGGGCTCCCGCCTCGTCGTGCCCGCCCGACACCCGCGGCACGCGCATGTGACCGATTGCCTGCAGGCGCGCCTCCTGCCCCGGATGGTGGGGCTGGAGGACTGAGCCCCACGTCTGCAGGAGGGCCGCCGGAAGGTACCCGCTCCCTCGGGATTCCGCGGGTAAGGGTCCGGTTGACGCGCGCCCCTCGGGCGAGCGGAGGATCGCCCGGGGGGAGTCGGGGCCGACGACGCTTCGCACGGGGCGGGAAGGTGGGAAAAAAACTCCGGGTCGAAGAGAGGATGCAATCCACCCGTCCTGGAGATGTCGCATTTGGCCTATACTGGCTAGATGTCGCCGGTCGGCGGCACCCCCCAGGATCCGGGCCCGCGGGCCCCGGAGTCGATCCAAAACCGATCATCCTCTGTCCCCGGCACGACCGGGGGAGGGAACACCATGTCCATGCGCCTTGTCTCGATTCCGCTCGCCCTCCTGCTCCTCGCCCTCACCGTCTTCGCCGCCTACTTCCAGGTCATCGCCGAGCAGAAGATCAGCTCGACGACGGGAGGCCTCGTGGGACCCATCGACAACGGCGACATGTTCGGCTCCGCGATCGTGCCCCTCGGGGACCTCGACGGGGACGGCATCACCGACCTCGCCGTGGGAGCCACGAGCGACGACGACGGCGGGCCGGCTCGAGGCGCGGTGTGGATCCTGTTCCTCGACGCCCTCGGCAACGTGCAGGGAGAGCAGAAGATCAGCTCCACCCTCGGAGGACTCATCGGTCCCCTGGCCGACGTCGATCAGTTCGGCGAGTCGTTGGCGGTCATCGGCGACGTGAACGACGACGGAGTCGTGGACCTCGCCGTGGGCGCGATCGGGGACGACGACGGCGGCGCGGCTCGCGGCGCGGTCTGGATCCTGTTCATGAACACGAACGGGACCGTGAAGGCCGAGCAGAAGATCAGCGACACGACCGGCGGCTTCTCGGGCACTCTGGAGGACTACGACGCCTTCGGAGACTCGCTGGCCGCGGTGGGGGACCTGGACGACGACGGGGTTCCGGATCTCGCGGTGGGGGTCACGCAGGCCAGCGGGGGCGGCAACAGCCGCGGAGCGGTCTGGCTCCTGTACCTGCAGGCGGACGGAACCGTGAAGGCCGACCGGGAGATCACCGACACCTCTCCGGACTTCAGCGGGGCGCTGAACGACTACGACGTCTTCGGGAGCTCGATCTGCGCCTTGGGCGATCTCGACGGCAACGGGGTCACCGAGCTGGCGGTGGGCGCCATGGGCGACGACGACGGCGGCATCTCCAACGGCGCGGTGTGGATCCTCTTCCTCGAGAACGCGGGGGACATCGTCTCCGAGACGAAGATCACCGAGGCGACCGGCGGCTTCGTCGGGCCCCTCGACATCAATGACTACTTCGGATGCTCCCTGGCCGCGATCGGCGATCTCGACTCGGACGGGGTCGAGGACCTGATCGTGGGCGCCTTTGGCGACGAAGGCTCGGGCACGGATCAGGGCGCGATCTGGATCCTGCTCATGAACGCCGACGGAACCGTCTCCGAGGAGCTGTGGGTCTCGGAAGGGGGCGGCGGATTCGCGGGAGATCTGGACGACACCGACGCCTTCGGCTGGTCGATGGGGACCACGGGCGACATGAACGGCGACGGATACCCGGACGTGGCCGTCGGAGCTCGCTACGACGATGACGGGGGCCCGAGCCGCGGCGCGGTGTGGACGGTCCACATCTTCTCCGCGCCGGATGCCAGCGCGACGTGGCGCAACCCCGAGATCGGAGGCTGGACGAACCCCGACGTCTACGCCGTCACCGCCCTGCCGATCCTGGGCAGCACGTTCGAGGCGACCGTCGATTGCCAGACCATGGCCGGCAGCTTCCTCGTGGGCTACGACACGCCCCTCTCCTTCGCGACCCCGTGGGGGAACGCCCTCGCGGACTTCACCGATCCCGACGGCGAGCTGTTCGGCGGCCTCTACTCCGACGGGAACCTCGCGGTCTTCAGCGTGCTGGTCCCCATCGACGTTCGCGTCGCCGGTCTCTCGCTCTCCACGCAGGGCCTGCGCGTCGTCCCCGGCTTCGACCTGACGAACGCTCAGGACCTGGTCGTCGGAACGTAGCCCGCGGCGTCGTTCGTCAGCGGATCACCCGCGCCCTCTCCGGGGGCGGGGCGAGCAGACCCTCGATCAGGTCCGTCTCGCCCGGGGAATACCGGCGGATCAGCTCCGCCGCGTGGCGCTGGAGCTCCGCGTGGTCGCGGGCGTGGAGCGGGCCGCTGCCGCGGGTGAGCGCTGTGTCGACGACCGCCGCCGGCGGGGGCTCGATGCCCCGCTCCCGGGCCAGCACGCGCTCCCGGAGGATCCTCTCCTCGTCGACGCGTTCGGGAAGCTCCGGCGTGCCGAACCAGATCGGCGTCGTGGCGAGGTCGAGCGCCACCCCGCCCCGCCCGTCCCGCTCCGCGGGAATCAGCGCGACGACGTGGGCCTTCGCTCCGGGCGCGAGCTCACCGGGCACGAAGCCCACGTTGATCCGCTCGGCGGTCTGGGCTCCGACGTACAGCACGGGCTGGAGGCCCTGGCGGGGGAAGACCAGGTCGGCGTCCACCGCCACGACCACCAGGTACCCCGCGGAGACGGCGGGCCGCTCCGCGCGCCACCAGTGCGGGTAGGGCTCGTCGAGGACGTAGGGCTGCGCGTGCTCGAGCTCGATCCCGTGGCCCACGGGCGGAGGAGGCAGGGGGGGCGGTGCGTCGTCGTGGCGACCCGCGAGGGCGGTAGCGAGCACCGTCCCCGCCCCGATCGCGACCGCACCGATCAGGCCGAAGGTGCCGATCATCCGTAGCTTGCTCATCTGGTATCTCCCACCGGGATGCTCCGCACGACGTCAGTCCCCGACGAGCTCGATCTCGTCCAGCCCCAGCCTTCCCACGGGGGTGCCGAACGAGGGCCCGAACCGGAAGTCCACGGACCGGACGTCCGTGAGATCCACCGCGTTGTCGTGGAGGAAGTCCGCGAGACGGATGCGGATCGTCTCCCACTCGTTCGCCCAGCCGGCGCCGGTGCCGCAGCCCGTGCGCTGGTACGGCTCCTCGATACCTCCCCCGTAGCTGCCGATGTTGATCGAGCTCGAGCCTCCCGATCCGTCGCGCAGGGTCACCGTGAAGGTGGTGTCGCCGACGTCCTCGATCGTGCGCGGGTTGCGGGTGGCCTGCGTCGCGCGGAAGGAGAGGTAGTCGAAGCGGCTGAAATCCCCGAGGTCGGGAAGGACCTCGAAGGAGATGAAGGTGTCCGCTCCCTTGTACTCGAAGACGATCCCGTGGCCGGGATCCGTGGGGCCGGCATGGGTCATGCCGTTCATGGGATCGTTCGCCGGGTCGTCGGTGAACGTGGTATTGCGGTCGTCGAGCCTGTCCTCCACCAGGGACGACACGGTGAAGAAGACGCTGCCGCCCGAGCTCGACGTCTCGGGCGACTTGAACGTCTGGAAGTCGTCCAGGACGAGCTTCTCCGGATCGTCCCCCTGCTCGTACATCAGGTCCACCACGACGCAGTCCTGATAGGAGGGAGCGCCGATGGGTCGGAAGCCCTCCCACTGCCGCCAGAGGAAGTCCCGGGCCGGGACGTTGCCCCGGATGTGGTGGTGAACCAGAGGCAGGAGGTAGCCGCGCATGATCACGTGCGTCCGGCTCCTCCCGATCTTGCAGGGACCGGTGGCGTAGGAGTTGCCGCCGCCGTCGTGGAAGTCGCCGTGCCCCACCCCGTGCAGGGAGATCGACTGGCGGGTCTCCGTCGCCCGGTCGAACAGGTGGAAGGACTGGGCGATGCCGTTGTTGGCGCAGCCGGTGACGTCCGAGTCGGCGCCTCCGACCCACAGGCTGTACGTCACGTGATGCGGGTTGCTCTTGCCCCCCTTGAGGAAGTCGGTGGGCGCGATGCTCGAGACCAGGCGGATGTCCTCGAGGTCGTAGACGGTGTTCAACGCGGTCTCGCCCTCGAGGATGGCGTCGTAGGCGCGGGTCACGCCCTCCCCTCCCCGGCTGTGACCGATCCACATGATGCTGTGCGAGTCGAGGTGGCCGTCCAGGACACCGCCGGCGATCGTGCCCTGGTTCGCGATGAGGTAGTCGGTGTTGCTGAGCGTGGTCTTCGACGCGCTCTCGATCCCCGGTCCCGTCCGGTTCTGGTGGCTCATCACGACGTAGCCGTAGGACGCCAGGTGCTCGCCGATGTGGTCGTACCACCGGTAGTTGTGCCCGTTCCCGTGGCTGACGATCACGAGGGGCAGCAGCCCCATGTCCGCGATGTCCGTCGGGTAGTACGTCCTCTGGCCCAGCCAGCTCCCGCCCGAGTACTCGATGACGGTGACCTCGAGCGGACCCGGGAGGGTCACGTCGTGCACCGCGTAGAGCCCTGCCTCGTCGCCGTAGCCGTCGACGAGGTCTCCGTCGCTCAGGGTTCCGTCCCGGTCGAGGTCGATCACCACGTCGTAGCCCACGCCGATGTCCGTGCCCGCGTCGGCGTCGAGGGATCCCGTGTCGACCGTGAACCGGTTGTCCCGGATCGAGCCTCCCGCGAAGGTCGCCGTCAGGGGCGAGCCGTGCGCGTCCACGAGGCGCGGGTCGAGCGTCCACTGCTTTCGGTTCCGGGCGGCGACCACGTAGACGTCGGCGGTGATTCCGACGACCCCGGGGTGACGCCCGGGGTCGACCGCGATCTGCACGGGAGATCCCTGGTTGAACGTCCGGACGAACTCGAAGAAGGGGTAGTCCTTCAGGCTGTTCCCCGCGAGCTGCGTCTCGACCACCGCGGGGGCTCGAGATTCCTGCGCCACCGGCGTCGCGCCGGGGACGGGGGTCGCCCGCACGCTCTGGGCACGCGGACCGCCGGCGAGGAGCAGGCTCGCGCCGAGCATGCCGAGGGCAAGACGATGGTGTCGAATCACGCGGTTGGCCTCCTTGCCTTGGAGGATCACGGCCGGCCCCGGCGCGACCGCTCGCACAACGGGGCCGAAGCCGCTCGAGCTCGCCTACCAGGATACGTCACGCATCGAGTGTGCGGGCGAGCGCGATGACCGAGAATGCGGTGCCGTAGGCCTTGGTGGACGAGGCGATCCAGAAGTCCCAGAAGGAGCCGTCCTTCTGCCGGCACTTCAGGATCTCGTACCGGAGCTCGCGGCCGTACCGCTCTCCGAGGTCGTCCGGCAGGCTCTCGATGACCGCGGACGCGTAGTAGTGGCCGAAGAGGTAGAAGTAGGCGGCCACGGCGTAGTACGCCTCGTGGGGGATGGGCTTGTTGCGGCCCGCGTCCAGGAACCGGTGGTGGCGGAAGAACTGCTCGATGCCCACCTCGAGCGCGTCGGGAGGGAGCTCGGCGCCGGCTCGGAGGAGCGCGTAGTTGCAGACCTGGATGCGGCCCAGCGATCCCTTGACCTGGTTGATGGACTCCATGCGCAGGTGGCCCGGGATGGCGTTCACGCTGTAGTCGTAGGCTCCGTTGGGGAGCCGGCACCGCGCCACGCTGCGCACCGTCGCGTCGAGGAGCTCGTCCGGTACGACCAGGCCCGCTTCTCGGGCCTCGAGGAGAGCCAGGACCCCGACCGCGGTAGTGAAGGAGGTGGCCCACTCCGGCCGCCACATCGCGCGCGGATTCGCGTAGTAGCCCCAGCCGCCCCGCGGGGAGCAGTAGTGGTGCAGCGCCCGGATCATCGTGTCGGCCGCCCCCCGCAGCTCCTCGGCCCGCTCCGAATCACGATAGCGGGGGTGCGCGTAGGCCTTGGCCAGGGTGTCGAGCCCGTAGACCAGCCCCCACACGTTGTCCACGTCCCACTCGGCGGGGCGCTTGAGGTCCGCGTTGGCGATGAGGAAGTCGAGCCCCCGCTCCGTCGCCGCCGCGGCCTCCTCGTCCTTGCCCAGCTCGAGCATCGCGAGTGTGGCCAGGGCGGCATCGGGGGCGCGATCTACATCGACGGGGTGGACCAGAACGCGGACGAGGCGAAGCTCGTGATCGACGGCTGCTCGTTCGTCGGCAACCGCGCGAACGACCACGCCGGCGCGGTGTTCCTCTACACGCACGCGGTGGCGAAGTCGGATTGCCCGATCAACGCGACGACCTTCCACGACAACGCGGTGGTCGATCCACAACCGGCGGTGGGCCTGGCCGGCGCGTTGTACTCGCAGTACGCCGACCTGACGGTCACGAGCTGCACCTTCAGCGAGAACTCGACGGTGGGGAGCGGGGGCGCGATCTGGATGATCTCGAACTTCGTCTCGCGCATCGCGGACTGCACCTTCTTCCGCAACCACTGCGAGGGGCTCGGCGGTGCGATCAACGCGAGCCAGGGCCCGGTGTACGTCTCTTGCGTGACGATCGCGGAGAACACGGCGGGGGTCTTCGGCGCGGGGATCCATACGCGTCCCGATCCGGATCTGTGGATCAAGAGCTCGGTGCTCGTGGACAACGTCGCCGGCGATCCGTGGAACGGCCACAACGTCTCCCGGACGTTGAAGGACGGCGGCGGCAACATGCAGTGGCCGGTGAAGCGCACGGGGACGAACAACGACGACACCCCGATGACGGACACCGTGATCTTCGCCGACCCGCTCCTCGGCGCTCTCCTCGACCGCGGCGGCCCGACGCACACGATGTCCCTGCTCCCCGGCAGCCCCGCGATCGACGCCGGCTCCGACACCAAGCGCCCCGTCCGCGACCAGCGCGGCTACGAGCGCAACGGCACCTGCGACATCGGGGCCTTCGAGGTGCAGTAGGGGAGAGCTGCTACCGGACTCCCCCGGCCTCGCGCAGGAGGCGGGCCACTCCCGGTCGATCTCCCTCCTCCCCGCGCTCGAGGTCGTAGCGCCGCAGCTCGGCCACAAAGAGCGGGGTCTCCCGCCGGTGCCCGCGGGCGTTGACGTCCGCTCCGCGTTCCAGGAGGAGAGCGGCGGCCTCGAGCTTCCCCTTCTGCGCTGCCACGTGGAGGGGAGTCCACCCCTGGTCGTTGCGCGCTTCGATGTCGGCTCCCGCCTCGAGCAGGACCTCGATCACCGAGCACGCATCGTGCCGGGCTGCCTCGTGGAGGAGGGCATTTCCGAAGTCGTCGCGGACGCCGATGTCCGCTCCACCCCGCAGGAGAAGAGCGGCGGCCAGGGCCTGGTCGTGGACGGCGGCGGTGCTGAGCGGGGTGCTGCTGGTCTCGGACCGGCGGTCGGCGAGGGATCCGCGCGCCAGGAGCCAGGCGACGGCCTCGATCCGACCCCCACTCACCGAAGCCCGCAAGGGGGTGAGGCCGTTCTCCGTGGCGTCGAGAATGCTCGCTCCGGCTTGCACGAGCCGCTCCATGACTTCTACGTGTCCCTCCCGGGCGGCCAGGATCATGGGGGTGAGTCCATGACGGGCTTCCTGCTTCCGGCCCGCCCGGGCCGGGTCCTCCTCCAACGCGGAGTTCACGACGTCCAGGTCGCCGATCACGCAGGCGGCGTACAGGTCGAGCTCCGCGCCGGCATCGTGAAAGAGCGTGCAGAGCTCACGATGTCCGAGGTACACCGCTCGGTCGAGCGGCGTGCCGCCGTACTCGTCCGGAACGTCGACCGCGGCACCGTGCGCCAGCAGGAGCCGGGCCATGCGCACGTCGTTGTCCCGGATCGTCCCGTGCACGAGCGTAGACTCCGACGCGTTCGGGTCTGCACCGTGCTCCAGGAGAAGAGCCACGACATCGTGATGTCCGCCGGTGGTCGCGTCGCGGAGGGGAGTGGTCGCACGGCCGAATCCCTCGACGTCGGCTCCCCGCGCCAGGAAGAACCTCACCACCTCCGTTCGTCCGGCCTCGGCCGCTCTGTGGAGAGCGGTGTCGCCGTCCTTCGCGAAGTCGAAGTCACTCGAGAGACGCAACCGGATCAACGGATCGAGGATCCCCCCGTGAAGCTCCCAGCGCGGGGAGGGCGCTCCGAGGTCGAGGGCGAGGCCTCGTTCGACGAGCAGGCGCGCCGTTTCGACATGACCGAAGCGGGCGGCCAGGTGCAGGAGCGTCTCGCCTCGGGGCGGCGCTTGCGCGAAGAGGAGCGTGGCATCCCCGTCGAGCAGGGCCGCGAGCTCATCGCGCATCCCCAACGCGGCAGCCGTGCAGGCGTCCAGGCAGGCGCCCTCCTTCAGCAGGTACCGGGCGAAGTCGTGGTTCCCGGCGCCGGCTGCGACCATGAGCGGTGTGAAACCCGAGTCTGGCGCGTCCCCCCTGCGCCGGGAGCGACCGCCTCGGGCGTTCGGATCCGCTCCGTGTTCGAGCAGGAGGCGCGAACACTCGAAGTCGCCCAGGCTGGCCGCCAAGTGCAGGGGAACCACGTCGTAGCTCGGGCATCTGACCCCCGCGTCCGCTCCGTGCTCCAGCAGGAAGCGCACCATCGGGGCATTGCGCGTCTCGACCGTGGCGTGCAGGAGGGTCGTCTCGATCTTCGCGTGCGAGTAGGCGGCGTTGACGTGCACCGAGGCTCCGCGTTCGACCAGCAAGCGTGCCACGTCGAAGTGGCCGGCTCCGATGGCCGCGGAGAGGGCGGTTCGGGTTCCCTCGTAGTATCGCCGGTTCGGGAGATCCGGATCGACCCCCTCGTCCAGCATCCGGGCGACGAGCCGGGGCAGGCCGTGTTCCGCTGCCGGGTACAGGTACTTCCCCAGGTCGTCGAGGACCGGTTCGATCTCGTCGATCGCGGTGATCGCTCGATCCTCGAGGCGCAGCAGGATCAGCTCCTCCATGTCGAGGAAGGCCCTCGCCTCGAGGAGGGCGAGGACGACGTCGGGTCGACCGCGCACGGCCGCCCGGTGGATGGGAGTTCCGCTCCTGGACGGAGCATGAACGTCCGCGCCGGCTCCGATGAGCAGCCGTGCCGACTCGGCATCCTTCACGAGATGGAGGGGGCGAGTCCGGTTCCCGGCGACGTGGTCGGGATCCGCGCCTCGCTCCAGGAGGAGCGCGGTCAACTCCGCACGACCACGGTCCGCCGCCCAGTGCAGGGGAGTCCATCCGTTGAGGTCGCGCGCATGAAGGAGCTCCGGCCTTGCCTCGAGGAGTCGCCGCACCGCCTCGACGTCTCCCTGGCGCGCGGCCTCATGGATCGGATCCAGCTGTGCGACGGCGACGGGAGCGAGGAGCACGAGCCAAGCAAGGGCTGCGAGGCCAGGTGCGACGCGAGCGAGCACGACGGTTCCTCCGGCTACGGCGCCCGGTCCGTCGCCTTCTCCTCCCGGAACGAGTACGCCCGGTAGCGGAACAGCACCGCGTCGGGCGAGCGCCAGGCGTCGGGGGGGGAGCCCTGCTTGACGGAGAGGCGGGAGAGGAAGAGCTCGGGGTCGGGGAGCTGCTCCCAAACCTGGGGGAGGAAGGTCGAGCGGCGGCCTTGGACCTCCAGGATGACGCCGTCGCGGCCGGGCTCGAGGACCTCGAGGTACTCGTCGGGAGAGGCGACCTCGACCCGCTCGGGATGAGCGAGGACGGTGATCGACAGGGTGATCTCGGCGAGCTCCGACTCCTCGACGGGGAGGAACCGCGTGTCGTGCATCGCGGCCTCGACCGCGTTGCGGCGGACGCCCTCGTGCAGGGGACGCTCCGTGGTGATCTCGCCGATGCAGCCGCGCAGCTCGCCCTTCTTCTTCAGGGTGACGAACACGCCGCGGGGCGCCCGGAAGATCGGGTGACGATCGACCCACGCCTCGTCGGGCTTCGAGGAGCGGCCCTCGCGGACTTGCTCCTCGATGCTGCGGCGAGCGAGCTGGAGGAGCTCCGTGCGCTCCTCCTCCGTCAGGCTGAACGGTTCGTGGAACACGATGGAAGCGTAGCCGACGACCCGGTCCGTGTCTCCGCTGACCGCGCTGGAATTCCGGGCGCCCAGGAAGGTGGGCTCCCAGCCCCGCCCGCGGGCGAGGGAGACCATCGCCTGCAAGACGTGGTTGCCGTCGGTCACCGCCCGGTCGAGCGCCGCGCGGTTCAGGCTCATCACCGAGTCGATCGAGAACCGGTCGAGGACGCGCGCCTCGGCGTCGGTGTGGAAGTGGGAGAGGTCGACGCTGAAGACGAAGAGGGTTTTCGGCGTCGCGTGGCGCTCCAGGATCCCCACGAGCGCGTCGATCGAGGCCGCGTCGATGCGGCTCACGATCATGGGCACGATCTCGTAGGCCGGCTCCTCGGGCCAGCCCTTCAGCGCCTGGAGGAAGGGCAGCTCGATCTCGATCATGTGCGCGCGGTGCGCCCGCGGCTCGCACACGATCACGCGCTCCTCGCGCAGCTCGTCGACGAGGGGGGACAACGGGATTCTGGCGCCGGGAATCCCGTAGTGGGTGACGTCGAGGATGGACGCGCCGTCGTAGCGGGCGTTCCCGTCGTGGTTCGCCGCGATGAGGAAGACGCGCTCGAAGCCCGGATCGACCTCCCGGAAGCTCGCCGCCGCGATCGCTCCGCTGTAGACGTACCCCGCGTGGGGGACGAGGACCGCGTGCACGCCGCGCAGGCCCACGGAGGGCTCGCTCGCGAGCAGGCCGTTCACCGACTCGCGCAGCTCTTGGCGGTCGCCGGGGAAGAACGAGCCCGCGGTGGCGGGGGGACGGACGCGGTCGGGCACCTGTTCCGAGGGCGCGGGCCTCGCACCGGGAGGCTTCAGGTCCTCGAGGTCGCTCTCCCGCCAGTCCTTGCCCGCCTGCAGCAGGTACGAGAGGACCGCGGAGACGACGACGATGGCGCCGAGCCCGAGCAGCACCCGGGTGTACCCGATTCGCTCGCGACGCGGGACGTGGGGGTCAACAGCGTTCATTGCCAGACTCCGGAGATGGTCCGCCCGCAGGCGCACCGGCCGTCCTCGATCGACACCGAGGGTACGAAATACCCCACGCGCTCGACGACCTTGCGCCCGCAATCCGGGCAAACGGTGTCCTGGGACGGGTGGCCGGGGAGGTTGCCGACGTAGACGTGGTGCAAGCCGGCCTCGCGCGCAACCTCGTAGGCGCGCTCCAGGGTGTCGGCGGGCGTGGGAGGCAACGCGGTCAGCTCGTAGGCGGGGTGGAAGCGCGAGAGGTGAAGCGGCGTGTCGGGGCCCAGCGCGCGCACCAGCCACTCGCACATCTCGCGGACGTCGTCGAGGTCGTCCGAGTAGCCGGGGACGAGCAGGCGCGTCACCTCCACCCACACGCCCTCCTCGCGCATGATCTCGAGCGCGCGCAGGACGGGCTTCAGGGTCGACTCGGTGATCCGCTTGTAGAAGCCGTCATCCATGCTCTTCAGGTCCACGTTAGCGGCGTCGATCACCTGGCAGAGCTCGCGCAGCGGATCCTCGGAGACGTAGCCCGCGGTCACCAGCACGTTGCGCACCCCGGCCTCGCGCGCGAGGGCCGCCGTGTCGCGGACGTACTCGTAGAAGATCATCGGCTCGCTGTACGTGTAGGCGAGGGCGGGGATCCGGCGCGTCACCGTCTCGCGCACGAGCCGCTCGGGCATCAGGTCCCAGTTGTCCGTGTCTTCCGGCTTCGACTGCGAGATCTCCCAGTTCTGGCAGTTGATGCAGCGCAGGTTGCAGCCCGCGGTGGCGATGGAGAGGATCGACGACCCGGGCAGGAAGTGGTGCAACGGCTTCTTCTCCATCGGGTCGACGTGCACCGCGCAGGGATTGCCGTAGACGAGCGACCAGAGCTTGCCGTCCTTGACCACCCGCACCCGGCAGAAGCCGCGGTCGTTCTCGCCGAGGATGCATTCGTGGGGGCAGAGCAGGCACCGAACGAGGCGCCCGCCCGCGGGCTCGTACCAGTCGGCCTCGCGCGACCACTTCCACAGCTCGGCGGGAGCGTCGTTGCGGAAGCCCACGCGCAGCCCGCCGCGTCCGCGGTCGCGGAGGAGCTCGTCGACTGTGTAGGCGCCGAGCAAGAGGCCGCAGCCGCCGATGACGGAGCGGCGGACGAAGCGCCGCCGGTCGATTCCTCGTCGTTGCCGGCTCATGGCTCCGCCACCTCCGGGGCCAGGGGATCCTCGGCCGGCGCCGCGCGACGGCGTCCGAGCCGACGCTCGATCTTCAGCACGATCTCGGAGAACCGACCGACGGGGCACAAGGCCTCGCAGAACGTGCGCCGCAGCCGCAGGGACAAAAGGAGCACGCCCGCCGCGATCCCGATCACCACCGTGCTCGCCGCGAACACGTTCGTGTAGAAGAACGTGTACCAGTCGTTCTCCGCGTCCGGCTGGGCCGCGAAGTCCGCCTTGATCTTGAAGTAGGAGACGGCGGTGAAGACGAGGATCGCGATCGAGAGGACCTGCACCACCGCGGGCCAGCGGCGTGACCTCTTGCATACGCGCCCCTGCGCGATGCCCAGCGTGCCGATGGGACAGGCGCGGTGGCACCAGAAGCGCCGCTCGAGGTTCATGAGCAGCGCCGCGGGGACGAGATAGGGCCGCATGTAGCCGAAGACGCAGTCGCGCGGGCAGACGTGGCAGAAGAGGTACGGCACCTTGAAGTAGCACCGGAACACCGGATAGAAGCCGACCACCGCGAAGGCCGCGTAGCACGTCCACTGGTAGGCCCGCAGCCGCGTCGTGCGGTGCACGGCGTCCAGTGCCCTCCGCAGCGCCCCCACGAGCGCTCCGCCCCCGCGGGGAAGGAGCCGCACTCCGAGGGCCTGGACCACGCCGAGCCCGAGGAGCAGGACCAGGATCCAGAGGAAGACCGGCTCGAACGAGAGCCCGTAGATCCCCGCGCTGCTGTCCTCGGCGACGATCGCCACCCCGAGGCCCGCGAATGCGAGCAGCACGATGCCGAAGGAGAGCGACGGCCCGAAGGCGATCGGCCTCCGCGCCGGGGCCTCGGCCGCGCGCCACCACAGCCCGAGCGCGCTCGCGGCCTTGACCCCTCCGACGAGCAGGCACGTCTCGACGACGCCGAGCGCGGGGACGCACAGGACGCTGACCACGATCGCTCCCAGGCACGCGCCGAGGAGGTCGAAGGCCCAGAGGCTGCCCGCCGTCTCCTCGACCTTCGTGAAGAGCAGCCGGGCCGCGGGCGGGAACTGCGCGCCGACGAGGAACCCGACGAGCGCGTTCACCCCGACGAAGACGACCGGCGGAAGGACGACGCTCCCGAGCGGATCGTCGCCCGCGCCCGCCGCGAACAGCATCCCGCCGACGCCGAGAGCGAGCACCGCGAGCAGCACGTCCGTTCCGAGCAGGAGCTTCGCGGGATCGAACGCGCGTCGTCCCGCGAGGCCCGCTCCGAGGGCCGCGCCGAGGAGGAAGGCGGTGACGATCACCGCGATCTCCTGGTGGAGCCATCCGTGGTGGACCTGGAACGCGATCAGGAGGACGATCTCGAGGCCCATGCCCGCGAAGCCGCTCGCGGCCAGGGCGGCGGGCACCCCACGGCGCGGGGCGGCGGCGAGCAGCGCGCCGATCAGGGTGACGAGCGCTCCCGCGAACAGGAGCGGGACGAGCAGGCTGCCCCCGAACCGGCTCAGCCAGTACTCGAGGTGGGCGAGGTAGCAGACGGGGTGAAGGTCGCGGTTCGCGGCTACGGGCCGGGACACCATCACCTGCGCCGCGGCGAGGCGATCGTCAGTGAGCTTCGCGTCGAGATACTCGCGGCGGACGAACCGCGTCTCGATCCCCCGGCGCTCGAGCTCCGCGGCGATGCCGTGGGTCAGGGGGCGGTCGGAGGCCACGATGTGCTGCTCGCCGCCGGGTACGAGAAGCACGTTCTCGTACACCATTGTCAGGGACCGGTGCACGGCGGACGCGAGCAGCCGCGCCTCGGGATTCGCGTAGTTCTCCGCCCCGGTCAGCCGGAGTCCGAGCACTCCGCCCTCGCGCAGGGCCCGCTTCGCCTCCGCGAAGAACTCCACGGTGTAGTAGCGGTTGAGCTGCGCGGACGAGGGATCGGGCAGGGCGAGGAGGATCGCGTCGTACTCGTTGCGCGCCGCGCGGATGAAGCGGCGCGCGTCGTCGGCGATTGGCCGCACCCGTGGATCGCTCGCCGCGGGTTGCACCTGCTCGACGATCGCGAGCACCGCGGGATCCAGTTCGACGTAGTCGATCGCCTCGACCGGATACTTGGCGATCTCCGCGTGCGCTCCCGCGATTCCGCCCGACACGAGCAGGACGCGCGATGGGGCGGGATGCTGGGCGAGGGCGTAGTGGACGACCTCCTCACCGGCGACGGGATTCCCGGTCGAGCCGATCGGCACGCCGTTCTCGTGGACGACGATCTGCCCCGCCCCCTCGGTCACCGCGAGGTGGCCGTAGGGAGTCGACGCGGAGTAGACGAGCTCGACGTCGGGGAACATCGCGCTCTGCGTCCGGCGCTGGAGATCGGTCGTGCCGAGCGCGACGGCCGAGACGACCAGGAACACGGCCGCGGCCAGCCGCCACGCGCGCTCGCCCGCCGCGTGGGCCAGCCAGATCGCCGTGCCCAGGTTCAGGAACAGGAGGAGGCCGAGCGTCGGCACGGGCGGGAAGAAGCGCACGAGCACGAACGCGAACACCGCCCCGCCCACGATGCCCCCGAGCGAGTCGAGCACGTAGACGTCGCCGATCTGTTCCGCCTTCCGACGGGACGAGGCCGCGCCGGAGAGCAGCGCGAGCAGGAGACCCGACACCAGGCAGAAGGGCAGCAGCAGGAGCAACGAGCTCCACACGACGTCCCCGATCCCCACCATCGTCCCCGACGCCCACGCGCGGCGAAGGAGCCGGACGCCGACGATCGTCATCAGGGGAAGCGCGGCCATCGCGACCTGTCCGGCGAGGATCCAGCGAAGCGGTCGGCGCAGGCGGTGGGCGGGGCGTCCGAGGAGGCTGCCGAGACCCGTCAGGAGCAGCCAGCTCGCGAGGATCACCCCGAGCACGAGCTCGTTCCCCGCGAACACGCGCAGGAATTCGCGCAGCGCGACCATCTGGGTCACGATCGCCGAGAATCCCAGGGTGGCGACGCTCAGGAGGACGGCGCGTCGCTTCCGGTCGTCTCTTCGGGGGGCATCCATCGCACGCCGGTTCTCGGAGCGTAAGCCATGTGCCGGTCCCGGCCAACCCCGCGCGCGGGCGGCCGGGAGCTCGCTACTCCTCCACGAGCACGATCCGCTGCTCGTCGACGGTCCAGGCGACGTCGACGGGTACGTGGCCCCGGAGGCCCACCCGGACGGTGGGATCTTCCACGCGCATGAGGACGGTCAGCCGCCCCTCCTCGTCCGTGCGGATCCTGCCTTCCTCGCCGCGCCTCACGCCCACGTGCACGTACTCCTTGTAGACGGGATGGCCTTCGGTGGTCACCAGCCGCAGCCGGAGGAGACGAAGGCGGCCGCGGAGGTCGATCCCCTCGAGCCGCGGGTCGTGCGTCGTCTCCCCGGCGTGGACGACGACACCCTCGATCGTCTCGAGGAGGAAGTCGGTGCGGTCCGTGCGGACCTCGAAGCGGTGGCGGCCCGGCAGCACGTGCCGGAACTCGAAGGCGCCTCCGAACACGTAGGAGTCCCTCTTGCCGCGCTCGCCGTGGAGCTCGGCCGTGAGGAGGAGGGTCGGTATGTCCTCATCGAGCAGCATCCACCCCTCGACCTTCCCGCGCGTCTTCTCGTAGTCCTCCTCGGGCAGGACGGCGAGCAGAACGTCGGTGGAGTAAGGCGGGACGAGGATCCGCTCCGAGCCGCCCACGCCTCGCCGGTACGCGCTCACTTCGAGCTGCGTGGCCTCCTGCAGGCTGCGCACCTCGAACCACCCCTCGGCGTTGGTCTGGCGCCGAGAGCCGTTTGTGAAGTTGACGTTGTGCCAGGCCCGCTCGTCTCCCTCCCCGACCGCGTAGCGGCACTGAAGCGTGGCCCCCTTGACCGGCGCGCCGCTCTCGTCCACCGCGCGGCCGGCGACGAGGATCGGTACGTCGCGAAGCACGAGATCTCCGACCTCGAGCCGCGATCCGTCGAGCGTGAGCGCGGGGAAGTCCACCTGTGCGAAGCGCGCGACCCAGCCCGGGGGTGCGCCCCGGCGCGGCGATTGCTCGACGATGCGCAGGAAACGGCCGGGGGTCGTAACATCGTCGGAGTAGGGGAACCGAACCCGACCCTCCCCGTCGGTCGAGTGGTAGGAGTACCGGAGGCGGCGCGGCCCCGCCGCCGGATGCCGAGGCGGGGGGTCGTACAGGTCCGCGGCGAACGAGAAGCGTTGATCCGCGACCGGCGCCCCGTCCGCGTCGAGGAGGCGGCCGACGAGGAGGGGATAGGGGGGGCCGAGGACGAGCTCGACATCGAGCGTCTCGCCTTCCTGCTTCGGTCCGGGGAGCGATTGCCACGCACTCTCCACGCTGAGATCCGCGAGCGAGCCGGACATGCGGAGGTCGAGCCCGAGCCCCACGCGCTCGAACCGCGCGGTCCCCTCCTCGACGTCGGCACTCCACCAGCCTCCGCGCATCTCCTCTCCCGCGGGATACCACTCGAGGGACGCCGTCGCGTCGCGCGCGACGGGGATCCCGTCCGTGTGGTGCAGGTGGACGACGACGGTCGCGGTGGGGGGGAGGACCAGGCGCATGGGCTCCGACGAGGGCTCCAGGGGGATGGCCGCGGTCGGGAGCGGAACGTAAGGCCCCTCGCAGGTCACCTCGAAGTCCAGGGAGAGCCCGAGGAGCTTCGCGGTGGTCATCATCTGGCGCTGCTCCTCGCGGGAGATGCTCGCGATTCCCTCCGGCGCCTCGGTGAGGGCGGAGCCGAGGTCGTCCCGATCGGAAGGCGAGGAGCGCGGCACGGCGTGGAACTCGACCCGCGCCCCGAACACCGGATTCTCCTCGACGTCCACCACTTGCACGCGCAGCGGCGCGAGCCAGCTCTCGGCGCCCTCGGGAAGTACGAGCTCCACCACCTCGTCCCCCGTCGACGGTTTCGGCAGGGCGTGGCCGAATCCGTGAAGAACCCGAGGTTCGAGGGGCAGGTCGATTCCCACCGCGCTCTCGAAGTTCGGGGGAAGGCGATCCTCGGAGATGTCGAGCTCCAGCCAGGCGATGCCGTCGTTCGGCGCGGTCTCGGCCTGGTGCGCGGGATAGAGGACCGGCATCTGGGGCACCGTCACGAAGAGGGCGACCGGGATTCCCCCTTGCGGCTTCCCCGTCGGATCCACCACCCGCACGCGCAGCCCCGGCCCCTCTCTCGGCGGGGCGGGTTCCTCCTCGTCGTCCTCCGTCGCCACGGAGCGCGCGGGCTCGTCGTCCTCGGGAGCGGCGGGGACGGTCAGCTCCTCTTCCGGGTCATCGGTCGGCGGCTCGACCGCGACGTCATCCGCACCCGGCGGCACGGACTTCGCGTCCTCCTCCGCGGGCCGCAGGACGAAGAAGGCGACGAGACCGGCGAGGAGGATGAGGACGGGGAGGACGAAGCGGGAGGCCATGGCGCGGAAGATCCTAGGGGAGCGGACGGCCCGCGCGCGTCAGGAAAACAGCCCTTCCACGCTCAGGTATCGTTCGCCGCTGTCCGCGAGCACGCACACGATCACCTTGCCCTCGTTCTCCGGTCGCCCGGCCACCTCGAGCGCGGCGTGGGTCGCCGCTCCCGACGAGATGCCCACGAGCACGCCCTCCGTGCGCGCGAGCCGCCGGCACGTCTCGAAGGCCTCGTCCTCGCTCACCAGGAAGATCTCGTCGATGATCTCGCGGTCGAGCGTCTCGGGGACGAAGCCCGGAGCAGTGCCCATGATCCGGTGGGGCCGGAAGATTCCCTTCGAGATGAACGGCGACTCCTTCGGCTCGACCGCCACGAGCCGCACGTCGGGATTCTGCTCCTTCAGGTAGCGACCCGCACCGCAGATCGTGCCGCCGGTCCCGAGGGCGGCGACGAGGATGTCCACGCGGCCGTCGGTGTCCGTCCAGATTTCGGGGCCCGTGTGACCGTAGTGGGCCTTCGGATTCGACTGGTTGACGTGCTGGCCGACGTAGACGTATTCGGGGTGCTCGGCGAGGATCTTGCGCGCCTCCTCGCGCGCTCCCTTCGTCCCCTCGGAGGCCGGCGTGAGCACGAGCTCGGCGCCCAGCGCCGCCAGGATCATCCGCCGCTCGACGCTCTGGATCTCGGACATGACGAGGACGGCTCGGTATCCCTTGATCGCGGCGAGGGAGGCCACCGCCATCCCGGTGTTGCCGCTCGTGATCTCGAGCAGGGTGCTGCCCGGCCGCAACCGCCCCTCCTCCTCCGCGTCCTCGATGATCTGCAGCACCGGCCGATCCTTCACGCTGAGCGGGTTCATGAACTCGCACTTCGCGAGCACCTTCCGCCCCGGCGCGAGCCGTCCCAGCTCGAGCAGCGGCGTGTTCCCGATCATCCCCGCGACGTTGCGGTGGTATCTCATCGTTCGTGCCCTCAAAACCCGGGGATCTCCGGGAAGGTCTCGATGGCCGATTGCTCGGCGGTGCGCGCCGCCTCGAGGTGGGCGACGGCCTGCTCGATCCGGTCCGCGTCTTCGACCGTTCCCTCATCGCGGCAGAACGGGAAGAGCTCGGCGACCTGGTCGAGATGATCCGACACCGCGATGAACGCGTGACGGATCCGATCGATGGGACCGCCCTCGACTCCGTAGCAGTCCGCGATCCGGCCGATGAAGGTCTTCGCCCGTCGGCGCGCCTCGGCCCAGCACTGGGCGTTGTACGAGTTGCCGAAGGCGTCGGCCCTGCTCTCCCGCAGCTCCTCGACCCAGAAGTCGTAGGCCTCCAGGCCGCGACGGGCGCTCTGTCCCTCCTGCGGGCGCGTGAGCATGGCGAACGCTCGACGGAGCGCGGTGAGGTCGCGGTCCTCGTGGAGGCGCACGGGGGTCGGGAAGGCGAGCGCGTAGGGACCGCCGGGGGCGTCGATCGCGTCCCACGCCAGACGCTCGGGGGTGGGACCTCCCGCGACGAGGAGGTAGTCCTCGCCTTCGATGCCGCGCACGACGCCGAACTCGGGCGGACCCGCTCCCCACAGGACGCACGGTCGTCCCGCCTCGATCTCTCCGCGGATCAGGTCGAAGACCGCCCGACAGTGGGCCTCCGTCCGCTCTCCGCGAGAGCCGTCCGTGTGGCAGTCCCCGGTGAGCAACGTCGTCGTCGAGCGGCCCAGGCTCTGCGGTCCGTAGACGAGCGCGGCCCAGTCGACGTCGGTCGGGCCCGAGGGACACAGGCCTCCGTTGATGGAAATCGCGAAGGCGTAACCGCTGTGGCCCGCGACGTCCGCCGCGTCGCAATCCACCCCGAGAGCGCGCAGGCACGTCGTCGTCGCCCCGACCCAGGTCAGCCAGGCGGGCTCGTACTCGATCGACATCGGCACCCGCGAGGTCGTGTTCGTTGCGGCCATGGTCACCTCCTCTCCGTGGATCCCCGGACGAGGATCCCCGGATCGTTCCGCCTCGGCCGAGGGTAGCGTCGACCGCCCCGACGAGCACGCCTTACCCACCCCGAACGATCCGTACGTCCGGCGAGCGAACCTCTCCCGCGCCCCGGGGAACGTACACTGGGGCCGGCGATCGACCGCCGCTCACCTCCTCCACGAGTTCCTGTTCGGGATGAGAAACATGAAGCTGCTCCGTGGTCCGCGCTCCGCTCGCACGCTCGCCCTTGCGTTCATCGTCGTCGCCGCGCTCCTCTCGCCCTCGAGCTCCGTCGTCGCGAGCCAGGAGGCGACGGACGAACAACCCCGGGGGCCGGTACGGACCGCGAACTGGGAGCTCGTCGAGAGGTGGCTTCCCGAGCGGATCCTCGAGCGCGTGTACAGCATCAGCGTCGAACCGAACTGGCTGCCGGACGAGGATCGATTCTGGTATCGCTACCGGACGAAGGACGGGGCGCACTACTGGCTCGTCGATCCGGGGAGTGAGAAGAAGGAGCCGCTCTTCGATCATGCCCACCTGGCCGCGGAGCTGACGAAGCTGACCAACGATCCGCACGACGCCCTCGTCCTCGACCTGGGTGAGCTCGCCTTCGAGAAGGGCCGAGACGGCTTCCGCTTCGAGATCGACGGCGCTCCACTCGACTACGACCGGGCGACGGGCGTACTCTCGCGGCCCGAGCCCGCGGACGAGGAAGCCGAAGTCGAGCCCGCGAACGAGGAAGCCGACGTCGAGCCCGCGACCGAGGAAGTCGACGCCGAGCCCGAGCCCTGGCAGAACCTCTCCCCCGACGGGAAGGTCTGCGTCTTCGGCCGGGGGCACGATCTCTACCTGAGGAGGACGGACGCGCCCGAGGGCGAGGAGACCCGGCTGACCACCGACGGCGAGGAGCACTACGGATGGAGCGGCCTCGGTGACGCCCCCGAGGATCCCGCGGAGCGCCGGCCGGTCTTCGTCGAGTGGTCGAGCGATTCCCGCCACTTCAGCGTGACTCGCTCGGACGAGAGGGAAGTCGAGGACCTCTGGCTGATCGACCACCTTGGCGAGCCTCGGCCGACGCTGCGGACCTACAAGTGCTCCATGCCGGGAGAGACGACCGCGAAGGAGGAGCTGTGGATCTGCAACGTCGAGTCGAACGCGATGGTCCGGGTGGACGCCGACCGCTGGCCCGGTCAGGTCCTGTGGGACCTGTTCGCCCAGCCGAGGGTTTGGAGCGACGACTCGAGCACGCTCTACTTCACCCGCCGGAGCCGCGACTACTTCTCCGTGGACGTCTGCGCCGCGGATCCCGCGACGGGCGAGAGCCGGATTCTGATCGAGGAGCGGATCAACGGACAGGTCTACATCAAGTCGCTGCGGGAGTTGCCGAAGCTCGGCAAGCTCCTGTGGTGGTCGATGCGCGACGGCTGGGGACACCTCTACCTCTACGGCCGCGACGGCGAGCTCGAGAAGCAGCTCACCCGCGGCGCCTTCAACGTCGACGAGGTCCTGGAGGTGGACGAGGACGCGCGAGTCGTCTACTTCACGGCCAACGGGCGGGAGGAGGGGCGGAACGTCTACTACCGCCACCTGTACCGCGTGGGGCTCGACGGGAGCGGCCTGAAGCTCCTGACCCCCGAGGACGCGGAGCACCGGTGCGAGATGTCCGGGTCCCGGAGGTACTTCGTGGACAACTACAGCTGCGTGCACGAGGCGCCGATGGCCAAGGTCCGTGACGCGAACGGAGCGCTCGTCATCGACCTCGAGACCGCGGACCTCTCCGGTCTCCGCGACGCCGGCTGGATGCCCCCCAAGGTCTTCGTCGCCAAGTCCGCGGACGGAGTCACCGACCAGTGGGGAGTCCTGTACCGACCGTACGACTTCGATCCCGCCGCCAAGTACCCGATCGTCACCCGCGTCTACCCCGGCCGGCAGGGCGAGTACATCCCGAGGTCCTTCCAACCCCTGGACGTCAACGCCATCCTCGCCCAGCTCGGTTGCGTCGTGGTCCAGTTCGGAAACCGCGGCGGGACCTACGAGCGCGGCCTCGCCTACCGCGAGCACGAGCGCGAGGAATTCCGCGACTACGGTCTCGCGGACAAGAAGGTCGTCATCGAGCAGCTCGCGGATCGCTACCCCTGGATCGACATCGACCGCGTGGGGATCTACGGCGGGTCATCGGGCGGCTTCATGACGACCTCCGCCATGCTGGTCTACCCCGACTTCTTCAAGGTCGGCGTGGCGATGACCGCGCCCAACGATCCAAGCGTGTACTTCAACCTCTGGGCCGAGCGCTACTACGGGGTGAAGCAGATCACCGAGGAGGACGGCACCGTGCGCTGGGAGAGCGCGCCGGATGACAATCTCGAGGTCGCGGACCGGCTGAAGGGAAACCTCCTGATGATCTACGGCGAGTTGGACGCCAACGTCCACCCCGCCCACATGTTCCGCATGGCCCAGGCGTTCATCGACGCGGGCAAGCGCTTCGACATGTTCGTGGTCCCCGGCGCCAATCACGGCCTGGGTGACTGGCGCTACCTGTACGGGATGGCGTGGGACTACTTCGCCGAGCACCTGATCGGCGATCGCCGCGACGGGGTCGAGACCTTCGTGCCGAAGCCCGAGCCGTCCGACGGATAGCGGGGGCGAGTCGGAGCGGACCTACCAGTGCCCGCCACCCCCGCGCTGGGGGCGCTCACGCGCTTGGTTGACCCGGATGTTGCGTCTGTCGAGCTCGATGCCGTCGAGGGCCGCGATGGCCGCCTGTGCCTCGTCATCCGTCGACATCTCGACGAAGCCGAAGCCACGGGGTCGACCGGTGTCCCGGTCGGTGACGATGTGAACGTCGGTCACGGTGCGGCTATCTTGCTCGAAGGTGAGCCGGAGAGCGTCCTCCGTGGTGTCCCAGGAGAGGTTGCCGACGTAGAGTCGCTTGGTCATTGCATCAGACGTTGAGAGAAGTGCCCGGCCGACCGGTCGAGTCGACGCGAGCGAACGGGAGAGAGGGAAGAAAGAGCGTAAGCGAGGATCCGGATTCCGGGGATCCCGAATCCGGGGCAATCCTCGCGAGCGCCGTACCGCGGCCGGGGACGCCCTCCCGGTCGTACGAGCCCGTTGCGGATCACTCCGCGCGCAGCTCGATCTTCGCCCAGTAACCGCCCTCCCACTTCCAGCCGGTGGGGTGGTTCTCGAGCTCCAGGAGGATCTCCCGCCCGCCGTGTTCCGACAGGTCCAGGTCGATGTCCATCCATCCGTCATCGGAGGTGTCCGGTCCGACGATGGTCCTCAGCAGCTCGCGTCCGTCGGCCCGGACGATCAGCAGCCAGTCGCCCTGCTCGTGGTGTCCCACGGCGAGGCTCAGCGTCGCCTTCACGCCCTCCGCGATCCGGGCCCAGCGGCTGAGCGTGCAGCCCATCTTCCGGTCGAGAGGGTGAGTGACGAGGACCGGTCCCCGGCCGCGGAGCTCGTCCTGCAATCCGGGATCCATCCCGGTGCCGCAGCACGTGATCCTCCACCCCGGCGCGAACCTCCGCACCGCGGAGTCGATGTCGTCGACGGCGGGTCGCTCGATCCGCGCCAGCTCCTCTTCCGTGAACCGGCTGCCCACGACGGGCTTCGGATCCCAGCACTGCTCGCAGGGACCGGGCGCCGGATCCTCCACCGGGATGCGCATCGCTCCCGCCTCGATCTCGCCGCCCGCGTCGACGACGGACGCTCGGGCGAGCTGCTCGCACACCTCCACGACGCGATCGAAGCCGTAGGACGTGTGGCTGAAGACGGTCTCCGGATCCAGGGCGGACTTGAACCTCTCCGGGAGGCTCGAGAACCCGATCGTCGTGAAGAGGATCCCCCCCGCGTTGGCGGGGTTGCAGTCCGAGTCCTGCCCACAGCGGGTGGCGATGGAGATCGTCCGATCCGGATCGCGCTCGCCGTAGAGGAGGCCCAGCACGATGAACGCGCCGTTGATCTTCGCGTCGATGTTGAGGTCGGTCCGGGGACCCTCGCAGGATGCCCGCCGGTGATCGGCGTCCTTGTGGTACTTCTCGTTGACCATCCCCCAGGCCATCTGCCAGTCGTCCGGATACTCCTTCCACCAGCCGAGCACGTCGCGGATGCACCGCGCGTACTCGCTCTCCTCGGGGATGCAGGCGAGCCCGGCCCGGACGATCTTCTCCATGTCCGTCTCGAAGAAGGCCTCCGCGTACATCCCGCCCACGAAGAGGCCGCCGTAGAGCCCGTCCCCGTGGCACATGAGCCGACCGAACACCTCGCCGAGAGCGATGACCCGGTTCGGCAGGCCGGGGGAGACGAGGCCCGAGAAGTCCGCCTCGATCTGGTAGTCGATGTCGTCGGCGTGGCGGTTGAACTGGGGGTTGCTCGAGTCCGGCGGTGCAATTCCCTTCCGCAGGTTCGACCGGCCCGCGCGGCTGGCGTGCCACAGCTTGTAGCCGCTGTTGGCGAAGTCGATCCCCGCCTGCCGGGAGGACACGTCGAGGCCGTGGACCTCGAGCGTCCGCAGGAAGGTCATCTCCACGTAGATGTCGTCCTGCTGGAACTGGTTGACGAGCTCCGGTTTCCACGCCGGCATCTCGTCCTCGGGGATCGTCCGGCCTCGGTACTTGAACTCGGTGGGGCCTCCCCAGCCCACACCCACCATCTGGCCGATCCAACCGGCCTTCATCCGGTCGCGGTACTCGTCGAGGTTCAGCGTCCGGTACTCCCCGGACGGGGGACCGTTGCAGGCGACCAGGGCGAGCAGGAACGCGGGTACGATCCGGGCGAGCATTGCCCTCATCATACGCCGAACGGCTAGTCGCGGTAGTCGATCTCGATGTCCAGGCTCTCCGCCGTCTCCAGAGTGAGACACTCGGGGAGGGTCACCAGAACCCGGCTTCGATCCTGCTGCCATTCTGCGGGAGTGGCCAGATGCCTGGGCCGCAACTCCACCAGGTGGTCCTCGTCCGGCTTCTGCACGGCGGTGATCCCGTCGACGCGGATCGCGTCGACCCGGGTCTCGCGGGGCAGCTCGAGGGCCACGGTCTCGACGCGCAGCCGGCCCCACCGGACCTCCACGGTGGAGCGCTGCGTTCCTCCCGCGCGCACCTGGGAGAGCGATCCCCAGCCCTCCGCCGCGGTGAACGCGGCACGGAAGTCGTCGGGAGAGAGGCGGGGGGCGAAGCCGATGTGGCGCCGCGGCCCGTCGTACTCGAAGCCGCAGGCGGCCAGGAACACCCCGTAGCCGGCCATGGCCCGGCTGTAGTGATCGGAGCACTCGATCTCGTTGTACGGATTGCGTAGCGACGCGTGGTAGCGATCGTGGATGGCGCGCGTGACGGCCAGCCCCCTCGTGACGAGCTCGGAGTCGGGCTCGCCCTCCCAGATCATGTGGGAAGCGACCGAGTACTCGAAGCCGGTCATGCACTCGTTGAAGTAGCCGACCGCCCAGCTCGCGCCTTCGCCGGCCGCGCGGTCCGCCCCGCCCTTGGGCCAGGTGCACATGAGCAGCCCCGCCTCCCCGGGCATCGCGTACCACCGCCCACCTGCGATCACGTCCTGCATCGCGTTGCGATAGCCGCCCGCGTCGGGGGCGAAGTTGTACTTCCACAGCGAGCGCAGGGCGGAGGCCGTCTGCTCCTTCGGGAGGATGCGGGGCAGCCCGACCTGCCAGGCGAAGCTCTGCCCGAGGGCCTGGTCGATGTGACAGCCGTCGTTGGTGTTCGTCCCTTCGGGGTGCTCGGGATCCGGCAGGTGGATGAAGTATTCGCCGTCGAACAGCACCGAGGCGATGTTCTTCGTGCCCGCCTGCGCGATCTCGCGGCAGCGCGCGGCGAACGCGTCGTCGCCGACGGCGCCGGCCATGGCTTCCCCGGCTCGTAGCGCCGCGACGTACATCGAGCTGATCCACGCCATCGGTCCGTACCAGGCCTGATCGAGCGTGTTGTACTGCCGGCCCTCGAGCAGGCCGTCCTCCCCGCCGTCCTGTTCGATCAGGAATTCGATCGACTTGCGGACGCGCGTCCAGATGCGCTTGAGGTACGCGTCGTCGGGAGCGGTCAGGTGCTCGCGGTAGGCGCGCAGGATCGTTCCGCACTGGCCGTCGTGGGCGACGTGCCGCGCGCATTCGCCGCGGTACCACAGCTCGCCCGATTCCTGGAACGAGAGCCCGTAGTCCACCCTCTCCCGCGTGATGCGCTCGAGCGGGGGGAAGATCCGCGCGAGCCCCTGGGCGTAGTTCCACACGTGCTGGCAGGTGCCCGGGCAGCAGTTGATTCCCTCCCAGCCCCAGAAGCGGCCGTTGTCGAACCAGTGGCACGTCTGCGTGGCGAGGCAGTCGATGGCGACGAAGGTGCGATCGAGGAACCAGTAGGGGAGCGTCGAGTCGTACCAGGTGCGGTTCCACCGGCGCGTGTCTCCGACGAGCCGGTCGAGGTGGCGGACGACGTAGCCCGCGACCGCGGAGGCGCTCGTGAAGCGGTTCTCGTAGTGCCGATTGAGCCGTTCGATGTCCTGGATGCCGGCGAACTCACCGCTGGGATCGGGGTAGTAGGGGAACCACCAGGAGAGGACGAAGGTGATCTCCGTCTCCTCGCGGGGGCCGAGGGAGATCGTGCGCTCGACGGTTCCGATCGGCTTCGTGTCGAACAGGCGCATGGCGTCCGGCCGGTCGGGCTCCTCCGGGAAGAAGACCCCGAAGTCCAGGAAGGCTTCGTCGGGCAGGCTCGCGCTGCCCACGTCGGGGCGGACCCGGCTCCACGCGTGGTGCGGATCGGGATCGACGACGCTCAGGGCCATCGAGCCGAATCCGGGGAGCTCCTCGAGCTCCGGGACGACGGACTCGTCGGCGAAGACGATGTGATCGATCCCGATGTTGCCCCAGGGGCCCGGCTGGGCATCCACGATCTCGAGGTGGGCCTTCCTTCCCTCGAGGTCGTGCACCGTGAAGCTCTCGGTCCGCATCCGGTTCGCGTCGTGCCCCGTGGCGGTGCAAACTACCTCGCCGTCGACGACGAGGTTGATGCACGTGCGACCGGGGTGGCGGCCGCCCCCGATGCGGAAGTTGACGAAGCGGCGCTCGATGGTGAAGGGTTCGCTCGTCAGCTTGCCGGTGTGGTCGTCGCCCTCGCCGACGGTCTCGCCGCCGCGGGTGTGGTGCGAGTTGGCCACGCGCTCGCCGACGTGCCCGCTCACGTCGTGGTAGGGCTGCATGTCCGCCTTCGCGAACGGGCTCTCTCCAAATGCGGTTCCCTCGACCGTCCATCCCTCCCAGCTCTCGCCCTCGAAGTCGGCGAACAGGATCGCGGGACGGACGTCCGCGTCCCTCGCGACGGGCTCGACCGTGCAGGACAGCGTCGTGCGACCCTGACGTTCGACGGCGCGGTTGACACGCACGCCTAGCTCCGGGTCACGGTGATCGGGGCACACCGCGTTCTGGAGCCACCCGGCCAGGGTGACCTTCATGGACTGGAAGCTCGTGTTGCGGATCCGGAAGTGGAGGATCGAGGCCGGGAGCGCGGACTCGTCGTGGTCGAGGGGAACGAACGGCGAGAAGGCCTCGAGGTCCACCTCGATCGGACACACCTCGTCGCGGTAGCTCACGCGGCCGATCGGATACTCGCCGCGGAACGTGATGTCGCGGAAGCCCTTGCCGTCGAGCCTGCGAACCTCGGAGCCGGCCACGGTGGAGATGCGGACCGCGAAGCCCTGCTCGACGGGCGAGGCGGGCTCCGGAGGATCCGCGTAGTGGATGCCCGACGACATGCCGCCGTAGTTCGACGAGTACTGGCTGCGGAAGATGTCCCAGTACCAGAGGCGTCCGTCGCCCCCGAGGTACAGCTGGCCGCAGCAGACGCCGCCCACGGGCATGCCGATGTGCTTCAGGTCGTCGCCGGACCAGACCTCCGGGATCCCGCGGCTCCTCAGCGAGGCGAGCCAGTCGGGGGTGAGCTTCTTGTCGGCGGGGACGAGGTGATCGGCCCGGAGCTCGGCGGGGAACGGTCCGGCCATGGGGCGGATCCCCGTCGCGCCAAAGGCCACGCCGGCCGCGCCCGCTCCGGAGAGCTTCAGGAAGGCGCGGCGAGAGACATGATCGTCGGCGGGACGGCGGCCGCGTTCGTTGCCGCACGCTTCATCGTTCCTGGAGCTCATGGCGGTCCTCCTCGACACCGGGCAACCGGAGACGCGCTCAACGGTACACGATGGTCGCGGCGGAGCGATGGCCGCTTCGCTCCCGACTCCGGCCTCCCCGCCTGGACAGGGCTCGGAGGGACCGATAGCCTGACGACTTCGACCGGACGAGAGACGCGTGGCCCTCTCCGCGGCGAGCATGAACGAACGATCAGACGACACCGGCGAAGAGGCTCGCCTCGGGCTCCTCCTCGCGTGCCTGCTCGCCCTTCCTGCGTTCGGGCTCGGCGCCTGCGGGTCCGGGGAGACCGCGCCCACCGGCCCCCGGCTGGTGATCCTGTACGCGACCTGCACGCTCAACCGCGACTACCTCTCGCCCTACGGGGCGGAGGCCGAGCTCACTCCCCACCTCGCGAGGTTCGCCGAGCAGTCCCTGGTCTTCGAGCGACACACGACGGAGGCGGGGCATTCCGGTTCCGCCTTCGCGTCGATCTTCTCGGGGACGAACGCGGACCGGCACGGGATCCTCTACCACCCGTGCTACCTCCCCGACGACCTCTATCTGGCGGCCGAGGCGTTCGCGGATCACGGGTACGACACGTACTTCTGGAGCGGGCACCGCATGGCGTCGGCGTCGCTCAACTACGGGCAGGGGATTCCCGAGGAGAACGTGATCGTCAGCCCGCTCGACGAGCAGAACAAGCCGGTGCGCACGGGCGGCGGTCCCCGCTTCCAGGAGATTCTGGACCGGCTGGGCTCCGATCCCGACTACCGCGCCTTCATCCAGGTCAACTTCACCGTCACCCACGCGCCGTACCACAAGTCGTCGCCTCCCGCGATCACCGAGGAGTACTGCCGGCGCTTTCCCGGCGAGCGCGCGGGCCTCACGGGGCGCGAGATCGAGCGGTACGTCGGCATCTACAACCGCAACCGCTTCGAGCTCCAGTACGACTTCCCCAACACCGTCGAGAAGCTGGGGCTCTCTCCCGACGAGGTTGCCACCCTCGCCCGGGTCCTCGATCTGCTCTACCGCTCTTCCGTCCACCAGCTCGACACGTACTTCGGAGCGTACCTCGAGAGCATCGACCGCGCCGGGCTGACCGACGATTGCCTCCTGGCGTTCACCGCCGACCACGGGGAGGTCCTGTACCGGGAGAACGCCCTCTTCCAGTGGACTCACGGCCAGCAGCTCGCGCCGGAGAACCTCGACGTGCCCCTGATGATCCGCGCTCCACAGCTCGGGATCGAGCCGGGCACCTACGAGGCGGTCACCCGCTCCATCGACGTGTTCCCGACCCTCGCCGGGCTGTGCGGCATCCCGATCCCCGCAGAGGCCGGCGTTCGGGGACAGGACCTGTCGCCGGCGATCCTCGGCGAGCGAGCGCCTCCCGACCTCCCGGCGTATTCCTACACGACGATCCTCTCGCCCCTGCGGTGGGAGGAGGCGCAGACGTGGGAGCTCTTCAGCACGTACTTCCCCCGCATGGATCCCGAGCTGATATGGGTCCGGATCCGGGAGCAGGACCTCGTGTACAAGTGGCGAAGGATGGCCGATGGCGCCTGGGGCACGCAGGTCTTCGATCTCGCCGCGGATCCGGACGAGAGGGAAGACCTGTACGACTCGTCCGTGCCCGAGCACGTCGAGATGACGCGCCGGCTACAGGGCTTCCAGAGCCGGCTCGTCGAGGCCTACGAGCTGCGGCGCGCGGGGAAGGAAGTCCCCGTCGACGAAGCTCTGCAGCGGCTGAAGGACACCGGGTACGCTCGCTAGGAGCCCCGCCGCGGTTCACAGCCCGCGACCCGCGAGCGCGGGCGCGTCGGGAGCGATGCGTGTGGCGCGGAAGACGGCCTTGGCCCCCCCGCCTCCCGCGATCCGGCTGATCGGGATCTCGCCGCCGTGGGGATTGACGTATTCCCACACGACCTTCTTCTCCCGCGTCACCTCGAAGAGACGGCCGTCGTCGCCCTCGCAGATGAGGGTGTTCCCGTTGGGGAGCCGCTGTGCGCCCGAGATGAAGCCGGAGAAGAACGTCCCCTTGTCGACGTAGTACCAGTCCGGTCGCGACGGCCCGAACGCGGCGCCTTCCTCGCGGAGGAAGCCCTTCTCGGGATCGAAGGGCAGGACGTACTCCTCGACCGAGGAGAACGGCGCGCCCGGCCGCAGGCTGCCGTTGTTGAAGACCATGAAGCGGAGCTCTCCGGGCTTCTCTCCCGGAATCCACGTCGTGTCGTGCTGGTACCAGAACCGGCGATCGCCGTCCTGACCCGCGCCCCAGAGACGCGGATTCCCCCACCGGTAGAGCACGCCTCCCCCGTGACCCCAGCGACCGCCGGTGTGCCACGCCGCCTCGTCGGTGGTCGTCGAGTGGTCGATCACCCAGGTCTCGCTCAGGTTGGGGGTGCTGAGCACGATCAGGTCCAGCTCGGGGTGGTAGTCGACCGCGTTCATGTGCAGCCAGTCGGGCAGAGTGCCGTGCGGTCCGAAGATCCCGTTCCCCGAGTCTTCCTCCTCTTCGTCGTCGCCGGTGTAGCCCAGGGCGCCCATCTGGGCCTCGAGCTCCTCGCGCTGCTGTCGCTGCTCCTCGGTCTCGGGCGGCCGGCCCCGGTGGTCGGCGTTGATGTCGATGCGCTCGGGGTGATCGGGGATCGAGCCGTGGTTCTGCTTGTCCGGATCCTGGTCCTGGATCATGTGGTCCCAGCAGTGCCACTCCCACACGATCTCCCCGTCGTCGGGCGGGAGGGGCCGGATCTCGAGGATCGCGTTCACCCACATGCCCCGCTCCCCGACGGCGTCCGGGTCGCGACCCCACTCGACGGCGTCCTCGCGGTAGCGGTGCTCCCAGACGATGGCGAGCACGTTGCCGTTCGGCAGGGGCTCCAGGTCGTGGTGCTGCGTCTGGTAGTCGTCCGCGACCAGGTATTCCCAGACCAGGTTGCCGTCCCAGTCGTACTCCTGGATCCGCCCCCCGATGCCCCCGCCGCGGAAGCGGGGGTTGTCGTCGTGGCGCCCGGCCCGCAGCAGGTGGCCGTTGTCGAGCAGGTACACGGCGCCGGCCGGCGCCAGCCCGCTCTCCCACCGGTGGACGATCTCTCCCTCCATGTCGATCAGGAAGGTCGTGCCCGACTGCAGGGGCGAGAAGAGGGTGTAGCCTTCGAAGGCCCTCTCCTCGTGGACCCGGAGCGCGGGCCGGGGCTCCGGCGCCTCCTCCTGGGCGACGGCGGGAGGAGCCAGGACGGCGAGGATGGACAGCGTGCTTACGGCGACGAAACGGGGACGCATCATGACGGGGTCCACCTGCAAGAGCTCGAGGGATGGTGGCAGCGGCTTCTCGCCGACTTACGGGACTCGCTTCCGCACATTTCCGCGCTCAACCGACCGTTCCCTCTCCCATGAGGGTCCGTAGCTGGTGCTCGTGGCGGATCGGGTGCATGACCGCGTGCTCGAGCATCGCGTCCACGCAGTACTCCACGTGCCACCGGGACGCGTGGGTCGGCCGGTAGAAGCGCTCCTCGTCCACCTCGGCCAGCGGCGTTCTCCAGCGCTCGAGGAGCGCATCGACGTGGGAGCCGAGCTCGTGCTCGACGCGATCGACCTCCGGTGGGGGAGGCATGCCGGGGTCGGGGAGGCCGAGGACCTCGCAGCTCCACGTCATGTACCCGCCCGCGCTGGAGAGGACGTGGCGGAGGAGCGCCTCCAGGGAGACGTAGGCGGGATCCTCGGTCGCGGGCAGCGCGATCGCCCGCTCCTTCGCTCGGCGCCACGTCTCCACGAAGCGCCTCAGGCGCTCCTCGTGCAGGAGCACGAGGGCTCGCGCACCTCCGTAGGCGTAGGGGGGAAGCTCCAGATTCGTCATCGCGTTCTCCGTGATTGCCGCGGCTCGGGACGCCCCGCAGAATAGCGGTTCGCGATCGAATGAAGAACTCCTACGAGGACGAGACGCGCGCCGCGGCCTACGCCCGGCTCGAGCTCACCGGGACCTACTACCTCGCCTACCGCGACCTGCCGGAGATCGTCGCGCGACACGTCGAGGGACGGCGGGCGGTCGACTTCGGCTGCGGGACGGGCCGATCGACGCGCTTCCTGAAGGACCTCGGCTTCGAGGCGATCGGCGTCGACATCTCGAAGGAGATGATCGAGATCGCGCGCTCCCGCGACCCGGAGGGGGACTACGTCCTCACCCGCGAGGGAGAGCTCGGCGACCTGCCGCCGGGAACGGCCGACCTCGTCCTCTCGGTCTTCACCTTCGACAACGTCCCCACCCTCGAGACGAAGGCGACGATCCTGGAGCGGATCGCGCGCCTGCTGAGCCCCCGGGGAAGGCTGGTCAGCGTCGTCTCCGCCCCCGAGATCTACGTGAACGAGTGGGCGTCCTTCTCCACCCGGGACTATCCGGAGAACCGGCTCGCGCGCAGCGGGGACCGCGTGCGGATCATCATCACGGACATCGACGACCGGCGACCCGTGGAGGACGTCGTCTGCAGTGACGAGGACTACCAGGAGCTCTACGCGCGCGCCGGCCTGCGTTGCGTCGAGGTCTGCCGGCCGCTGGGTCGCGACGAGGATCCCTGCGAGTGGGTCAGCGAGACGCGCATCGCCCCCTGGGTGATCTACGTCCTCGGACGGGACAGGAGCTGATCACGCGGGGGCGTACGGGACCGGCTCGCACAGGGCACGGAGGTTCTCCGGCGGCGTGCCCGATGGTATCTCGCAACCGGCGTTGACCAGGAAGGGGTTGCCGACGGTCCGGTAGCAGGCGAGCACGCCCTCGCGAATCGACTCCGGCGTGCCTCCCGCCACCGCCGCGACGGGGTCGAGGTTGCCGGCGAGGGCCACCTCGGCGGGAATCGTCTCGCGCACGACCGCGAGGTCGACCATGTGGTCCACGTCGAGGATGTCGATGGGCAGCTCGGCGATGCCCGGCAGCAGGTGGGTGATGTCGCCGCAGATGTGCAGGCGCACGCGGGCCCCCGTGTCCTTGATCGCCGCGACGAGCCGTCGCTGGCGGGGCAGGACGAGCGACTCGTACATCGCCGGGGAGATCTGGCTGACGACCGCGTCCCCGACGCCCACGGTGTCCGCGCCGGCCTCGACCTGGGCGCGGGCGAACTCGATGCCCACGTCGAGGCAGAGGTCCATCAGCTCGCACGCGAACGCCTCGTCGTCGTAGAAGTCGAGCAGGAAGCTCGTCACCCCGCGCACGTCGGCGGCCTCCGCCGCGGGGCCCTCGACCCAGCCCATGATCGAGTACTCGTCTCCCGTCTCCTCGCGGAAGCGCCGAACGGCCTCCAGGCGATCGAGCATGCGCGGCGAGCGGTGCGGATCGGGCCGCTCGAGCCGCGACAGGTCGCGGGTGTCCTGGAGCGGCGCGCGGTCGCACATGGGCCCGGTGACCTCGAAGCGGACCTCCGCCCCGAAGGCGGAGCACTCGCGGTAGGCGTCGGAGATCACGCTGAGCTGGTCCATCCCGAAGTCCGTCGCGCAGCGCAGGTGCGATTCCGTCAGGACGCGGAAGTCGGCGGCGTAGCGGCCGTAGTCCGAGCCGATGTGCTCGGCCGCGTACTGCATCAGGATCGGCACGCGCGGTAGGTGGTCGACCAGCTCGCCCCGCAGGGTGGCGTCGTAGCGCTCTCGTCCGTTCATGGCGAAGCGATCAGAGGCCCTCGACCTCCCATCCCTCGCGGTAGGTCCGGGAGAGCAGCCGGTTCGCCTCGGGCGCCCCAATGAACTCGTCCTTGCGGGCGCTCAAGAACCACTTCTTCCCGGGAAGGCGCAGAGCGATCGTCCCGTGCAGGATCATCTGGGTGAGGGGGCCCGCGACGTCGAAGGAGGAGACGGTCTCCCCCTTCCCGAAGCACGCGTCGACCCACTGGTGGTAGTGGTTGCGCGGCTCGAGGTCGGGAACGGGGTATCCTTCGAAGTCCTTGCTCGGGTGCAGGGTCGGCTCGCCGCCGTGCGGATGGAGCAGCGTGCCCGCCTCGCCCAGGAACAGGGCGCCCTGGGTCGGGTACTCCTGGCCGTCGATCCGCGCGCGGACCTCGTCCGGGGGGTACTTGAAGCCGTCGGACCAGACGATCTCGATGCCCTCCCTCGCGGTGAGCTCGGTCGGACCGAAGATGTAGCGGACGACCTGCCACGTGGGCCAGGTCTCGGCGAAGCGACCGGGCGTGTCCCGCCACTCCGGCTCGACCTCCGCGCTGACGCATATGGGCTCGGTCAGCCGCAGGGCGCGGAACGGACCGTCCATGATGTGGCAGCCCATGTCTCCGAGCCATCCGACCCCGAAGTCCTGCCAGCCCCGCCACCAGGTGGGGTGGTAGACCTCCGACACGTAGGGCCGCACCGGAGCCGTGCCGAGCCACTTGTCCCAGTCGAGCCCCTCCGGCACGGGGTGCTCGCCCTCGGGACGCGGACCGGTGGGCCGGTACTTCCACGGGTCCTTGTTCGACCAGAGGTAGACCTTCTCGACCCTCCCGATCGCGCCCCTGCGGATCCAGTGCACGGTCAGGCGGTCGCCGTGGGTGGCCACGAGCTGGGTGCCCATCTGCGTCGCCACCTTCGCCTTCGCCGCGGCCTCGGCGACGAGCCGCGCCTCGCGCACGTCGTGGGTGAGGGGCTTCTGGCAGTAGACGTGCTTTCCGAGCCGCAAGGCGGTCATGGTGATCGCCGCGTGCATGTGGTCGGGCGTGGTGACGTTCACCGAGTCGATCCGGTCGCCCTCCTTCTCGAACAGCTCGCGCCAGTCCTGGTAGACGTGCGCGTCCGGGAACTTCGCGGCGGCCTGCTTCGTGCGACCGAGGTCCACGTCGCAGATGGCGGCGATCTCGACGCCAGGGTGGGATGCGATCTGGTTCAGGTCGCCCGCGCCCATGCCGCCCACGCCGATCGAGGCGTGCCGCAGCTTCTCGAGGGGGGACCAGGCGTGGCCCGAGCGCGTCAGGACCAGGGGTGCGATGCCGGCGGCGGCCGCTCCCTGGAGGAAGCGACGTCGGGGGATTCGGTGGCTCATGGCGATCTCCTCGTCGGTGAGATGTCTTCCTTCGGCTCGCCGAGCTTCAGGTCCCATACGGGCAACTCCCCGCCGGGACCCATCAGGTAGTGGTCGAACCAGCGCATCATGCGCCAGCTGAAATCGTAGCGGGACGTCGCACGCCGGTTGCCGTGGGGCTCGCCCGGGTACTGGACGTAGCGCACCGGGGTCTTCCCGAGCAGCTTCAGGGCCCGGTAGAGCTGCAGGCTCTGGGAGGGATGGATGCGCGTGTCCGCGGTGCCCCCCGCGATGAGCAGGGGCGTGCGCGCCTTCTCCACGTGATAGATCGGACTGCGCTCCAGGGAGAACTGCCACCTCGTCCACGGATCGAAACGCGTGTGCACCGCGCGGTCCTCCTCGGGGATGTCGGTGGTGAGCCCCTTGGTGAGCTTGTTCGAGATGCCGATCTCCATCACCCCCGCCCGGATGCGATCGGTGTAGTACGTCGAGAGCCACGCCGTCGCAAAACCGCCGTAGGAGCCGCCGGTCACTCCCACGCGATCGCGGTCGGCGATCCCCGCGGCGATGAGGTGGTCCGCGGCGTCGATCAGGTCGTCGAACTCCTTGCCCGCGGCGTCGCCCTGGCCGAGCTTGGAGAAGCCCACGCCCCGGCCGGTGCTGCCGCGGTAGTTCGGGTGGAAGACGGCGTAGCCGCGCCCCGCCGCGACCTGGCCGGGCCGGGCGTAGCTCGTGAGCCACCCGTGGCGTGCGTTGGCCTCGGGACCGCCGTGCACCACGAGGATCAGGGGCGCCGGGCCGGCGTCCTCGCCCGGCAGGGGATGGATGAGGATGCCCTCGAGCTCCAGCCCGTCCCGCGCCTGGTGGCGGATCACCGCCTGGCGGCCGAGCTCGACGTCGGCGAGCCAGGGGTTGCCGTCGGTCAGGCGTCGCGGTCCGACGTCGCCGTGTCCCATGACGAAGACCTCGTCCGGGTGGAGCGCGCTCTGGCCCATGAACGTTGCGCGGCGGCGATCGCCGGACAGGTCGATCCCGGAGAGGACGGGAGTGCCCGCCGGATCCCCGGCCATTCCGCCGGTGAAGTGGATCTTGCGGGCCCCGGTGTCGACGTCCACCTCGCCGAAGATCGTCCCGGTGCTCACGTTCGCGAGGAACATGACCGTCTTCGCGTCCTGCCAGGCGAGCGAGCGGACGTGACCCTGGAGCTCGGGCAGGACGTCCCGCAGCTTGCCGCCGGTCACCGGAGCCACCATCAGCCTCCCGGGGCTCGGATCGGCGTAGTCGATGGCGGAGATCATCGCGACCTCGCGGCCGTCGGGGCTCGGCTCGAAGGCGGCGAGCTTGCCGGGGTTCTCGATCCGGCCGAGCACCCGGGCGGTCTCGGCGTCGACGACCCGGAGCCGGCGGAGCATGAAGCCGTCGTCGATCAGCGGTCGAGGCGTGACCGCGAGCACGAGACGCCGGCCGTCGTCGGACCAGCGGAAGTCCACGACGGATCCCTCGATGTCGAGGGGCAGGGGACCGAGCTCCTCCTCGTCGTCCGTCGCCTCGGCGGTCCCCGGCGCCGGGGGCTCGGGATCCAGGAGCGGCATCGGGGCGATCCACAGCCGGGTCGGCCGCCCATCCTCCTCGAACACGATCGCGTCGAAGCCCTTCTTTCTCGCGAGGGTGCGGGACTTTCGCTCGGGGCTCGTGGCGAGGAAGGCCACCCGCGTGCCGTCGGGAGAGACGCGGTGGGTCCCGACTCCCGTCTCGAAGTCGAGCACGAGCCTCGACTCGCCGCCGTCGACCGGAATCGCCCGGAGCGAGGACTTCGGATCCCCGCCACCTCGGTATCCGTAGGTGATCCACCTGCCGTCGGGCGTGAAGCGCGCGTCCGACACGTTCCCCTTCCCGTGCACGTAGGCGCGCGACGTGCCTCCCGCGAAGGGCACGACGTGCAGCTCGGTGAAGCGCGGTCCGTCCTCGTCGACTCCGGGGACGCGCGGCACGCCGAGGACGTAGGCCACGAGCTCTCCGTCGGGCGACAGGTCGACGGAGCGCACGGTGCGCAGGGAAGCGACCTGTTCCAGGGTCATGCCCTGGCTCTCCGCGGATCTGGCCGGCGCGGGGGGCGCTCCGAGGAGCATCGCCGTCGCGGCGAGTCCGGCGATCGCGAGGTGCCGGGGCAATGCGAGGAGCGAGCTACGGTGCGGGGAGTCGGTCATCGACGGCCTCTGGTGTTTCTGGCTCTGGACGGAGCCCGGCGAGGATCTCGTCGAGCAGGCGCGGAACGTAGTTGCCGAGCTTCTTCGGCACGTCTGGATCCTCGCGCGGCAGGGCCTCGATCTCGGCGACGACCCTCCCCGCCCGGTCATCGAGGTGGTCGAGGGCGTTCAGGGCGAGCATCACGGTGTAGACGTCGTGATCCTCGAGGGAGGCGCAGGCGAGGAGGACGTCGAGGGCCGGTTCGAGGTCGGCGTCGTCCCCAAATCTCGCGAGCGCCTCGGCCACGGCGATCCGCACGCTTGCCGAAACGTCGGCCAGAGAATGGCGCAGCTCGTCGTGAGGGACCGAGGTTCCAGCCTCGCCACGAGCAAGACACTCCACCGCGGCCCAGTAGCGGATCGCGGAGTCCGCGTCGTCGAGATACCCCGCGAGGTGGTTGCGGCTCGCGAGTCTGACCCGATGCGCCATACTGGCGATCCTCGCCCGGAAGGACACAGAGAGCCGGTGACCGAGCTCGTACGGAGTGAAGCCCTCGCTCCGCGAGTGGATCTCCGCCTCCGGTAGGAAGCCGAGGTCACGGGATCTCCAGGAGTGGGAGAGGCACTCGGACCGAAGACGTTCGAGGGTGTTGCCGAGCGCGGGGTCCCCCGCGAGATTGTGGACCTCGTCGGGATCGGAGACGAGGTCGTAGAGCTCCTCGCGTGGCTTGGGCTCCCAGAAAAAGGTCCGCGGTGGCGTCAACTCGCCCGCGTCGTACATCTCCTTCCAGACGCGTGTCGTGGGTGTCTGGAACATGTAGGCGAGGTGTTGGCCGTAGATGCGGTGGGGCATGTAGTTGCGGATGTACACGTAGCGCTCGTCCCGCACGGAGCGCACGAGGTCGTAGCGCTCGTCCATCCGGTCACGGAAGCCGAACACGTACTCTCGCGACGCTGCCTCATACGTCCCGAGGAAGGCCCGTCCCTGCATGGTCGACGGCGGCTCGATCCCGGCGAGGCTCAGCACGGTGGGGGCGAGGTCGACGAAGCTCACCGGGCGGTTCGTCGTCCCGCCGACGGAGTACTCCTCCGACGCGAGCTCGCGGAACCGTTCCGGCACGCGCAGGAGCATCGGCACGTGCAGCCCGGAGTCGTATGGCCACCGCTTGCACCGCGGCATCCCCGGGCCGTGGTCGCCGAAGTAGAAGACGATCGTGTCCTCGGCGAGCCCCGCCTCCTCGAGCTCCGCGAGCCGCTCGCCCACCCACGCGTCCATCTCGGTGAGCTTGTCGTAGTACTGCGCCCAGTCCTGCCGCACCTCGGGCGTGTCGGGATGGTACGCCGGGACGCGCACCTTCGCGGGATCGTGGACCGCCTCGTGGGGCCGCTTGCGGATCTGCCCCTCGTGGGTCTTCGTGCAGTTGAACACCGCGAAGAACGGCGCTCCTTCCGGCCGGTTCTGCCAGTGGGCCTTCCGCGACGACTCGTCCCACACCTTCCCCGTTTTCTCGACGTTGTAGTCCTCCTTCGCGTTGTTCGTCGTGTAGTACCCCGCCTCGCGAAGGATCTGCGGGAACATTTTCATCCCGTCGGGCAGCCGCACCCGGCTGCGCATGTGCTGCGCTCCGATCGACGTGGGGTACATCCCCGTGATGATCGCCGTCCGCGCCGGCGCGCAGACCGGCGCGTTCGACCACGCGACCCGGTACGTCAACCCGCCCGCCGCGAGCCGATCCAGATGCGGCGTATCCGCGTAGGAATCTCCGTAGGCCCCGAGGTGGGGCCCGTTGTCCTCGCTCGTGAGCCACAGGACGTTCGGGCGTATGTCCTGGGCGACGGGTTCCTGCGCGGAGAAGACTCCGTGACCCGCGATCGCGAGCAGGAGAATGAAGAATCGTCGCATGCCTCGGCCTCCGGAGCGGGGATGATACGCGAGGTCATCGCTTGCTGGCCAGATCCCCGTCCCGGGTCCGGTGCCCGAGCTCCAGGAAGCGGGTCGGCGAGACGCCGTGCACGCTCTTGAAGACGCGGGAGAAGTGGTAGGGGTCGTCGAAGCCTACCTCGCGCGCCACCTGCTTGACGAGCAGGCCGGCGCCGAGCAGCAGGTCGACGGCGCGGTTCATCTTCCGGCGCATCAGGTACTTGTACGGGCTGACCCGGTCGAACCGCTTGAACAGCCGGCAGAGGTAGGAGAGGTCCACGTGGGTCTCGAGCGCGATCTGCTCGAGCGTCCTCAGGCGCACGTCGTGGCGATCGATGTGCTGCTTGCACCGCCGGTACGTCTCGAGCGCGCGCGCGGCGGGGGCGCTCTCCGTGGTCGTGCCCTCGGTGATCTTGAGCAGGAGGAGACGCAGGAGGACGGCGCACACGTCCGGAGTGAGCGGCGTGCCCCGGGTTCCCTCGCGGTGCAGGTCGTCGAAGACCTCGACGATCTCGTGCGCGGAGACCGCCTGGGCCGCGCCCCCGATGCCCAGCGGCGTCTCCCGCAGCAGCCGCTCCGCCTCCGCGCCGACGAAGTCCACGAAGTACTTGCGCATGGGCTCCGCGGGGTCGTTGTCGATGTGGCACCGCACCTCGGGTCCGTAGGAGAACACCGAGCCCGGCGACAGCGGGCGCGAGCGGCCGGCGAGCTCCAGCCGGCCCCGGCCCTCCGCGACGAGCTCCACGGCGAGATGAGGGAACGTGCTCCGCCGGATGCGGTAGTCGGCGTCGCAGTGCTCGCACCCCCCGCAGACGACGGTGATCCCGGGCGTCGGGGCGGGGTGCAGGTCGAGGTAGTAGTACCGGGCGTCGTGGACCCGGGAGGCGATGATCGAGGGGCGGGCGGTGGGCTTCATGGGATGGGCTCGTCCGGTCGAAGTCGATAATATCCATCATCGAGTCGAGCATGTCCATGGTGTTCCCGTCCCCCGCGGGGACGATAGGAAGGTGGTGAAGAAGGTCCTTGTCAGCGGTTGCTTTGATCTCTTGCACGCCGGGCACATTGCCTTCCTCGAGGAGGCGGCCTCGCTCGGGGAGCTCCACGTGCGCGTGGGTTCGGACGAAAATGTCACCCTCCTCAAGGGCCGTCCCCCCCTCTACTCCCAGGAGGAGCGGGTCTACGTGCTCGAGCACGTCGCGTGCGTGGCGGGAGCGGCCGTCGCGGGGGGCTCGGGCATGCTCGACTTCGAGCCGGACCTCGAGCGGCTGCGGCCGGACCTCTTCGTGGTCAACGAGGACGGGCACACCGAGGGCAAGGCGGAGCTCTGCCGGCGCCACGGGGTGCGATACGTCGTGCTCCAGCGCGTTCCCGCCCGTGACTTCACGCCCCGCAGCAGCACGGACACGAAGGAGAGGCTGGAGCTTCCCTACCGCGTCTGTCTCGCGGGAGGCTGGGTGGACCAGCCCTGGGTGTCGGAGCTGCACCCCGGCTCCGTGGTCGTGGTGGGGCTCGAGCCCACCGTCGCGTTCGCGGACCGCTCCGGCATGGCCACCAGCTCGCGACGCCTGGCGCGCGAGCTGTGGGGGGACCGCCTTCCCTCGGGGGATCTCGAGACGACCGCCAAGATGCTCTTCGCCTACGAGAACCCGCCGGGGACGAAGTACGTCTCCGGCGCCCAGGACGCGATCGGACTCGTCTACCCCGGGGTCAACCGGATGGATTACGCGGGGAGCTTCTGGCCCGAGCGCATCGAGTCCACGCGCGATCCCGAGGTCGTCGCCTGGCTCGAGAGCGTCCTCCACTTCGTCCCCCTTGCGCCCCGACCGGACGGCTACGATCCCCTGCTCGAACAGCACCTGACGCCCGACGCGGCGCAGCGGCTCGGCGAGGCGGGCCGCCAGTGCTGGGACGCCATCCTGAACCGGGACGTGCGGAGTCTGGGCGAATCCATGACCCGGACGGTCGAGGGGTGGAAGGAAATCCTGCCCCTCACCGTGAACGAGGAGATCGAGGCGGAGCGGGCGCGGTACGATCACCACCCCGGAGCCGTCTTTTCGGGATGCGGCGGCGGCTACATCGTCGTCGCCTCCGAGGAGCCTGTGGAGCGCGGCTTCCCGGTGAAGGTGCGGCGCACGGCGGAAGACTGATTCGAGGAACCCCTTTCGGCAAGAGGACGTGAACGTGAACAAGGGAAGAGCTCTGGTGGCGGGCGCGGGCGGCTTCATCGGCGGACATCTGGTCGCCCACCTCCGATCCGAGGGGGTCGAGGTTCGCGCCGTCGACAAGAAGCCGTTCGAGGAGTGGTACCAGGTGCACGCGGACGCGGAGAACCTGGTCCTCGACCTGTGCCACCGCGACGCCTGCTACCGGGCCTCCGACGGCTGCGCCGAGGTGTTCAACCTCGCCGCCGACATGGGGGGCATGGGGTTCATCGAGAACAACAAGGCGCTCTGCATGCTGAGCGTCCTGATCAACACCCACCTCCTCATGGCCGCGAACGACTGCGGGGTGGATCGCTACTTCTACTCGTCCTCCGCGTGCGTCTACAACGGCGAGAAGCAGAAGGATCCGGACAACCCCGGACTCGCGGAGGCCGACGCCTACCCCGCCCTGGCCGAGGACGGCTACGGATGGGAGAAGCTCTTCAGCGAACGGATGTGCCGCCACTTCCGGGAGGACTTCGGCATCACGACGCGCGTCGCCCGCTACCACAACGTGTACGGGCCGCACGGCACCTGGGACGGCGGTCGCGAGAAGGCGCCCGCCGCCATGTGCCGCAAGGCCATCGAGGCCGAGCAGTCGGGAAACCACGAGATCGTGATCTGGGGCGACGGCGAGCAGACCCGCAGCTTCATGTACATCGACGACTGCATCAAGGGCTCGCTCGACCTCATGTACAGCGACGTCGAGGAGCCGATCAATCTCGGCAGCAGCGAGATGGTCTCGATCAACGAGCTCGTGAGCATCGTCGAGGATATTGCCGACCTGAAGCTGGAGCGGAAGTACGATCCCGACGCGCCCAAGGGCGTACGCGGTCGCAACAGCGACAACACGCTCATCAAACAGTACCTCGGCTGGGAGCCCGACATCCCCCTGCGGGACGGGATGCGGAAGACCTACGACTGGATCAAGGAGCAGATGACACGGTAGACTGTCGGGACGCGCGATCGCGATCGCTCCGCGCGTGCGTCCCATGGCTCTCCTTCCCTCGATTCCGCTCTTCATCGCGCTCTCCCTCGCCGGCTCGGACATCCGGTGGGAGGGCGACCTCGAGGCCGCCCAGGACCAGGCGAAGGAGGAGGGGCGCGTGGTTTTCATCGCCGTGGGCATGGACGGCGAGGCGCGGTGCGAGGAGCTCGTCCGCGACGTTTACGAGGACAAGGACGTCGTTCGCCTGACCCAGGACACGATCAACCTCGTCGCGTCGCCCGATACCCACCGCGAGGGCCGCAAGGCGTGTCCGCGCTTCGGAGGGATTCTCTGCGAGGATCACTGCCGCCTCGACTGGCAGCTTCGGGACGGGCTCCTTCCCCAGAATCGCGAGGAGTACTGCGCGGTGCCCCAGCACGTCTGGCTCGATCCGGCGGGCGACGTGATCCTGTCGGTTCCCTACGAGCTCGACGCGCACGAGATGAAGTGGTGCTTCGTCACCGCCCTCCGCCGCACGGACGCCGGCGCCGCGACCGAGATGCCGGAGGGCGCGCGTCCCCCGCGGCGGCTGGTCATGAAGGGGATTCACCGCCCCACGCTGGGCGACCCGATCGGGCGGGGCCTGACCGAGGAGGAGCTGGAGGACGAGATCAAGGAGCTCAAGGCGTCGTTCTTCGGCGGAGCCCGGATCGGCGCCATGGTCAAGCTCCTGTTCACCGACGAGCCCGACGCGGTGAAGTAC
>CAYRXS010000005.1:0-19204 GCA_964428225.1 uncultured Planctomycetaceae bacterium
CCCCGAAGCCCCGTCCCCCCGCTCCCTTCCCCCGGACCTCGCCGACAATCCCGTCGCCTGCTCCTTCCGCGCCACCCCCGAGTGCCGCGGCTTCCCCTTCGAGGACCCGCGCTACCGCCGCGTCGTCCGGATCGCCGCCGCCCTGCTCGACGCGCCCCGGCACCTCGGCCTGCACCCCGGCGGAGTCGTGGTCTCGCCCGGCCCGATCACCGACGTCGTCTCCTGCCAGAGGGCGACGAAGGGCGTGGTCATGACCCAGCTCGACAAGGACGGGGTCGAGGCGATCGGGCTGGTCAAGATGGACCTGCTCGGCAACCGCGCCCTCAGCGTGATCGAGGACTGTCGGAGCATGATCGCCGAGGGGGGCGAGGCGCCCGACCTGGAGGCGGTGGCCGAGGACGACTCGCGCACCGCGCGGCTCCTGGCGCGGGGAGGCACCCTGGGCTGCTTCCAGGTCGAGTCGCCCGGCATGCGCAACCTCCTGAAGCAGACCGCGGCCCGGAACATGGACGACGTCATCCAGGCCGTGGCCCTGATCCGACCCGGGCCGGCGGGATCCGGCATGAAGGACGCCTACGTGCGCCGCTTCCGCGGGCTCGAGAAGCCGCATCCCCCCCATCCCCGCCTCACCGAGCTCCTGTGGGACACCCACGGGGTGATGCTCTACCAGGAGGACGTCATGCAGGCGGTCGTCCTCATGGCGGGCATGGAGCTCTCCGAGGCGGACGAGCTGCGCCGGGCCCTGGCCAAGCATCGCCGAGACGTGCTCGAGAGACTGCGCACGCAGTACTTCGCGGGCTGCCGCGAGCAGGGGATCGAGCGAGGGCCGGCGGCCCACGTCTGGGAGCTCGTCTCGAACTTCTCCTCCTTCGGGTTCTGCAAGGCGCACGCGGTGACCTACGGGCGCATCGCCTACCGCACCGTCTGGCTCAAGGCGCACCACCCCGCCGAGTACCTCGTCGCCTTCCTGAACAGCGAGACCGGGTACTACGAGACCCGCGTCTACATCGAGGAGGCCCGCCGGCTCGGGGTTCCGATCCTGCCTCCCGACGTCAACCGCAGCGAGCGCGAATTCACCCTCGCCCGCGAAACCGACCCCCCCGCGCTCCGCGTCGGCCTGAACCGGGTCAAGGGACTCACGCAGCGGACCGGGGAGGCGATCCTCGAGGAGCGCGCGCGGCGAGGGGCGTTCCTCTCCCTCCCGGACTTCCTCACCCGCACCGGGGCGCGGATCGACGAGGCGGAGCGCCTGATCCAGTGCGGGGCCTTGGACGCCTTCGACCGCACGCGCCCCGAGATGCTCTGGCGGCTCCATCTCCTCTCGACCCCCGCGCGACGCCCCCCCCGCGACCTGGACCCGGGCCTCCTCGCCTCCTTCCGGGACACGCCCGAGAAACGCGCCCGCCGTAGCGCCGACGCCGCTCACGCCCGGACCGGCGGGTGGTCGCGGACCGGGATGGGCGTCGGGAGCCTCGAGCTCGAGCCCGGCGAGAGCGCCTCCCTGTTCTCCGAGCCCCGCACCCCCGCCGCCGCTCTGCCCCGGCTCCCCGAGACCGACGCGAACACCCGCGGACGCCTCGAGCTGGAGCTCCTGGGTCTGAACGTCACCGACCACCCCACCGAGCTCTTCCCCTGCGAGGCCGAGGACCGCCTCGCCCGGACCCGCGGCCGCCGCCCATCCCCCACCGTGTCCTGCGGAGACCTCGACCGCCACCGCGGAGAGCAGGTGAGCCTGCGGGGCTGGCTCGCCGCCTCACGCCGGGTGCGCACCTCGGACGGGCGCTGGATGCGCTTCCTCTCCCTCGAGGACCCCGGCGGCCTGGCCGAGGTCGTCCTCTTCGCGGATGCCTACGAGCGCCACGGTCACCACCTCACGAACCGCGGTCCCTTCCTCGTGTCGGGAATCGTCGAGGACCAGATGGGGGCCTGCACGCTGCACGCGGACCGGATCTGGTGAGAGAAGGAGGAATGGCTCTCGCAAAGCCGCAAAGGCGCAAAGCGCAACGACCCTGCGCGTCAGTCCTCGTGGTACCGCAGACTGACGTTCTCGCGGCCCATCTGGCGCAGGCGGTGAGGGGACTTCTTCAGGCCGAGGTTGTGGGCCTTGGAGACGATGCTCTTCACGGAACGGTTCAGCTTCCGCGCGATCTCCAGGTTCGGCTGGGAGGCGTACTCTCGCCGCAGGAGCTCCAGCTCCGCCGACGACCAGCGCGGCATGCGGGTCGAGGCCTCGCCGTTCAGCCGGCGAACGAACGCCTTGTCCTTGGCGAGGGCGTGCTCGTCGGCGGCCTTCTGGATCGCCGCCACGTTCCGCCCGAAGATGCGGGAGAGGTCCTCGTCCGTTCGCGTGCCGTAGATCCTCTTGAGCTCGACGATCTCCTCCCGCGTCCAGCTTCCGTCGGTACGGATGCGGCCGAGCTCCAGGATGCGCTCCTCGACCTGATCGATGTCCCGCCCGAGCACGCGGGCGATGATCTCCGGAGTCGTGGCTCCGAGATAGCGCTTCAGGTTCTCGACCTCGGCCGCCGTCCACGGACCGGTGCTCTTTCGCAGGGGAAAGAGCTTCTCCGCCATGCGGCGGACACTGGAGACGGGGCGATTCAGCTCACGCGCAATGGCCGCGTCGTCCCGGAGGCCATAGAGCTCCTTCAGCCGCGCCTGCTCGGCCTGTGACCACCGCCCCCGGCGGGGCGATGTCGACCGATTCCCTCCGCCATTCGTTCCTCGCAACCTTCCTCCCCCTCGATGTGCGTTCCTGGAATTCTGGTGGCGCGCCTCCCCCGGTCGGATCGGTCGAGTTGTGCGTATGAGGGGGAGATGCTCGCCCAAGAGCAAAGTGGATTGTAACGAGCCCCCCCCTTGCTGGGTAGCCGTCACGCATCCCGACGGCCCCTGAGGGCCCCTTACTTCCCTCCGGTTGTCTCGATTTCGAGAACGGAGGCGCGGATTCGGTCGAGGATCTCCCGGATCCCGTCCGCGGTCGTCCGCTGGAGAATGTCCTCCACGAGGCGATGCGCGGCCTCCGAAGACGTGCGCCGGACGGCGTACTTGATCTCCGGGATGAACTGCGGGGAGACGCTCACCGAGCTGTATCCCATCCCGAGCAGGACGAGGGCCACCGCCGGATCGCTGGCGATGTCCCCGCACACCGACACCCGCTTGCCCGCCTTCCGCGCGGCCCGGGCGACCATGTCCAGGGCGCGGTAGACCGAGGGGTGCTGGGGATCGTAGAGCCCGGAGACCCAGGAGTTGTCCCGGTCCACGGCGAGCAGGTACTGCACGAGGTCGTTCGTGCCGACGCTCAGGAAGTCCACCTCCTCGAGGATCTGGTCGAGGATCAGGAGGCAGGACGGCACCTCGATCATCGCTCCCACCGGCACGTTCTCGGCAACCTCGTAGCCCTGGCTCTCGAGCATCCCCCGCACGTCGTCGAAGATCTCGTGGATCTGCCGGATCTCCTCGATGCTCGTGACCATCGGCATGAGGAGGTGCATCTCCCCGGCCGGGCTCGCGCGCAGGAAGGCCTGGAGCTGGCTGCGGAGCAGGTCGCTCCACTGCAGCGTGATCCGGATGCCCCGCCAGCCGAGGGCGGGATTCGTCTCCTTGGGGACCTTGAAGTAGGGCAAGGGCTTGTCCCCGCCGATGTCGAGCAGGCGGAGGGTGGCGGGACGTCCGTCCATCCGCTCGAGGACGCGGCGGTACATGCGGTACTGTTCCTCCACCGTGGGGAACTGGCTTCCCTCCATGTAGAGGAACTCGGTGCGGAACAAGCCGACGCCGTCGGTCCGGCTCAGGTCGAAGGTGTCGAGATCCCGGACGCTCTCGATGTTCACTTTGACCGCGAGGACCGCGCCGTCGGGCGTCCGGGCGGGCCGGGTGGCCTCGCGAGCCAGGGCCTCGTGACGCTCCTCCTGGGACTTCTTGCGCCCGAGCAGGTCCTCGATGATCTCCGCCGACGGCCGGAGCTGGACCAGGGCCTGGTCCGCGTCCACCGTCACGGTCATGCCCTGCTCGAGCCGGGCGAGCAGGTTCGGCAACCCCACGATGCACGGCACCCCGAAGGCCCGGGCGAGCACGGCGCCGTGGGAGAAGCGCCCCCCTGTCTCGGTGATCACCGCCAGGATCTGCTCCCGGGCCAGGAGGGTCACCACCATCGGGGTCAGCTCCGCGGCGGCCACGACGACTCTCTCGTGGGACTCCAGGGCCTGTCGGCGGCCCCGATCCAGGAGCACCTCGAGCACGAACCGCCAGGGATCGCTGACGTCCGCGGCGTAGGTGCGCAGGTTGTCGCCCTCCAGTCCGCTGAGCTTCTTCTCGAAGCGCTCGATGAGGCTCTGGATCGCGGCCTCGGCGTTGATCCGCTGCTCGGAGATCGTGGCCTCGACCTCCCGCAGGGCCGCGGGGTCCTCCAGGATCATCCGGTGGACCACGAAGATCTCGGCGTCCTTCTCGCCCGAGGTGCTGGCCACGAGGGCCTGGCGCCGGGTCAGCTTCTCGGCGGCCTGGCCCAGGGCCGCCGTCAGACGCTCGATCTCGCCGGGGACGTCCGCCCGGCTCACGGTCCAGGCGGGCACGTCCGCGGGGCCGGCGTGGACCACGTGAACGGGCCCCACGGCGAGGCCGGGGGCGACGGCGGTGCCCTGGATGGCGGGAGGAGACATGGGCGGGGATGGCCGGCGAGGAGGCCGGGGGGCCTAGAGGGTAGCCGAGCCGGGCGACCGGAGCGAGGAATGGGGCCAAGGGCCCGATTTCGACTCAAGAACGGGGGTTTCGATGCTCGACGAGAGCGCCGTAGACCCAACCGAACAGGGCCGCCGAACGGGGGAGCCTACCCGTCGCACCGCCCGGATCGGGGGAGCACCTTGCCCCCCTCCCGACATCACGCCCCGCTCCCCCGCTCGACGACCGCATCGCGAGAAACACCTCATGGCCAGCCAATCCACGAACGATCCCATGGAAGACTCCCACGACGAATCCCTCCCGGATTCCGGGTCCCCGGAGGAGCACCTCCCCGTGCTCGAATGCCTCCCGGAGGAGTCGTTCGCGCCGCAGCCGCCCCGGAAGATGGGCTTCGATTCGCTCCTCCTCTTCACGACGGGCTTCCTGCTCGCCGCGGGCGGGCTCGCCCTCGCCGCAGCCCCGGAGTACTCCTGGCAGGTGGTCAAGATCGGTCGACTACTCGCCGGCATGGGAATCGAGAGCGGCACCCTGATCGTCGGGGGCTTCGTCATGTTCGCCCTCGGATTCGTCCATCGCGCGGTCGTGTTCCACGGAACGCAGCCGAGCCCGGAGGAGTCGGACGAGCAGGCCGAGTTCCGCCTCGTCACGGAGCAGCTCGCCACGGACCTGGCGCAGGTCCGCCACTCGGTGATGCAGGTGTCCGAGGAGCTCGTGGGCATGTCCGAGTCCCAGAGCACCTTCCTCCAGGAGCAGCGCGCGGAGGCGTTCCAGGAGGAGAAGAGCCCCCAGCACGACGCCGTGTTCCGGCTCGCCGCCAGCCTCGACCAGCTCAACGCGCGGGTGGACGAGCGCCTGCACGCCATGGACGTCCAGCTCCGCGGCCACTTCGATGGCGTCGGGGAGGCGATCCGCGGCACGCGCGAGGCGATGGACGCCCGGATGTGCGCCCTCTCCACCCAGATGCAGGCCCAGGGCGTGGACTCGGCCGTTCCGTCCCACTCCGAAGGTCCGTCGCTCGCCGGCATGGCGACCGAGGAGCCCGAGGAGCTGGAGATCGTCGTCGACCTCGAGCAGGGCGTCGATCCGCCCGACGAGTCCTCGATGGAGTTCTTCGAGACCATCGAGGAGCTCGACGAGCTGGTGAGCGGCATCGAGAAGAAGACGGCAGAGACGCAGGGGGAGAATCCCGCCCTCGACTTCGATGGCCTGGACCTCGGCGAGCTGGGACTGGACGACGAGCCCCTGGCGGATCCGCCGGCCGCGATGCCCGATTTCGACGGGGAATCGCTGAACCTGGAAGAGCCGCTGGACGCCCTGTTCCCCGACGACGGGATCTTCGATCCCGAGAGCGGGGACGAGAAGTAGACCCCGCCGGCGCTCGACCGGGGGAGTAGCCGGTCCCGATCACGGGGCCGGGCTACGTCCGCGGTCTACTCCCCCTCTCCGTCGGCGACCTTCGAGGGTGCGTCGGGGGTCTCCGTCGGCTCCGGGGCTTCGCTCGCCTCGGTCGTCGGGGCCTTCTCCTCCGGCGGCGCGGGCTCGGCCGGCGCGCTCGGTTCGGCGGGAGTGGCCGCGGCGGCGTCCGTGGGGACGGCAGCGGGCTCCTCGTGGACCTCGGGGGCCGGCTTCTCGGGAACCTCCGGGGGCTTCGTGGCGGGCTCGACCGCCTGCGGCTCGTCGTCGTCCTTCTGGGACTTGAAGTAGGCGGCGAAGGGCTTGTAGGAGGCCTCGCTCTTGCTGACCTTCCGCACGGCGGCGGCATCGTATTGCTCGTCACGACCGCGACGTCCGCCTCCGCGGCGACCGCCGGGACCACGACCGGGACCTCGCCCCGGACCGCGTCCGGGTCCTCGGCCCTTGCCCCGTCGTCCGCCCTCCGAGCCGTTCGAGGCTCCGCCGAGGCCGTCGCGGCGGGTGCGAGCCGCGCGGATGGGTGGCTGGTTCTCCTGCCAGGTCTGACGGGGGCCGTCGCCCTCGCGGCCGCGCTGTTGGCGACGCCGACCTCTGCCCCCCGGACCTCCGGCCTGGCGGCGTCGATCGGGCACTCCCTTGAGGGACAGCTCGACGCGCTGTCCGCTCCCGTCGAGCACGCGGGTCCGGACGATCTGGCCGACCGAGAGCAGGCCCCGGGCGTCGCGGACGTAGCGGTTCGAGATCTCGGAGATGTGCAGCATCCCGTCGTGGGGAATCCCCAGGTCCACGAAGGCCCCGAAGCTCGCCACGCTCGAGATGATCCCCTCGACCACCTGGTTCTTCTCCAGGGTCTTCGGATCGGTGTCGGGGGGAAGGAGGTGGGGAAGGAACACGCGAGGCCGGGGATCCCGCCCCGGGTGGGTGATCTCGCGGACGAGATCGCGCCACGTGCCCTCGTCCACGTCGAAGTCCCCTCGCCGGAGCCCCTTGACGGCGTCGCGCCGACCGAGGATCTCGTCGGGGGTGCTGGAGGTGGCCTCGATCACCGTCCGCGCCAGCGTGTACTGCTCGGGGTGCAGGCCCGTGCAGTCCAGGGGCTCGGAGGAATCCCGCACGCGCAGGAAACCGATGGCGTTCGTCCAGCGCAGCTCGTCGAGGACCCCGTCCGTCCTCAGCTCCTCGCGGGAGTAGAAGGGACGCTCCTCACGGCGGGCGATCATCTTCTTGGCGACCTCGAAGTCGAGGCCGGGGATGTGGCGCAGCACGTGCAGCGGCGCCTCGTTCGCGTCGCAGCCCACGAGCGCCACGCAGGACTCCACGGTGTCGTGGACGACGCGACGCAGGTTGGCCTTGCTGATCACGGACTGCTCGCGGCCGATGCCCAGGTGGCGGGGATCGACCTTGAGGAGCTCGCGGAGGGGATCCTGGTGCCGGCGGCCGAGGACGATGGCCTGCCTCGCGGGAACCGAGTAGTCGGGGAGCTCCCGACGAGCGGCCTCGGAGTTCGCAAAGCCCGCGATGCCCGCCTCGTTCACGAGGAACACGTAGGCGTCCGCCTGGAGCAGGTGGATCACCTCGCGGAGCTTGCGGATCGCGGGACGGGACGCCTTGCCGTTGCCCACCGCGATGGCGCGCGTGCCGTGCTCGCGCATCGAGGCTGCGAACTCCTCGGCGAGCGGGGCCAGCTCCTTGCCGACCGTCTCGACCTTCGTCTCCGCTCCGGTGGGCATGCCCCGCTCGTCGAGGAGGACGAGGATCCAGTCGCCCCGCGCGTCGACGTGGAGCCCCGCGACGGGTCGCCTCCCGGCGGGAGGGGCGAGCAGGATCTGGCGCAGGTGCTGGGCCAGGAAGCGGATCGCCTCCTCCTCCGCGCGGCGACGAAGCTCGTTTCTGAGATCCTCCTCGATGGAGGGCAGGAGGCGCCTCCGGAAGGCGCGCTCGGCGACCGCGGCGATGACCGTATCGTGATCCGGATTCGGGTGCTTCGAGAGGGCGGCCCGCAGCTTCGGGAGCACGAGGTTCTCGTCGAGGCTGACCGAGGTGGTCACCTGGCGGTGGAGCTGGGCCTGGCGCAGGGCGAGCAGCCGGTGTCCCTGGATCTGCTTGATCGAGGAGTTGACCCGGAGCAGCGACCGGTTGCGGCCGAGCTTCTTCTCGTCGACCAGGGCACGCACCGTGAGCCGACCGTACTTGCGCGCGAGGCGCCGGACGAGCCGGCGCGCCTTGGGATCCCGGCCAAGTCGATCGGAGAGGATCCGCATGGCGCCCTCGAGCGCCTCTTCGTCGCTGTGCACGTCCCGATCGGGATTCACGAAGGGAGCGCACAGGCGGGCCAGGGGAGGATTGAAGTCGATGCGCGTCACGCGGTGACCGCGGGGCTTCGGCTCGGGAGCGGGAGGCGGCGTCTCCTTCTTCTCCGCGGGCTTCGCGGGGGGCGGGGAGTCGTCGCCGCTCTTCGCTTCGGGTTCCTCCTCCGCCGGCTTGTCCTCCGCCGACGCGTCCTCCGCGGGCTTGTCCTCCGCAGGCTCGCCCTCCGCGGAGGGGGGCTTCTCGGGGGCGGGGGTCTCCTCGGTCGATTCCTCCGGAGCGTCCTTCGGCTCCTCGACGGCCTCCGGAGTCTCCTCGTCCTTCGCATCCTCGGCGGCTTCCGGAGCCTCGGCGTCCTTCGGCTCGTCGGTATCCGCGGGGGCCTTCGCGTCCTCGCTCTCGGTCGGCTCCGGCTCGCCTCCCTTCGCGGGACGGGGCGCGGGCGCGATCAGGTGATCGGCGAGCGTACCGAGGCCGCGATCGAGGGCGAGCTGCACCTCGGGCTCGGGTCGGCGGATCGGGAGGAAGAGGTCCTCGAGCTCGCAACGCTCGGCGCAGGCCTCGGCGGCGCTGCGGAGAGCGGGATCGATGGAGTCGATGCTCTCGTCCTTGGGCGTTTCGGACGGGGCGGGCTCTTCGGGGCTCGTCGCCGGCTCCTCGGCCGGCGCCTCTTCCTTCTCCGCGACCTCGGCTTCTCCTTCGGGCTCCTCCGGAGGAGCCGGTGGCTCCGCGGGTTTCTCCGGGGCCTTGGGAGCCGGGGTCGGCTCCGGCTTGGGGGCCGAGCTCGCGAGGAGGGAGACTCTCCGTCGCTCGAGCTCCTCGAACTCCTTGCGCCTTCGATCGAACCGCCGGATCGCTCCCTCGGCGAGCTGGCCTATCTCGGCCTTGCGGTAGTGGGCGAGGTAGGGGACCTTGAACCCCGCACCAAGTAGATCGAGCACGCTCTTCGCGTGCTTCTCGTCGATCGAAAACTCTTTCGCCAGCGTCTTGACGATCGCTGCAACTGTCACTGGAATCCCTCGGGCAGATGGTGCCGACGGTCCTGATAGGGCCGGGGGTGATGTCAACGCGCCGCGGGGGCGTGGCCCGGCCACGGGGCGGAACGGGCGGATATCATAACCGCGGCCCCGCGCGGCGGCCATGACGTCGGGGCCACGAATCAGCCCGGCGCCCGCGAGACCTCGGCCAGGGCCCGGCTGAAGCGAAGCCCCGCGGTGTCGTCGAGGCCCGTGACGAGCAGCCCGTCGACCTGCACCTGCGCGCCGGTGTACTTCGCCCCGGCCTTCTCGAGAAGCTCGCGAATCGAGGAATCGCCCGTGACCTTGCGCTTCGCGAGCACCCCGGCTCGAGCGAGGATGGTCGGGGCCTGGCCCCAGGCGCCGATCGGCTTGTTCTGGGCTGTGGCCTCCCTCGCCAGGCGCACGACGTGGGCATCCTCGGCGAGCGGGAGACAGCCGGCGCCTCCGCAGAAGAGGACTCCGGCGTAGTCGTCCATCCTCGCGTCCTTGATGAGGCCGTCGACCTGGAACTGGTCCCCTGCCGTCCCGTGAACGAGGTCCTTGTCCTGGGTGGAGACCGACCGGGTGCCGACGTCGACCGCGAGGAGCGCGGCCCGTGCGTAGCGCATCGTGGCCTCGGCGAAGTCCTCCGGGGGAACGACCACGAGGATCGTCTTGTCGTACTCGTGAACGACCAGGCCGTGTTCGTCGAGCTCCGGCCTCGTTCCTTCCTTCTCTGCTTCGTTCGACATGTCGGAGAGGTGGTTGCGTGCTTCCTCGAAACGGTTGAGCTCGGTTCAGGCGGGGAGCTCGAAGACGGACGCACGGGTTTCTTCCGCGAGAAGAGCCGCTCCCTGCTCCACCGTCCAGGCGATCCGCTCGTCGAGTCCGGGCAGGGTGAGCTCCCCGAGAGACCGCCCGCTCAGGCCGTCCCACACCTCGAGAATCGCGCCGCGCGTGACGTACAGCTTCGAGCTATCCAGCGAGATACTGACGTCGGGCAGCTCGTCGAGGGACTCGTTCGCGACCACGCGGCGCCACAGCGGCCGGGCCTCGCCCTCGCCGGCGGTCGAGAAGGCGGCGAGCGTGAGCTCCTCCCGGGAACCCGCCCGGAGGCTCGTTCCGGGCCTTCGGCTGCCGAGCAGGACGACGGCGAGATCGTCATCGCTCACCAGGTCGTGGATCACGGGATGCTCGGCATCCAGGAAGGGGCCGACGAGGTCGCCGCTCTCCACGTCGAGGCGGAAGATCCCCTGCCGCTTCGTGTGCGTGTTCGAGTACGCGACGAGCACCTGCGAACCGCATCGACCCGCGATGTGGTAGCGCTCGCCGTCCCGCGAGTTGGCCCAGACTTCGAGCATGGGCGAGGTCATGATCCCCGCCATCCGACCCGGGGTCACCGTGACGCACATGTCTCCGGCCACCAGCGCCTGGTCGAAGGCCGCGATCTCCCGGGCTCCGATCAGCTCGCCGGTGTCGCGCGACATCCGCGCGATCCGGTGTCCCTTGAGGCTGGGGCCGAGCACGACGACGTCGTCCTCGTCGCCGAGCCCGCTCCCGAAACCGCGCCCGTATCCGACCTCGCACGGCGACGTCCACAGGAGCTCGCCGTCGTGGCGGTCGTAGGCTGCGAGCTTCCCGGGGATCACGCTGTCGAGCCACTTGCCCCCCGCGGGAGGATCGTAGCCGTGCAGGAAGACGGGACCGCGGTCCCCCAGGGCGATCCCGTCGATCTCCCCCTGGAACTCGCGAGACCAGCGTCGGCGTGCGGTTCGGGTCATGGGCGGGATCCTACCGTACGGAGCCCGGGCTCCGTACGTCACTCGCCGGCGAGCACCCGGGCCGCGATCCGCTCCGGGGCCGGCCGGTAGTGGAGAAGCTCCATCGAGAAGGAGCCTCGGCCCTGCGTCGCCCCGCGGAGGGCGGAGGAGTAGGCGAACATCTCCGCGATCGGGACGGTGCCGCGGATGACGCGCAGGTCGCCGATCACCTCGATCTCGCTCACCTCGCCGCGGCGGGAGTTGAGGTCCCCCACGACTCCGCCGAGGAACTGCTCGGGGCATCGCACCTCGATCTTCATGATCGGCTCGAGGAGAGTGCTGTTGTCCCGGCACGCCTCGCGGAAGGCCTGGACGCCGGCGGCGTGGAAGGCCAGATCGCTGGAGTCCACGTCGTGGGACTTGCCGTCGTACAGGACGGCCCGGACGTTGGCGAAGGGATAGCCGGCGATGCCGCCGCCCTCTACTCCTTCACGTATCCCGGACTTCACCGCGGGGATGAACTCCCGGGGGATCGCTCCCCCCCTGATCTCCGACTCGAACGCGAAGACGCCGTCCTCCGTTTCGCCGGGGCCCACGCGCACCTCGATCACCGCATACTGGCCGTGGCCTCCGGTCTGCCGGATGTAGCGGATCTCGAGCTCGCGGTCCCACGTGAGCTCCTGCTTGTAGGCGACCTTCGGTCTCCCGGTCCGGACGTTGCAGTTGCTCTTCCGGATGCGATTGACGATCACCTCGAGGTGGAGCTCGCCCATACCCGAGATGACCAGCTCGCCAGTCTCCTCGTTGGTGAGCGCGCGGAAGGTCGGATCCTCGCGCGTCATTCGCCCGATCACCTCGGTGAGCTTGTCCCGATCCTCACCCCGCGCGGGCTCGATGGACATCGAGATCACCCCCTCCGGGAATCGGATCTCCGACAGATGGATCGGAGCCTCCTGGCTGCACAAGGTGTCCCCGGTGGCCGTGTTCTTGAGCCCCACGATCGCGGCGATGTCGCCGGCGCATATCCGATCGACCGCCTGGCGCTTCTTGGCGTGCATCCGCACGATGCGGCCGATGCGCTCGGTGCGGCCGGTACGCGGGTTGAGCACCTTCGCGCCCTTCTCGACGATCCCCGAGTAGACCCGCACGAAGGTGAGGTCCCCCGTCGACTCGGTGACGGTCTTGAAGGCCATCAGGCACATCGGGGCGTCGAGCTCGGCCGCTCGGGTCTCCGGCTCTTCCGACTTGGCGCACGTGCCAAGAACGGGGGGCCGATCCGCCGGATTCGGGAGGTAGTCCACCACCGCGTCCAGGACGAATCGCACGCCCTTGTGCTTGAGCGCGGAGCCGCAGAGCACGGGCGTGATCTCGCGACTGAGCACTCCCGCCCGGATGGCGCGCTTGAGGATGTCCACGGGCGGATCCTCGTCCTCGAGGAAGAGGTCGAGCAGCTCGTCATCGAATTCGGCGGCCGTCTCGACGAGCTCCCGGCGGTAGAGCTCCGCGTCGGAGGTGAGCTCGTCGGGAATCTCCAGGTCGTGATAGCTCTTGCCCACCGAAGCGTCGTCGAAGACGCGGAGTCGACGGGAGACCAGGTCCACGATGCCGCGGAAGCCCTCCTCGGATCCCACGGGCAGCTGCAGAGTCACCGGCCGGGCCCCGAGGCGATCGACGATGCTCTGCATCGCCGCGAAGTAATCCGCCCCGACGCGGTCCATCTTGTTGATGAAGCAGATGCGCGGGACCTCGTAGCGATCCGCCTGGCGCCAGACTGTCTCGGACTGCGCCTCGACGCCGCTGACGGCATCGAACACCGCGATCGCCCCGTCGAGCACGCGGAGCGAACGCTCGACCTCCGCGGTGAAGTCGACGTGCCCGGGCGTGTCGATGATGTTCACCTGGTAGTCCCGCCAGACCACGGTCGTCGCCGCCGACTGGATCGTGATCCCCCGGTCTCGCTCCTCCTCGAGGAAGTCCATGGTGGCCTCCCCTTGGTGGACCTCGCCGAAGCGGTGGATCTTCTCCGACAGGAAGAGGATCCGCTCGGTGACGGTCGTCTTCCCGGCATCGATGTGGGCCATGATGCCGATGTTGCGCCGTCGCCCAAGGAGGCGCGCGGCGTCGTCCGGGACGGTCCCGGGTCGGGTGGTGGCGGCAGCGGACATGGAGGAACCAGGGAAGGGGGAGGGCGCGGGGTCACCGGGAGGCTCGCGAGCACGGCGGAGCCCCGGGGACGAACACGCGGGGAAGAGGGCGGCAGCGGCCGGGATGTTCCATCCAGGAGCCCGTTTTCGACCGCTGAGGCGGAAAGACTAGTCCTCGATCGGGCGGTGTCAACGCTCCGGGGAGCCGAGGAGAGCGAACGAAAACGGGCTGGGGCCGACAAGGACGCCCCAGCCCAGGCATCCATGGCGGCCTCCATCCCTGGGAGGTCATCACGAAGCACTAGGGGCTGGCCGGTCGATCTCGTCGCTCTTGGTTTCCAGGAGGAGGGGTAAGAGGAAACCGTGACCGGCGGCCCCAGGACCGCCACTTCTGCCAGAACACTCTTGGCCCGAGGACGGCTCCCCTTCAACCGGCGGAGGGCCCGAATTCCCGACTCTCTCGAGGGATCGGCGCCTCGTGCCCGGACGGGAGCCGCCCCGGTCGCTCGGGGGGATGGATCCGACGGCGGGGAGGGGCGCCGGGTGCTCTCAGTCGCCCACGACGAGGACGAAGCCGACCTCGATCTTGTCGCCTTCGTAGGAGCGCTCGTCGCTCGAGACGTCGGAGTAGTCGAGGAGGATGCGGGAGCGGTGACCGAAGATCTCGTCGTAGATGCTGAGCGAGAACGTCGTCCGGCTCGTGTTCATCTTGTCGTCGAAGATCTCGACCCGCCCCGCGAGCTCGTAGCGATCGCTGGCGAACAGCAGAGAGGAGGTGACGGTGAAGGGGGAAGTGTTCGCCCGGCTGGTGCCGAGGATCTGGTCGACGGCGAGCCCTTCCTCGAAGCCGCCCTTCATGTCGAAGTACTGGTCGTAGGAGATCACGCTGGCGCCGAGGAAGAAGCCTCCCTGGGTGATCTCGAATTCGTAGGCCGTGAACAGGCCGTTGCTGACCCCCCCGTCGTCCGCGATCGAGGCGGAGAGCCCCAGGTTCGTGCCTTCCGCGGAGCGGTAGCCGCCCTCGAACTCGTCGAAGGGCTCGCCGAGCAGGTCGTACTCGAGGCGGCCGGAGACGAGCCCCTTGCTGCGAACCGAGTTCACCCCGTTCATGACGCCGACGGCCGCGTGGAACTGGCCGTAGTCGCCGTTCACCTTGAGCCCGAGGTCGCGACCCGCCGTGTGCACGCCGTTGTTCTCGCGATCCCAGAAGAGGCGCTTGTCGCTCTTGACCATGCCCGCCTGCAGGACGGGTTGCTTGAACCGGCCGATCGTCCCGCTCGTGTTGTTCGAGAACTGATGCTCCACATAGGCATCGACGAGACTCATCGTTCCCCCGGCGCCGTCTCCGCTGAGCACGTAGCTGAACTCCCCCGCTTCGCCGGTGAATTCCAGTCGCGCGCTGTGCAGGATCACGCCGCTCGCGTGCTCGTTGTCGAAGTCGGTCCAGAGGTGGGGATCCCGCGAGGAGAAGTACGAGCTCATGAGACGTCCCCCGATCCGGCCCGGCGTGCCGGGTGCGTCGAGCGACGCGGCGAGGGTCTCGATCTCCGCGTCCAGGTCGAGCCAGTCGGCGGGCGAGGGGGTCTCGGCCGCGGCGGCGGGGGTGGACGACACGAGGAGGCTCAGGGCCAGGGTTTGAATCAGCATGGGTGGCGGCTCCGAGAGGATGGAATCCCTGCGTTGGATGCGAGCCCGGAGGGCAAGGGCTCGACCTGGCCGGAGAGAGTAGCGAACCTGGCCCCGATTCCAAGCCCCGGGAGCCTCGTAGGGGCCGGGAAGAGGCCGCCATCAGGGTTTTCCGAGCTCCGGAGCCCGCTCGGGGCCCCGGACGCGGGGGGAGGCGAAGGCCAGCCGCCGCCTCATGACCTCGATCGCCTCGGGGTTCTCGTCCACGAGGACGCAGGAGCGCCCGAGGCGCGCCGCGGCCTCCCCGGTGGTCCCGCTGCCCGCGAAGAAGTCGAGGATCCGGTCCCCGGGCCGCGAGTGGACGCGAACGATGCGCTCCAGGATCCGCAGGGGCTTCTGGGTGGGGTAGCCGGTGCGCTCCTTGCCCGTGGGGCTGACGATCGTGTTCCACCAGACGTCGGTGGGCGTCTTGCCCCGCCGGGCCTTCTCCTCCCCCACCAGGGCGGGAGCCATGTACGGGATGCGGTCGATGGCCTCGTACTCGTAGGTGTAGCGGCGGGGATCGCGCGCGTACCACAGGATCACGTCGTGCTTCGCGGACCAGCGGCTCCGCGAGCGCGCCCCGTAGTCGTAGGCCCAGATGATCTCGTTCATGAAGCGCTCCCGCCCGAGGAGCGAATCCAGGAACACCTTGACGTGGTGCGACTCCCGCGGATCGAGGTGGACGAAGAGGCTCCCCGACGCATCCAGAGCGCGCACCGCTCGCTCCAGCCGCGGGCCGAGGAACGCGAGGTAGTCGTCGAAGCGATCGTCGTACGCGCTCCGGGAGACGACGTCGGTGCGATAGCGCCGCCCCCCGAAGCCCACCCGATCCCCCTTCGGATCCCGGGTGGTCTCGAGCCGCACGAGCTCGCGCTTGCGCCCCGTGTTGAAGGGCGGATCGACGTAGACGAGCTGGAAGGAGCCGTCGGGGACGGTCTCGAGGTACTCGAGGCACTCGGCCTGGACGATGTCGATCCGGACGTCGTCCGGCCCGCCGTAGAGGTCTCCCGTCGTCACGGGGGAATACGGTACCGTATTCCCCATGAACGACGAGGCCTTCCTGCGCGAGGCGATCTCCCTCGCGGTCGAATCCGTCGAGACCGGAGGAGGACCGTTCGGCGCCCTGATCGTCCGCGACGGAGCGGTGATCGCCCGGGCCGCCAACCGCGTCGTGCCCGACGGGGACCCCACCGCCCACGCCGAGGTCCTGGCCATCCGGCAGGCGACGCAGTCGCTCGGCACGCACGTGCTCGACGGTTGCACGCTCTACGCGAGCTGCCAGCCGTGCCCCATGTGCTACGGCGCGATCCACTGGGCCCGGGTCGAGCGCATCGTCTACGCCGCCCACGGCCGGGACGCCGCGGACGCCGGTTTCGACGACGACCTCCTCCGCCGGGAGATGGAGAGGGCGGAGGCCTCGCGCTCGATCGAGATCCTGGCGCTCCGGGTGGACGAGGCCCTCGCGCCCTTCGAGGCCTGGGGGGCGACGGGGGACCGTAGGCCCTACTGATCGCGACGACGCGGGCGCGTCCCCGTCACTTCCTCGGCTCGAGCACGATGCTCGCCTCCAGGATCCCGTCGGTCTCCTCGAAGTCGGCGCGGTGCAGGATCGTCTCCCGGTGCCCGGGGCAGCCGACTCGCGCGAGGAAGGGGGATCCGTGGGGCAGAATGGCCTCGATGCCACTGTCGCCGAAGCCGTAGCGTCGGATCGCACCCGGGATGGACCCTCCGGAGATCACCATCCAGCAGGGATCTCCGAGCTTGCCGCCTCCGGCCCGACGGGCGGTCACGCGGATCTGCTCGCAGGGCACGTCGTTGTGGCACACGAACTCGAGCGGCCCGGCGGGGGCGGTGACCGCCCATTCGAGGTTGTCCCAGGTGAAGGGGGACTCGTGGAGGATCTCGACGCGGTACTTCGCCACGGGAAGGTTCGTGAAGAAGAACTCCCCCCGCAGACCGCCCTCGTGAGGCTCCAGCGCGACGTGCTGCATCACGTGCTCGGACTTCCGCAGGAGCCAGTCCTCTGCGCCCCGCTCCAGCCCCTTTCGGGTGAGCAGGACCACGGGATCCGGAATCGGCCCGAGGCCCCGGCCGATCACGGTTCCGTGCACCCGGCCCAGGGGGGGCGTCTCCACCGACCCGAGGGCCACGGTGAGCGAGGTCCCGGCCCCCTCCGGGATCTTCACGTCCACGGCGTGAGGGCGGCCGCGCCGCGGGAAGGCCAGGAGGACGTAGGGACGCGGGAAGACGTGCTCGAACCGGAACCGGCCGTCCGCCTCCGAACGGACCACCGGGGAGGCCAGGATGTAGGGCAGGGCGAGGCTCGCGTGGGGCGGAACGCCCGGAAGGAGGAGCTGTCGCCGCCGCTCCTCGTCGACGCTCGCGGGGCCGTCGATCGACGAGGGCGGGATCCAGACGGGGGGGGCCGCGTCCAGACGGGGCGGAATGCGGAAGCCGCTCGCGGGGATGTCGCGCCCGGGGGGGATCGCGAGCACGAGGAAGACGGGCGAGACCGGCTCCCCCGCCTCGTCGAGGACGATGCCGTCGAGGTCCCCGGCGGGCAGGAGCCGGACCTCGACGGGCTCGTCCTGCAGACCCTGCACCGCCCGGACGGCGGCCAGGCCCACCCACGCGCCGTCGGAGGTCCGCACCTCCAGCCTCCGGCGGACCACCGCCCGCTCGCCCTTGCCGAAGGCGTCGGTCCACGCGTCCTCGGGGAACCACAGGAGCGGCGGCTCGAGGCTCTCCCGGACCGACCGCCACTCCGAGCTCCCGCCCCGGAACGCGGAACGGACGCTCCGGAAGTCGTCCGGGGCGCCCTGCCGCTCCTGGAGGCGACCCTCGATCGCCGCGATCTCGACCTCCGGGGGCGCGACGAGCGCGAGGGGAATGATCGGCCCGACCGAGGCCCGCAGCTCGAGGGGCTCGGACGATCCGGGGCGGTGCGTGGGGGGATCGGGCACGCTCAGGAGCCCCTCGAGCTCGCTCCGCGCGCGAACGGCCCCCTCGGCCCAGAGGCCCCTCGTCACGAACCGGCCCTCGGAATCGACGTCCACCCGCTCCTCGCGGCCCCAGGGGCGCCGGAGCAGGAGTCGGACCTCGGGGACGATCCGCCCCGAGCCCTCGGCGACGAGCCGCCCGGTGATCGGCGCGGCGGGGAGACGGAGCGTCACGCTCTCCAGCCCCTTCGCCTGGGCCGCGGTCAGGGTGGCCCCCTCCGGGCGGACCCAGCGCCACTGCTCCACCCGGATCTCGAGCTCCACCCTCTCCCCGGGACGGGGAAGCATGGCGAATCGGCCCTCCGGGTCGGTCACCGCCACGCGGCAGTGCTTGTCGTCCTCCCGGCAGTGGATCGGCCAGCGAGCGAGGGGTCTTCCCTCGGCGGCGTCGACGAGCCGGCCGTGGATGACGGGGACCTCGGAGCGCCGCTCGACGGAGACCACGGCGGGGATCGCCGGGTCCTCGCTCCGGGCCGGCTCCGGGGCGTCGCGGGCCGCGGAGGGAGCCGGCTCCAGCTCGGCGCCGGGCCCGATCGCGATGGGCTCGGGATCTCCCCCTCCTCGGCCGAGGAGCAGGATCGCGCCCGGCACGAGCAGGGCGACCAGGAGCACGGGCAGGATTCTCTTCATCCGCCGTTGCGTCCCTCGGGGACGTCGGACGCCCATTGTAGAGGGGGGATCGGGATCAGGGGCGCCCGTCGCGGGGCGGATCCCCCTGGCGCACGCGCAGCTCGCCCTGCTCGTCCCAGAGGTGCCATTCGCCGACGCGGTCGCCGTCCTCGTACACGCCCTCGGCGCTCTTCTGCCCCGTCGCGTACCAGAGGGTCCAGGGGCCGTGACGGATACCCGCGCGGTAGATGCCCTCGCTCCGCTTCGTGCCGTCGGGCCACCAGTGCGTCCAGAGCCCCTCCTTGACGCCGCGGATGCCCTTCCCCTCTCCCTCTGGCCGGCCGTTCTCGTGCCACCACCGCATGGGGGCGGGGGACGTGCCGTCGCCGCAGTCGACCTCGGAGCACCTCGCCCCGTCCGGATACCAGGAGCGCCAGATCCCCGCGGGCCGGTCGTGGTCGTACTCCCGCTCGGTCTTCACCGTTCCGTCCTCGTACCACGCGATCTCCTTGCCGTGCCGCTCGACGCGGCCGTCGGCGCGGATCAGGAGGTGGGTCTCGTGCTTCGGCCGGCGCTGCTCCTCGTCGTACCAGGAGTACCGCACGTCGTGGGTGGGAAGCCCCGTC
>CAYRXS010000005.1:19214-22534 GCA_964428225.1 uncultured Planctomycetaceae bacterium
GGGCCGGGCGCGGCCCTTGGTTTACCCGTTTTACCGCCCGGTGGGGGGGGGGGTGCCCGGTGGGGGGGGGGGGGGGGGGGGGGGCCCCCCGACAGCCCGGGATCGCGACGAGCAGCAGGAGCAGGAGGCGGGCGCTCACCGGTCGAGGAGGAGGGCGCGGAAAAGGAGGTGGAACGAGGCCTGGGCCCAGCTGCGGTACTGGGGCCGGAAGCCGAACAGGTGCACGGCGCCCGCCCCGTGGGAGGCGCGAACCCACGCGGCCCTCCCCGCGATGGCCTCGGGATTCACGATCCAGCCCGAGAGCAGGGTGCGGGTCGGGGCGTAGCGCAGGAGGACGTCGATCGTGCGGTCGTCGGCCTCGGCGTCCTCCCCGTCCTCGGGCTCGATCACCTCCCAGGCCGTGGATCGCGAGAAGAGCACCGCGAAGGACTCGGGGAGACCGGCGGTGAGCTCGGAGGGCTCGGGCACCGCGCGCACCACGCTGCCGGGGCAGGAGAACTCCTCCGCCTCCCGCACCGTGTCCCGCAGCGGCAGGCCGAAGAGCTCGATCGCCCAGGAGGACGAGCGCCCCAGGGTGATCAGGGTGCCCCCGCCGCGCACGAAGTCGTCGATCGCCGCTCCCCCCGTCGGGCCGAGACCGCCCGCGAACCGCGGCGGCACGGACCCCGGCGCGCGGCCTTCGTCGATCTGGCCTCCGGAGATGCTCGGCAGGACCAGGACGTCGAGGAACGCGTCGAGCTCGCCGGCGCGGATCATCTCGTTGCGCACGGTGACGTAGGGCACGCCGAAGGTGTCGAAGACCCAGCGCAGCCAGCCTTCGTTCATCACGCCGCTCCACGGCGCGTAGATCCCGATGCGGGGCATCGCCTCGCGGACCGTCCAGGGCCCGGGATTCTCCTCCTCCGTCCACGGCGGGGAGAGGTGGATCCGCCCGCCGTTCTTCCGACGGGCGAGGCCGAAGGCGACGGACTCCCCCCGGCCGAGGCGATCGAACGCGGCGGCCCAGGCGTCGCTGTCGCGCATGTCCGCCTGAGGCGGGGCCACGCGCTCGATGAAACCCGCCACGGCTTGCCGGGCGTCGGCGACCGGACGGAGGGGCGGCTCGAGCTCGCCCATCACCTCCACGCAGCGCACGCCGAGCAGGAGGGGCAGGGTCCAGCCCGCCACGTCGTAGGGCGGCTGGCCGTCGGGGTACTCCTGGACCTCGAAGAGGTCCTTCACGTACTGGCCGTAGGGTTGGTCGCGGCGGATCACCACGGAGCCCGCGGGCCAGCCGCGCCCGTCGGCGCGGAACGCCGCGTCCGCCACGTGCACCTCGAGGCCCGTCACCAGGAGCGAGTCCACGAGCCGACGGACCGCGCCGCGATCCCGGTTGTCGCCGGGGATGACCCAGGCGCGCGGCGCGTCCTCTCGTCCCTTCGCGATCGACCGCTCCGCGGCGGCCAGCGCGTTCTCGAGCCACAGCCCCGGCTCGCGCGCGAGGCTCGCGAGCAGAGAGCGGCCGAACGCGTGCTCGTAGTCGATGATGTCGCGCAGGCGCCACCATCCCCCGGGCCACGGATCGGGGAAGCGGTTCGAAGGCGCGTAGTCGCCGATCCCGCGCGGGCCGGACAGCTCGGTGCGCGGGAGGAAGACCGGCGTGGCCAGCTTCACCGACGCGGCCTCCGTGAGCAGCCCGACGATGTTGTGGCGCACGGGCACGGTGCGGTTGCCCCCGATCCACCACATGTCGTAGGAGACGCCGGTCGCCACGCCCTGGAACCCCTCGCGAGTCAGATCGAAGAGCGCCCGCGTGCCGAGCTGATCGATCGCGGTGATGATCCCCGGGTCGAGGTTCGGGTTCAGGGGATCGCGGAAGGGAGGCACGAAGAAGCGCTCGCGGGACGCGCCGTGCTGGTGCACGTCCCAGTAGACCTGCGGGAACCACTCCGCGTAGAGCAGGCGGGACACGATCCGCGTCTCGGCCTGCGAGAGCATGAACCAGTCGCGGTTGTTGTCGTGCCCGGAGTAGTGCTGGTAGAGCTCGAGCATTCCCGCCGCCTCGTACGGCCCCCCCACCGTCTCGCGGTACCACGAGACGACGTGATCCAGCCCGTCGGGATTCAGGCACGGCGCGATCAGGACGACGAGCTCGTCGCGCGCGCTCGCGTAGGGTTCCTCGTCGGACGTCGCGAGCCGGTGCGCGAGCTCCATCCCCATCTGCGGCGCCGCGGTCTCCGTCGAGTGCATGCCGATCGACACGAACAGGATCGGCTTCGCCTTCGCGAGCACCCGATCGCGCTCCTCCTCGTCCATTCCCCGCGGATCGGCGAGCCGCTTCGCCGCGGCGCGTATCTCGTCGAGACGCGCCAGGTTCTCCTCGCTCGAGATCGTCGCGAGCAGGAAATCGCGACCCTCGGTCGTGGTGCCGACCGTCCGGACAATCGCTCGCGGGCTGCGCTCCCCGAGGTGGAGGAAGTACTCCGAGACCTCGTTCCAGTCCGCGAGGTGGAAGTCCGCGCCGACCGGACGCCCGAGGTGCTCGGTGGGAGTGAGGATCTCCTGCGCGAAGGTCGCGCACGAGAGGAGAGAAGCGGCGAGAGCGAGAGGAAGAGAGAATCGAAGGTTCACGACGTTCTTCCCGGGCTGGAGGAGAGAGCAGTCCGCACGACGAGGCGCCGATCCTAACCGGCGTGAAGGAACGCGCTTCATCGTTTCCGCATCGCGCCGTACGATATGACGATGAGAGTCCTGCTCGTCGCTCAGGGGTATCCGCCCGACCTGAAGGGAGGAACCGAGCACACCGTGCGGTCGCTGGCCCGCGGCCTGCGAAGAGCCGGTCACGAAGTGGTCGTCGTGGCGGGCACCGACGCCTGGCAGGATGGGGCCCGCGTCAGCGAAGCGTCGGATCGGGACGATGTCTCGGAACTCTCCTGGACCGTGCGCCGGATCCATCGGGGGGATCTCTACTACGGACACTGGCAGAAGGGACTCCACCCCTGGGTGGGCGAGGTCTTCCAGCGGATCGTCGGGGACGAGAAGCCGGACGTCGTGCACGTCCATCACTGGATTCGCCTGACCCGGAACCTGGTCGCCCGGACCGCGCTCGAGGGGATCCCGGCCGTCGTCACCCTGCACGACTTCTACTCCACCTGCCTGGTTCACCACCGGATTCGCCCCGATACGCTCGGCTTCTGCGAGGAATCGCCGTCCCCCTCGCCGTGCATCGAGTGCGCCGATCGCGTGTTCGACGCCACTCCGTGGATCCCGGACGACGAGCAGGCCGCCCTCATGGGGGAGCAGACCGACGCCCTGCTGCGCGACCTCGAGCTCGCCCGCGT